>NZ_BHGL01000028.1:121840-152141 GCF_003864975.1 Sulfuriferula thiophila
GACCAGGCGAACTTCTGCCGCTTTAGTCATCGCGTCTGCTGCTTCAATCGCAGGTACCAGACCGCGGGTTTCAATCATGCCTAACGCTACTCCGCTTACATTTGCCATTTTTAATACTCCTTCTAAAATTCAGTTGGGTTCAGACTTAATTTATGTTTTCTTACTCAGATGCATTGGGCAGAATATTTTCTACCTCAGAATGCACACGCGCGATGATGTGCGCGGCTACCAAGCCATCACCAACACGCTCACATGCATCTGCACCTGCCCGGACTGCTGCGTTTACCGCACCAGTTTCGCCACGAACCAGCACAGTGACATAGCCACCGCCAACAAACTGACGACCTACCAGACGCACTTCTGCTGCTTTAGTCATCGCGTCGGCTGCTTCAATCGCCGGTACCAGACCACGTGTCTCAATCATGCCTAATGCTATTCCGGTTACGCTTGCCATTTTTAATACTCCTTCTTCTCTAATTCAGTTGGTTTCAGACTAAATACTGCCCTGTTATTCAGATGCGCTTGGAAGTATATTTTCTACCTCAGAGTGCACACGCGCGATGATGTGTGCGGCTACCAGACCATCACCAACACGCTCACATGCGTCTGCACCTGCGCGAACTGCTGCGTTTACCGCACCGGTTTCGCCACGAACCAAAACGGTTACATAGCCACCACCTACAAACTGACGACCAACCAGGCGCACTTCTGCCGCTTTAGTCATCGCGTCTGCTGCTTCAATCGCAGGTACCAGACCGCGGGTTTCAATCATGCCTAACGCTACTCCGCTTACATTTGCCATTTTTAGTACTCCTTCTCAGATTAAAAAACTTGCTTAATCGCCGTTTCCGGCATCCCATGAATCAATAATTCCGCAGATAGTCAAGTCGGTTAATGTCGCCTTGTCTCCTGTGGCAATTCGTGCTGCAGAACCACCCGCTGTAATTACCCATTTTCCTGGTGGTACACCTACCGGATCACATGCCACGCTGATTTTGCCTTGAGCATCTTCCAATACTCTCAGCGAGGCATTTTGCAGACCCGGAACACGCCGTGTCGCCACCAGATCTGACACCACGCGCATAATTTCCATATCAAGACTCCGACCAGTGATCAATGATGCCGATAATAGTCAGATCGCTAGGAAACTCTTTGCTGCCGGCAGCTTCACGTGCTGCCGAAGAGCCGACACATATCACCCAATCTCCGGGAATACAACCCACTGCATCGACTGCAACCTGACGTGGCCCGCCCACTTTTTCGCGCACTACGAGTAATGGGCGATGTCCCAGATCCTTAATTCGGTTGGTTGAGACCAGCGTTTTTTCCACTTGGCAAATCTTCATTACGCTCTCCTAAACCGATTTATTTCACACCCGTTTCGACCAGTTCAATCGGGCTACCTGGGCGTTTGTCCTGCACCGTCATTCCGCACACCAACAGTCCCTTTTGTGCCAAACTCTGGTAACGCCCCTCGATTGCGGCTTTCACTCGTTGGCACCGCTCCACCGTGCGTTCACGGCAACCTGGCACGCGGCTGTCATAGCGAAAATGTATCGCCACGGGTGCTGGCAAACCATGACTGATGTTAAGCTTGGTAAAAATTTTGATACCAACATCCATGTCCGGCGCACCTTCTTCCACCGTATGCAGGTGAGCAAAGTACGCAAGGTTGCGCAACTGAAATTCCTCAAAGCCATCACCGACACTGATAAAACGCTCGGCGTGGCCGATGTCCGCATAGCGTCCACCCCAGTTACTGCATACGTATTCAATCTGCGATAAGTTATTAATCAGCAAAGTCGCAATAAGTCGACGCATCCCTTCATGTGGCTCACCACGTCCCTCAGCCCATCCCGTGCTGCTGCTGGCAGACTGAATAGCCTGATACACCTTGAGCCTGGCTCCACTCGCATCATCATTGACGCTGGCACGATACAACTCAATGTTGTCCACATACCGATGTAAACTCATGTCGCCGTTTGCATCAGGCACGTGCACTTTGATTGCATCGGTATCGGTATCCACGCCAATCAGCAAGATATCCACCGAGGCGCCACAGCAAAAACTGTTTTCGATTGCTTGTCGAAACTCTGTCAGGCGAGCCAGCCCAGCTTCTGCCGCGGCCGTCACGTTGCTACAATGTGCGGCACAACCTTCGTGAGTCGGGTCAGAACTACTCCAGTGGTATACCGCCACTTTGAGGTAGCGCGTGCCTGCATCCGCAGTCACCGGACGTCCTTCGCGGAATCGCATCAACTCAGTTTCTATCCAGCGTTTGACGTTGGCATCCACATCAAACATCGCACCAGCGTAAGCCTTGCGACTACGCACCGCGCCATCCGGTAAACGCAGGATATAGCGCACCAGGCCCTTCAAACGACCATCCGAACAGGGTGAAATATCCACCGCGTGGTAGCCGCTATCGAGAAAGAACGCGACGGCTTCATCGGTACCCTGATGCGGGTTGTTCATTTCTGCCCGCTCTGCCATAAGCCCTAACGTACGCATGACACACTCGCCATACAAGGCACGCATATCCAGATCAGCAATCCAGGCATCCGCCAGAATCTGCGCGGGCAACTCGAAACCCAACTGCTCACGCGCAATGGTCTGCGCGCGCTCGGAAAAATCAGTTTCGTGCTGCAAGCCTGCGATGCGTTTCAATACGGGCACGATGGCATCAAAAGCCCCTTTTACAGCCAACTCATGTGCTAGCAGACGCTGATTCTCAGCTTCGTTAGTCAGCGGGTGCTGGCAGGGCCGACCAGTATCTGTAGCGCAAGCCGGATTAGGTATCGTCTCAGCATTGAGCGCGAATACCGCCGGCCGTGGACGCACCTGCAGCGCACCAGCAGGCGTGCCCAGCCCATAGGGCGGACGGCTTACTGGCGGTTGCGGGCTTAAGTTGCGTCCCGGACGGTTTCTCGTATTCATTACACTCTCCGATTAGTTACTGTTTGCTCAAATACTACGTTCACGTTAACCGCGCGCACCGCCAGAGTAGGTTATGGCAGAGCCTTTGGCATCATTACCGCTGCTGCCAGTAATTCGGCTTGTCGGCAATTCCGGGCGCTCGCGGTCTTTCAACTGTGAAGCACCTATCATCAAGCCACGCTGGTCACCTCGTATAGTGGGATTACGGCGGGTCGAGTTACCTTCGGTCCCTGTCACACTTTCATTACGCCGCCACGCTGCGCCGGTAATTGCAAACCCGCCTTCACGACCGTCGCCAGTCAAGCGGCTACGCATATCTTCGACCGCGGGCGCCTGCACTATAGCTACCGGCGCTGCATCTTCCTGATAACGAAATTCCGGTGTGCCAGACACAAGACCTGCAGCCATGTTAATTGGCCCGGTGATACGTCCAACTGCACCGTAAGCAGTGCCAGTGACACGATTCAAGCTACTACCCTGCGCACTGCGAGCCGGAGTAGCTACGCTAAAATCCCCTTGCACCCTTTGTATTTGCGGAGCAGGTTCTATTTCCCGTGGTGCATCTAGCGGACTACGGCTAAGCGGATGCGGGTTATTATTGGCACCGCGCTGCGAAACACGCTGATGCATTCCTGAATAAGGCGTACCGCTCAGCATCCGGTTTTCACCCCGCGCTGCACCAGTCACTTTGTCAGCTGATTCTGCTTTATCGCCACGCAATGCAATGCCTGCGCGCGCACCACGACTGCTCATCAATGCCCGAGATGCAGCTTGTTGTTCGGGTTCACAAAATGCTGTGTACTGATCCGGACCGATATATTCCGTGCCAGATATCTGCTGACAGCCACCGAACTCATCGCCGGTTACTTTCGGACTATGTTCGAGTGCAGTTCCTGAAACTGGCTGATCATTCCAGGTACGCATCATGTTTACTTTTTCCGGAACAGCCACTGGCTCACGGTTACATGCCTGATATTGAGCAAGACCATTTGATTCAGTACCCGTCACGCTTGCGCAAGCGCCGCGCTCTGCGCCTGTCACCAACTCGCTGGTTGCTACATCAGTCCCTGTCACAGTTCTATCCTGCAATGTGCTCATCACACTTACCTTACGCGGGGCGCCTGAACCATTGCGACTAGCACTGGCCGATTCATTATGTACATACTGGCTACCAGTAAGTTTTGCGCTTGCACCGGTCTCATCACCCGTTACTTTATTGCTACGGCCGATAGCGCCACCGCTTACGTTCTGACCTGCTGCTGTACGCATTACGCTTACCTTTGCTGGCGACGGCTTAGGCTTGCTGTCGCAAAACGTAACAAACTGTTCCGCACCAAGATATTCGGTACCCGTCACACTCTTGCACAAGCCGTTATCGTCACCCGTTACCTTCATGCTCTGACCCACTTCAGTACCACTTACACGCTGACCGCGACTCGTGGTACCGACACTAACTTTTGCCGGAGCAGGCTCTGGGGTAGTGGCACATAACTGCACATATTGCTCCATACCGATATATTCAGTACCTGTGATCGCGCGACAACTACCTGGCTCTACACCAGTTATCTTGCCATTTCGTTCTACCTGAGTACCCGTTACCGCCGTACCACTTAGTGTTGTGCCAGCCTCCACTTTTGCTGGAGCAGGTGGCTTGGGACGAACCCGGCCGCTGGGTCGGCAGGCAGGGTCATTCCCACGTCCTTGCTGGCACATTTCTTCACGCCGGATTCTCGCTATTTCGCGCCCGCTCAACCCGCTCATTGCACTATTTCTAGCACCATTGCGTCGTTTTGCAGCTGATCCGGCTGAGCCTTTAGCGGCTGTTTTACCTTTACTGGAAAGCGCACGACGGCGCTCCTGACACAATTGACGAACTGCTGAAGCAACAGAACCAGACACCGCTAACGGTTCATCATCAACAATCGCGCATACCTCTTCAATTGCCTGCTCATATTCAGTTGTGTCAGGCGCTTTTGCGTCCTTACAGCCACATCCACAACCTGAGGATGGGGATTCGGCTGTTACAGGTTTAGGTGTATCCATTACCTTAACTTGGCTGTATGCAGCTGACATCACCGAATTGTTTTTTGCAATTGCTGACTTTCCACCCTGAGACATGGCTACTCGTCGCGCTCTAGACAACGACTTACCCGATGTGCCAGTCATGGAACCTGGGGTAGCCATTTGCACAGGTGGTACGGCAGCTTCCGCATTTTTCTGCACTGCCGTGACTTGCGGTGTAACTGTTGCTGTACTAGCGCTCGCTGCAGGCTTAGCCACAGATGCTGATGGCTGCGACGGTTTTACGCCGAGTGCAGTGCGTCCATTCTGGGACAATGCACGTCGTCTCTCTAACGCCGCGGCTCGTGACGAACGTGGACTTGCTGTACTATTTTCCATAGGGTCGTTCATGCTCTTATCCTTCCGTATTCAACAGACCCTCACACGGGTCAATAGCTGCGAGGGTCATCTGCTGGATAGTCTGTCTACCTGGCCAACCTGCTTAACGACCGCGAAACACTACAAAGGAGCTACCCTGACTCTGAGAGTAATTGTCATAACCAATCAGGCGCACGTGATTATTCGGATGTGCGCGATGGCACGCTTCCAGTTCGGCAATAACAACATCAACAGATTGTTCGCCGAACATTGGCAACTTCCACATATACCAGTAGTAGGCATCAGCACGCGCTGGCTCTACGTGTTCTATGGCGGGATTCCATCCCTGACTGATCACGTAAGCGATTTGACGGCGCATTTTTTCTGGTGTCATCGCCGGTAAATACGAGAAGGTTTCGTATTTAGGAGTTGATTTGTAATCTTGAATTTCAGCCATTTCCGTTCCTTTCCTTAAGTCACTGCGCAAGTCATTCGACTATGCACAGCGAAAGTTTTAATTTATAAATTGAGGGTAAATTCGACCTCAAAATTAACGGTTTACCACGTCCAGCTTGTCCACAGTATCGAATTCAAATTTGATTTCTTTCCATGTTTCCATAGCGATCTTCAACTCTGGGCTATCCTTGGCTGCATTGGTTAGAATTTCCTTACCTTCACGCTCCAGCTCACGACCTTCGTTACGCGCTTCCACGCAAGCTTCCAGCGCCACACGGTTAGCTGCAGCACCTGCCGCATTGCCCCATGGGTGACCTAACGTACCGCCACCGAATTGCAACACAGAGTCATCACCGAAGATGTTAACCAGTGCTGGCATGTGCCAAACGTGGATACCACCAGAAGCAACAGGCATCACGCCAGGCATGGAGCCCCAGTCCTGATCAAACATGATGCCGCGTGAACGGTCTTCAGGAATAAATGACTCACGCATTAAATCTATCCAGCCGAGGGTTGCAGCACGGTCGCCTTCCAGCTTGCCCACAACCGTACCCGAGTGCAGGTGATCACCACCCGACAGACGCAGAATCTTGGTCAGCACGCGGAAGTGAATACCATGGTGCGGGTTACGATCGAGCACAGCGTGCATGGCGCGGTGAATGTGCAGCAGCACACCGTTCTTGCGGCACCAGTTAGCCAGACTTGTATTTGCGCTCAGACCACCTGTCAGGTAGTCGTGCATAATGATAGGCGCGCCAATTTCCTTAGCGAATTCAGCACGCTCCAGCATATCTTCGCAGGTTGGTGCAGTTACGTTCAGGTAGTGACCTTTACGCTCACCTGTTTCAGCCTGAGCAGCCATGGTTGCATCCTGCACAAACAGGAAGCGATCACGCCAGCGCATGAATGGTTGGCTGTTGACGTTTTCGTCGTCTTTGGTGAAATCCAGACCGCCACGCAGACATTCGTAAACGGCACGGCCGTAGTTTTTAGCAGACAGACCCAACTTAGGCTTAATGGTGCAACCCAACATTGGACGGCCATACTTGTTCATGATGTCGCGTTCAACCTGAATACCTTGAGGAGGACCTCCACACGATTTAACGTAGGCAACCGGGAAGCGAACGTCTTCCAGGCGCAGGGCACGAATTGCCTTGAAGCCGAATACGTTACCGACCAGTGAGGTTAAAACGTTAACTACCGAACCCTCTTCAAATAGATCGATAGGATAGGCGATGAATGCATAGAAACAGGTGTCATCACCAGGTACGTCTTCGATGCGATAGGCACGGCCTTTGTAGTAGTCCAAATCGGTCAAAAGATCGGTCCAGACCGTGGTCCAGGTTCCGGTGGAAGACTCGGCAGCGACTGCTGCAGCAGCTTCTTCACGATCCACCCCTGCTTGCGGGGTGATCTTGAAGCAAGCCAGGATGTCCGTATCCAAAGGTACGTACTCCGGCATCCAGTAGGTCTGCCGATATTCTTTAACACCTGCCTCATACTTTTTTGCGGCCATGTTTACTCTCCTAGCACTATTGTTGAAAAATGATGTTGGAACCGTCATTTAGGTTCCGACGGTTGAATCTATTTTCCAAGAACCTCTTGTTTAATAAAAGTTAAATATATTTACCATATTGTTTTACTAATGCTTAAGATCAGGCATATCCATTCACTATGTGACATGGCTATATAGCAACTATGGATGGAGTTCGGACGGTTTTAACCAGGTCAAGACGAGTAATTCAGGGGTGGGGCATAGTGGTGAGATAAGCGCGCCGCGGCAGCACCGGACCGGCTCGAGCCGCAATTCTCATTTGTTGCACGTGATCAGGCTTAGGGAAGCACTGATTTAATCAAACATGGATTGCGTTCAAACAAAACCCTCCCGCAAGGAGGTGAAGTTATGTGAGCATGTTTGAAATGCATCTGTGGGTTTAAATGTCACTCCTGCCTACATCATTAACAGACAAGACGCGGATCGTCGCTGATCACAGGTAGTGAATTGCTTCAAAAATGCTGGATGGATATTTGTTCCGTGTACCGGGAAATTACGAATATTGCGTAGCTAGAGCGTAATGTACGCGATGACTTGCAGCATGCAAGAATACGGACTGCTATAACTAATGTTGTGTCCCGCATGAGAATGGGGGAAGCCTGCACAGATGATAAGGAAGTGTGTCGCCAGCGATACGAAAGTTGACGGATCTCTGAAAGCAAATCAAGGCTGTGCAAGCCGGCCATATAAAGAAGGCGTGTTATTGAAGTGGTTTTAGCTGGCCGAAACGGCCCGCATTAGCGGGCCTTTGTTATTATTTTCTACATATATACAAAACGTACTGATTAGAACGGAATATCATCATCCAGGTCATCAAAACTATTGCCGCCGGATTTAGGCTGGCTGGCATTTTGCGCCGGCGCACTTGGACGGCTAGGACGACTCTCAGACTGACCACTGCCACTGTCCATGCTGGCTGAACCTCCCCGTCCACCAAGCATCTGCATTTTGTCGGCGATGACCTCAGTGGTGTACTGATCCTGGCCTTCTTTATTGGTCCACTTGCGTGTTTTCAGGCTGCCTTCAAAGTAGACCTGCGAACCTTTTTTCAGGTATTCGCCAGCGATTTCAGCCAGCTTGCCAAATATGGCAACACGGTGCCATTCGGTACGCTCCTGCTTTTCGCCATTTTTGTCTTTCCAGTTATCGGTGGTTGCCAAGGTTAAGTTCACCATGGCATCGCCGCTGGGCATGTAACGGATTTCCGGATCTTTGCCGATATTACCTATCAAGATGACTTTATTAACTGACGCCATGTTTGCTCTCCTCTATCAATTGTGTAGCAGTAATTTCATCCCAGCCTTGCTGAGCGACTTTGAGTATTGCGATGCCCTCTTCGGCGACGACGGTCGATTCGTACACACCTTGCAGGCTACGTAACCGGGTATTTAATAATACAGCCTGATCAGCAGACATCTTATCCAGATGGAACATCCGGGTTTTTACTGCAGGAGGCGGACGCATACCCAGTGCCGCAATCAACCATATCACCATCAGACTGGCGCTGAACATGAATACCGCAGAAAACCCGTAATGCTGTGACAGCCAGCCACCCGTCACGCCGCCTATGAACAGGCCCAGCGACTGGGAAGTATTGTACACGCCCATCGCAGTTCCTTTGGCAGTGACTGGCGCGATCTTGGAAATCAGTGATGGCAGCGTGGCTTCCAGAATATTGAAGGCTATGAAATACGCCGTCAGCGCGGCCACAATGCCCCAGAAATGATGCATGCTTGCGGCCATGCTTAGTTGCGCTGCGAGCATCAACCCGACTGCGCCGACAAATACCTGCTTCAGTTTGGCGCGCTTTTCGCCATAAATAATCGCCGGCACCATCAATATGAATGCGATCAGCACTACCGGCAAATACACTTCCCAATGGTGATTGATATCGAGATTACCCGCGTTGCGCAAGGCGAAAGGAATGACCACAAACATCGCCATTTGTGCAGCATGTAGTGAAAAGATGCCGAAATTCAAACGCAGCAACTGCGTATCGCGCAGTACATCACCCAGCTTGGCGGGGCTAGCTTCTGTTTCGGTATGAAAACTGCTGATTAAGGGGTCGGGTATATACCACTTCACCACGGCCATCGCGGTCAACGACAAGATGCCAGTCATCGCAAAAATGCCATGCATGCCGATGTATTGATACAAGGCGGGGCCAAGCACCAGTGACGCCGCAAAAGTCACGCCGATAGTACCGCCTATCATCGCCATAGCGTGGGTACGGTGCTCTTCGCGGGTAGAGTCGGCCAGTAGCGCTGTAACAGCAGCAGAAATCGCACCAGCGCCCTGAATTACGCGTCCGAGGATGATGGTTTCGATGGTGGTGGCACTTGCGGCAACAAAACTGCCGATCGCGAATAAAGCCAGGCCAAAATAGATAACGCGTTTACGGCCGAATTTGTCGGATGCCATGCCGAATGGCAATTGCAGCATCGCCTGAGTCAAGCCATACGCACCCAGCGCCAGGCCGACCAGAGTGTGATTATTGCCACCGGGCAGATGCTCGGCATAAAGCGCGAACACCGGTAAAATCAAAAACATGCCCAACATGCGCAAACCGAAAATACTTGCCAAACCCACGCTGGCACGCACTTCTGTCGTGGTCATTTTGTCGGTATTGGCATCTGTAAATTCAGCGGCTTTACTCATTTGCTTGGGAACATTCGCAAAAGACGGTATATTAACAGGTTAGCCCGTTTTAGAGTATTCCCGGTATGGACATAATCCGCATTCGCGGCGCACGTACGCACAATCTTAAAGATGTAAATCTTGATTTACCGCGCAATCAGCTTGTCGTTATCACCGGCTTGTCCGGCTCGGGAAAATCCTCATTGGCATTCGATACCCTTTACGCCGAAGGCCAGCGCCGCTATGTCGAATCGCTGTCGGCCTACGCGCGCCAGTTTTTACAACTGATGGAAAAACCGGACGTCGATCTGATCGAGGGCTTGTCGCCGGCGATTTCGATAGAACAGAAAGCCACCAGCCATAACCCGCGCTCCACTGTCGGTACCGTCACCGAGATCCACGATTACTTGCGCCTGTTGTTTGCCCGGGTAGGCACGCCACAATGTCCGGACCATCACATCGATCTGGCGGCACAAACCGTATCGCAGATGGTGGACCATGTACTGGCATTGCCGGAGGATACCAAGCTGATGATATTGGCGCCGGTCATTGTCGGGCGCAAGGGTGAGCAGACCGATTTATTCGATGAATTGCGCGCTCAAGGTTTTGTCCGTGTGCGCATTGATGGCAGCGTTTATGAAATGGACGCGCTACCCAAACTGGACAAGAACAAGAAGCACACTGTAGAAGTGGTCGTTGATCGGCTCAAAGTGCGGGCCGATGTCAAACAGCGTCTGGCCGAGTCATTTGAAACTGCGCTGCGCCATGCTGATGGCCGTGCGCTGGCTGTAGAAATGGACAGCAATCACGAAACGCTGTTCTCAGCCCGCTTCTCCTGCCCGGTGTGCGATTACTCACTTGCAGAGCTGGAACCGCGTTTATTCTCGTTCAATAACCCCATGGGCGCCTGCCCGAAGTGTGATGGCCTGGGTGTTATTCAGTATTTTGATCCGAAACGAGTGGTCGCATTTCCACATTTATCGCTGGCAGCCGGCGCGATCAAGGGTTGGGACCGACGCAATCCGTTTTATTTCCAGTTGTTGCAAAGCCTGGCCCTGCATTACGGCTTTGATCTGGATACGCCGTTCGAGCAACTGACTGAAACGATACGTGAAGTTATCCTCAACGGCAGTGGCAAGGATAAAATCGCATTTCATTACCACGGCGAACGCCAATCGCGTCTGCATACCTTTGAAGGCATCCTCACCACGCTGGCACGGCGCTACAAGGAAACCGACTCGAATACCGTACGTGAAGAACTGGCCAAATACCTCAACAACCAGCCTTGCCCAAGCTGCGCAGGCACACGCTTGCGCCGCGAAGCGCGTCATGTATTCGTCGCCGGAAAAACCATCTACGCCCTGTCTTCCCTACCACTGAAGCAATCACTCACTTTCTTTGAGTCACTTACACTATCAGGTAACAAACAAGCTATTGCGGATCGTATCGTCAAGGAAATCGCCGCTCGCCTGCAGTTCCTGAACAACGTTGGTCTGGAATACCTGTCGCTGGATCGTTCCGCTGAAACCTTGTCTGGTGGCGAAGCGCAGCGCATCCGCCTGGCCTCGCAAATCGGTTCCGGGTTGACTGGCGTGATGTATGTATTGGACGAGCCATCTATCGGCTTGCATCAGCGTGACAATGACCGCCTGCTGGCGACGTTGCGCCGCCTGCGTGATCTGGGCAACACGGTGATTGTCGTCGAGCATGATGAAGACGCAATCCGTACTGCCGATTATGTCGTTGACATGGGACCTGGCGCAGGTGTGCACGGTGGCCATGTCGTTGCCTGCGGCACGCCCGCCGACATCCTCGCCCACCCGGATTCCCTCACCGGCGCCTACTTATCCGGGCGCCGCGGCATCGCCATACCTGCCAAACGTCGCCAACCAGATCCTGCGCGTGAGTTAGTGCTTACTGGCGCTCGTGGCAACAACTTGAAAGACGTCACACTGACTTTGCCCGCCGGGCTGCTGGTATGCGTAACCGGTGTCTCGGGTTCAGGCAAATCCACGCTGATCAACGACACGCTTTACGCGGCCATGGCGCGACACTTATATGGCTCCTCGGCCGAACCGGCACCCTATGCAGCAATTGAAGGGCTGGCCTTGTTTGACAAGGTCATTAACGTCGATCAAAGCCCGATTGGTCGCACACCGCGCTCCAACCCAGCAACTTACACCGGTTTATTTACGCCGATCCGCGAGTTATTTGCCGGAGTTCCTGCGGCACGTGAACGTGGTTACGGCCCCGGACGTTTCTCATTCAATGTCAAAGGCGGTCGTTGCGAAGCCTGTCAGGGTGACGGTGTCATAAAGGTGGAAATGCACTTCTTGCCGGATATTTATGTGCCCTGCGATGTCTGCCACGGCAAACGTTACAACCGTGAAACGCTGGAGATCCAATACAAAGGCAAAACCATCCAGGAAGTGCTGGGAATGACCGTGGAGGATGCCCATGTATTCTTCAATGCTGTGCCAGTAGTAGCACGAAAATTACAAACCTTGCTGGATGTCGGCCTGGGTTATATCCAGCTCGGCCAGGCCGCGACCACACTCTCCGGCGGCGAAGCGCAACGGGTAAAGCTGTCGCTGGAATTATCCAAACGCGACACCGGCCGTACCCTGTACATACTTGACGAACCGACCACCGGCTTGCATTTCCACGACATCGATATGCTGCTCAAAGTGATCCATCGCCTGGCCGATCAGGGCAACACCATCGTGGTGATTGAACACAATCTGGATGTCATTAAAACTGCTGACTGGGTCATAGACATCGGCCCGGAGGGCGGCGATGGCGGCGGTGAAATTGTCGCCAGTGGCACCCCCGAGCAAGTCGCCGACAATCCCGCCAGCTATACCGCTACCTACCTTAAGCCTTTACTTGCCTAAACCACACATTACACACCATGCATATTCAGTACACGCTAGCCGATATTAAAAAAACTTTTCCCGCAGTATTTTTTGAGCGCGGTTTAGCAATTTATGAGCAACACAAAATTAACCATGTCAATCTCGACGATACTGACAATGCCTTAGTGGCCGAAGTGCAGGGCAGCCGCGCATTGCCCTATCACCAGCGCATTTTTTTACAGATGCGTAACAGCAAACTCATTATCGACGGTTCATGCGACTGCCCGATCGGACGTAACTGCAAACACGTCATTGCCGTGCTGATTCATGCACTGCACACTCCGCCCAGCCTGATTCAATCGTCCCAGCCTGCCACCCATGCTCAGCCTAAACCGACCAAGCCAACTAAGGCTTACCCGGCGTTAAGCTGGCTGGAACAAATTAACGAAGCGCTGGCGGAAATCGATGCGCCGGATTATCCGCCAAATGAAGCCTATCGCTTACTTTACGTACTCACGCCTGCTTACTATGGCCCTGGATTAGACGTGCGTCTGATGCGCGCACGCCTCAAGAAGGATGATACTTTTGGCAAAGCCATGCGTTACACTCAATTTTTTGAAGTCGCTATGGGTCGCGGCGGTAGTGTTGCCAGCAATCTGGATCGCACGCTGTGCGCACGTATCCTGCAATGCAATCCGCAGTCCCAAGCTGACCCAAAACTCAGCGGCAGTCATAGCGGTGAAATTATCAGGGATTTAATCAGCACCGGACGGGCTTTCTGGTGTGACAGCGACGTACCCGCATTAAGACTGGGGGAAACACGGGATTGCTCACTGAGCTGGATCGCGGATGATGAAGGCAATCAGCAATTGAGCATTCCGCTCAATGAACATGAACAGATACTCCCCATAGCACCACCCTGGTGGATCAACACGCGCAACTACGTATGTGGTGAATTACAGACGGGATTACCTGATGCGGTCGCGAGTATTTTAGTGCAGTCGCCAGCGATTCCCAATGAATTGCTACCTGAAGTAACTGCGACCCTGACTCACCAGTTGCCAAATATCACCCTGCCTGTGCCCCAATCACTGGAGACCAGACAACTGGATAATGTGCCACCCAATCCGGTGTTGATATTGAATGAAATTCCAGTCAGCTTAAGTGATCATTGGAAGCGGCGTGATGACACCAGCACCCACTATTTGCCAGCCGCACAAATTGCATTTGAATATCATGGCATACGCGTTAACAACTATGCCCCTAACCACACTATCAGCCAACGACGCGACCATATCCGCTACATCACGGACCGTGATACCGCGCAAGAGGCCCATTTTGCAGAACAAATACTGACCCACACAGATTTGTCACTGGTACAGCAAATTTTCCCTGCGGTAGCTGTGACACCGGAGCAGGCAACTGCCTATAGCCTGGCACAGCCAACTGACTGGCTGGACTTCATGATAGAAGATGTGCCTAGATTGCGCGACCTCGGCTGGAAAATCGATATCCAGAGCGACTTCCCATACCGTGTGGCCGAAGTTGGTGAAGAAATCAGTGCCGAAATTGAAGAACCATCTGGTAATGACTGGTTCAGTCTGGACCTGGGCATCGATGTTGATGGGGAACGCATTAGCCTGCTCCCCATTCTGGCGCAAACCTTCCAGCAATATTCACCTGAACAGATTCGCGCATTGACGGATCCTAATATTGACCCCAAACGCAAACTGGTTTGCATGCTACCTGACAAGCGCATGCTGGCGTTACCTCTAAAACGCATACAAGGAATATTAACAGTCCTCGTAGAGCTTTTTGACAGCAAGACTCCGCTCACTCAGGATGGCAAACTGGAACTCACCTCATTACACGCCACCCGCCTTGCTGAACTCGAAGCCAATGCACGACCACGCTGGTTAGGTGGTGACCGTTTGCTGGCGATGGGGCAGAAGCTCAAGAACTTCAATGGCATCAATCCTGTGCCCGTTCCAGAGGGTCTGAATGCCACCTTGCGTGGTTATCAGCAAGAAGGATTGAACTGGCTGCAGTTTTTGCGTGAATACAGCCTGGGAGGAATTCTTGCGGATGATATGGGGCTTGGCAAGACCTTACAAACTTTGGCACATTTGCTAGTCGAGAAGCAATCAGGTAGAGCTGATCGTCCTAGTCTGGTAATTGCACCCACTAGCCTGATGTTTAACTGGCAGGCGGAAGCTGCGCGCTTTACACCAGATTTACGCGTATTACTGCTGCATGGATTAGACCGCAAACAGTATTTCGAACAAATCAATGATTACGATGTGATATTAACGACCTATCCTTTGCTAGCAAGGGATAAAGAGTTTTTAACAGCACAACCCTTCCACTTTCTTATCCTGGATGAGGCGCACGCAATTAAAAACCCTAAGGCGCTATCAACCCAGATTGTCCATCAGATTCAAGCTAGACACCGCCTGGCATTGACGGGCACACCTATGGAAAACCATTTAGGTGAGCTATGGTCACTATTCCACTTCCTGTTACCAGGGCTACTGGGAAGCGCAGATACATTTAAACGCCAATTCCGTACGCCTATAGAGAAACACGAGGATACACAGCGCAGTGTTGCCCTGGCACAACGCGTCAAGCCATTCATGCTGCGCCGCACCAAGGCACAGGTTGTGACAGAACTGCCTGCGAAAACCGATATTATCCGCAGTTGTGAACTAGTAGGCGCTCAACGCGATTTATACGAATCGGTACGTGCGGTAATGCAGGACAAGATTCGTCGTGAAATTGACGCAAAAGGCTTTAAGAAGAGTCAGATTGTGATTTTGGATGCATTGTTAAAGTTGCGCCAAGTTTGCTGCGACCCAAGACTGCTCAAATTACCTGCTGCGCGTAAAGTGCATCAATCGGCCAAGTTAGAAATGCTAACTTCATTACTCCCCGACATGGTCGAAGAAGGCAGACGCGTGCTCCTGTTCTCGCAATTCACTTCTATGCTGGATTTAATAGAACCGGAATTAAATGATCTAAAGATTCCATTTGTACGGCTTACAGGCGATACACAAGACCGGGCTACACCCGTCAAGCAATTCCAGAATGGCGACGTACCTTTATTCCTGATCAGCCTTAAAGCGGGCGGCGTAGGGCTGAATCTAACTACTGCGGACACAGTGATCCATTATGACCCATGGTGGAACCCAGCTGTAGAAGATCAGGCTACCGGAAGGGCGCATCGCATAGGCCAACTTAATCCTGTGTTTGCATATAAACTCACCACCATAGGCACGGTTGAAGAAAAGATAATCAAGATGCAGGAAAAGAAACGTGCACTGGCTCAGGGAATATTAGGCGATGCAGCAGTAGGCGTAAGCGCATTTAGTCCGGATGAACTGATCAGCCTGTTCGAACCGTTGTAAGGCAATATTAATAACTAAAGGCTATTGTCACGTGGTGACAATAGCCTTTAGTTAATTACACACATAAAAAAAGCCGAGCTAAGCTCGGCTTTTTTTAACTGAAATTACTCAGCAGTATCTTCAACCATCTCTGCTTCTGCAGGACGATCAACCAACTCGATTAACGCCATAGGCGCGTTGTCACCGTTGCGGAAACCAAACTTAAGAATGCGTAAGTAACCACCGTTGCGTGTAGCAAAACGTGGACCTAATTCATCAAAGAGTTTGACAACCATATCGCGATCACGCAAACGACTAAAGGCTAGGCGGCGGTTAGCCAAGCTAGGCTTCTTGCCGAGAGTGATCATCGGTTCAGCAAAGCGACGTAATTCCTTTGCTTTAGGTAACGTGGTTTTAATAACCTCGTGACGCAATAGCGCATTAGTCAAGTTACGTAACAAAGCAGCACGGTGACTGCTGGTACGATTTAATTTACGATTGGCGAGACGGTGACGCATCGTTATATTCCTTCTACTTAATTATGGCTTCTCAAGACCAGCTGGAGGCCAGTTTTCGAGTTTCATACCCAGGCTGAGTCCTTTAGAAGCCAGCACATCTTTAATTTCATTCAGTGATTTGCGCCCCAAATTAGGGGTTTTAAGCAATTCATTTTCACTACGCTGAATTAAATCACCGATGTAGAAAATGTTTTCAGCTTTTAAGCAATTCGCAGAACGAACAGTCAATTCCAAATCATCAACCGGACGTAACAACATCGGATCGACTTGAGGCACTTTTGGCGATTCAGCAGCAACTGGTGTACCCTTAAGATCAGCAAACAAAGCTAATTGTTCAACTAACACGCGAGCCGCATAACGAACCGCTTCTTCAGGATCAATAGTTCCGTTTGTTTCTACATCCAAAATCAACTTATCTAAATCAGTACGCTGTTCAACGCGGGCACTCTCAACAGAGTAAGCAACACGTCGCACAGGACTGAATGATGAATCAACCTTGATAGAACCTAAGGTTTGCGTATCATCTGCATGACGACGCGCTGAGACAGGCTGATAACCACGACCTTGTTCGACCTTAATCTCCATATCAATCTTGCCGCCTTTGGTAAGGTGCGCGATAACATGTTCAGGATTAACGATTTCAACATCATGACCAACTTCAATGTCACCAGCAGTAACAACACCTTCAGTCGACTTGCTGAGTTTCAACGTAACTTCAGTACGATCGTTAAGTTTAAGCGCTATACCTTTAAGGTTAAGAAGAATATCAACCACATCTTCTTGCACACCCTCTAAAGTCGAATACTCGTGCAAAACGCCACTAATAGTCACTTCAGTAGGTGCAGCACCAGGCATAGACGACAACAAAATACGACGCAGGGAATTACCTAACGTATGTCCATAGCCACGTTCAAACGGCTCCATGATAACGCGAGCACGCAACGGTGAAACAGTTTCAACGTCAATGATGCGTGGCTTCAATAAATCCGCAGTACTGCTTTGCATAAATGGTTTCCCTCTAAAATGCTTCGGGATTACTTAGAATACAATTCGATAACGAGATGCTCGTTAATCGTCGCAGGCAATTCAGCACGTTGTGGACGCGCTTTATAAGTGCCCTTCATATCTTTTGCACTAACTTCTACCCATTCTGGGAAGCCACGTTGCTCAGCAGCGGCCAAAGCAGCTTTAATACGCAATTGCTGCTTGGATTTTTCGCTAACTTCAACAACATCACCTGGCTTAACAATGTATGAAGGAATATTCACACGTTTGCCGTTAACCAAAATGCTGTTATGACGAACAACCTGACGTGATTCAGCACGAGATGCACCAAAGCCCATACGGTAAGCAACGGTATCTAAACGACTTTCCAGCAACTGCAACAGGTTCTCACCAGTCACACCGCGCTGACGGTCAGCTTCTTTATAGATATCGCGGAACTGACGTTCTAACACACCATAGGTGCGACGCAGTTTTTGCTTCTCACGCAGCTGTACACCATAGTCAGAAAGACGTGTGTTTTTCTTCTGGCCATGCTGACCAGGTGGATAAGCGCGACGCTCAATTGCACATTTATCGGTGAAACACTTCTCACCTTTTAAAAACAGTTTCTCGCCTTCGCGACGACACTGGCGGCATTTTGGATCTAAATTTCTGGCCACTTTAAAACTCCTGCTTAGATACGACGTTTCTTAGGCGGACGGCAGCCGTTGTGCGGCACTGGCGTCACGTCAGAAATGCTGGTGATTTTGAATCCAGCGTTATTTAATGCACGAACTGCTGATTCGCGACCTGGACCTGGACCTTTAATACGAACCTCCAGGTTTTTAACACCGCATTCCTGAGCCAATTTACCAGCATTTTCAGCAGCAATCTGTGCAGCGAAAGGTGTACTCTTACGTGAACCTTTAAAACCTGCACCACCAGAAGTAGCCCAAGATAACGCATTACCTTGGCGATCAGTAATAGTAACAATGGTGTTGTTAAAAGAAGCATGAATATGGGCAATACCTTCTGCCACATTCTTTTTTACTTTTTTACGAACTCTGATATTAGCCTTAGCCATATTGTCTATCCTTTATTTCGAGGCACGAACGGCTTTTTTCGGGCCCTTACGTGTACGTGCATTAGTACGTGTACGCTGGCCACGCAAAGGTAGGCCACGACGATGACGCAGACCACGATAGCAACCCATATCCATCAAACGCTTGATGTTCATCGTAACTTCACGACGCAGGTCACCTTCTACCGTGTGTTTAGATACACCTTCGCGGAGTTTTTCCATATCCGCGTCAGTTAGATCTTTGATCTTTGTAGTTGTATTAACACCCGCATTCGCACAAATCATGCGTGCCGTGGTGCGACCGATGCCATAAATAGCTGTTAAAGCAATTTCGACATGTTGGTGGTTCGGGATGTTTACCCCAGCAATACGGGCCATCTACTTACTCCGGATTCAAAACGTTAAATTTTAGCATGTAACACATAGTCAAGACAATTAGCCTTGACGTTGCTTGTGACGTGGATCTTCGCAAATCACACGTACCACACCCTTGCGGCGCACAATCTTGCACTTACGGCAGATTTTTTTTACAGACGCCTGTACTCTCATGAGGAACTCCTTTTTATTACCGTATAAACACGGAAAACGACTTACTTAGCTCTAAAAGTAATACGAGCTTTAGTCAAATCATACGGCGTTAGTTCAACCGTGACCTTATCACCAGGTAAAATACGAATATAGTGCATACGCATTTTTCCAGAAATATGACCTAAAACCACATGACCATTTTCCAGTTTTACCCTGAATGTTGCATTTGGCAAAGTCTCTAAGACTTCGCCCTGCATTTGGATGGTATCTTCTTTTGACATACTATTGAGCCACCATCCGCTTAACGTGAAACAAAACCGCTGCCCTTGAAATTAGATTTCTTGAGCAAACCTTCATATTGATGTGACATGATATAAGCCTGAACCTGTGCCATGAAATCCATCGTAACCACTACAATAATCAATAAAGAAGTACCGCCGAAATAAAATGGCACATTCCACTTAACAATCAAAAACTCAGGTAACAAGCAAACTAAAGTGATATAGATTGCACCAACCAGTGTAAGCCTACCCATGATCTTGTCGATATATCGCGATGTTTGTTCACCTGGACGTATACCCGGGACAAAAGCACCACTCTTCTTCAAGTTATCCGCAGTTTCTTTTGGATTGAATACTAAAGCAGTATAAAAAAAGCAAAAGAAGATAATTGCAGTTGCATACAACATGACATAAATCGGTTGTCCAGGAGACAAAGCAGCACCGACATCTTTTAACCAACTCATGCTTTCATGGCTACCAAACCAGCCAGCCAAGGTAGCAGGAAACAAAATAATACTTGAAGCAAAAATTGGAGGAATAACACCAGCCATGTTTAACTTCAAAGGCAAGTGTGAACTCTGCCCACCATAAATCTTGTTCCCAACTTGCCGTTTTGCGTAGTTAACGAGAATTTTACGTTGACCACGCTCAACAAATACCACCAAAGCTGTAACGAGTATTACTGCAACAAACAACATCAGAACTAGCGGTATTGAAAAAGCACCGGTTCGTGTTAGCTCAAGCGTTCCACCAATAGCATGCGGCAACCCAGCAACAATACCTGCAAATATAATCATTGAGATACCGTTACCAATACCCCGTTCTGTAATTTGTTCACCTAACCACATCAAGAACATAGTACCTGCTACTAGTGTCATGACTGCAGTTATACGAAACGCCAAACCAGGATCGATAACGAGACCAGGCTGCGCTTCCAAAGCAATTGCAATTCCAAGTGCCTGGAAGAAAGCAAGTCCAACAGTACCGTAACGCGTATATTGAGTAATCTTGCGACGACCAGAGTCACCTTCTTTTTTTAATGCTTCTAGTTGCGGGGATACTACCGTTAACAACTGCATGATAATAGATGCAGAAATGTACGGCATGATACCCAGAGCAAACACGGTAAAGCGAGATAGCGCTCCACCAGAGAACATATTGAACATTCCCAATATGCCACCCTGCTGAGAACGGAATAACTGCTCTAGTGCTACCGGATCAATGCCTGGCACAGGAATGTGCGCACCAATCCTATAAACAACTAACGCACCAATCAGAAACAACAAACGTCGTTTAAGATCACCAAATTTGTCAGCTCCGCCGACTGTCGCTTTATTCGCAGCCAAGGTTTAGTCCGAAAAACTTCCGCCAGCGGCTTCAATAGCAGCACGTGCACCTTTAGTTGCAGTTAAACCCTGCAATTTAACAGCACGTGTAATTTCACCTGTGTTTACAACTTTAGCCGTCTTTGCTCTTGCAGATATAAGACCAGCTTGTTTTAACACCAGGATGTCAATTTGATCGACTGGAAGCTTATCAATAACTGATAACAAAACTTCAGCAGTATCACCTGAAGTTAACGATACGAATCCACGTTTAGGCAAGCGACGTTGAATTGGCATCTGACCGCCTTCAAAGCCAACTTTATGAAAACCACCAGCACGTGATTTTTGACCCTTGTGACCACGACCAGCTGTTTTACCTAGACCGCTACCAATACCGCGACCTACACGGCGGCGTGGTTTGTTGCTACCAGCACCGGGTTGAAGTTTATTTAATTCCATTTAACCCTCGCACTTAACGAGATAATACACTTTGTTGATCATGCCGCGATTTGAAGGAGTATCCAACACTTCAACGGTATGATTTAAACGACGCAAACCCAAACCTTGCACGCATGCACGGTGTGATTGCTTCGTACCAATGACACTTTTCACCAGTGTCACTTTGACAGTTTTAGCAGTAGCAGTCATCGCTTACTCCATGATTTCCGCAACAGATTTACCGCGCTTGGCAGCAATTTCTGAAGGCGAATTGATTTGCATCAACCCGTTGATGGTTGCACGAACCACATTATAAGGATTAGTAGAACCAATACACTTAGCAAGGATGTTATGAACGCCCATAACTTCGAAAACAGCACGCATTGGTCCACCAGCGATAATACCCGTACCTTCTGAGGCTGGTTGCATATAGACTACTGCAGCGCCGTGCTTGCCAATAACCGCATGATGCAAAGTTCCATTTTTTAGGTTAACTTTTTGCAGTTTGCGACGCGCCTCATCCATAGCTTTTTGCACAGCAACAGGAACTTCACGGGATTTACCTTTACCCATGCCGATACCACCATCACCATCACCAACAACAGTCAATGCAGCAAAGCCCAGAATACGACCGCCCTTAACGACTTTGGTTACACGGTTAACCGCAACCATCTTTTCACGTAAGCCGTCAGCACTCTCTTGATTTGTTTCAATTTTTGCCATGATTCACCTCAATTAGAAGCTCAGACCGTTTTCACGGGCCGCATCAGCCAAAGCCTTAACCCGACCATGGTAACGGAAGCCGGAACGATCGAAAGCAACTTCAGCGATACCCAATTGCTTCGCTTTGTCTGCAATTCTTTTACCAACCAAAACTGCTGCAGTAACATTGCCGCCGTTAGGTAACTCTTTACGAACATCAGCTTCAAGTGATGAAGCACTAGCCAAAACCTTACCGCCAGTTGCATCAATGATCTGAGCGTAAATATTACAGTTAGAACGGTACACCACGAGACGAGTGGCTTTTTGATCTGCAATGCGAGCACGGGTTTTGCGTGCTCTGCGCAGACGCGCAGTATTCTTGTCCATGATTCAGCCTTTACTTATTTTTTCTTGGTTTCTTTGATAACAACCACTTCGTCAGAATAACGAACACCCTTGCCTTTATATGGCTCTGGTCTACGATATGAACGAACGTCAGCTGCAACTTGTCCTACTTTTTGACGATCCATCCCTTTAATCAGGATTTCAGTCTGAGTAGGCGTTTCAACCTTTACACCATCTGGCATTTTATGCGCAATAGGATGAGAATAACCTAATGTCAGATTTAATGTATCACCAGCTGCTTGCGCACGGTAACCAACACCAACCAACAACAACTTCTTCTCAAAACCTTTAGTAACACCCTGAACCATGTTTGCCAATAAAGCACGCATAGTTCCTGACATCGCATTAGCACGTATTGAATCATCAACAGGTGCAAATACAAGAGCATCACCTTCTTGAGCAATTACAACATTAGCATTAGCTGCTTGTGTTAATACGCCCAAAGGACCTTTTACAGCAATCACAGAGCTAGACAGTGTGATTTCAACACCAGTCGGCACAGCAACTGGATTTTTAGCTACACGAGACATTGCATTTCCTCATCAAGCTACGATGCACAAGACTTCGCCGCCTACGCCATTGGCGCGAGCTTTACGATCAGTCATTACACCACCTGAAGTGGAAATAATGGCGATACCGAGTCCGTTCATCACTTTTGGAAGTTCCTGGCTGCCTTTATAAATGCGCAAACCTGGACGACTTACCCGCTCGATTTTCTCAATAACGGGACGACCTGCATAATATTTAAGACTGATATGCAACTCGGGTTTGCCTTCATTTTCGTTTACTACGAACTCTTCGACATAACCTTCATCTTTTAACACTTTCGCAATAGCCACTTTGACTTTAGAGCTAGGCATTACCACAGCAGATTTCTCTACACTTTGGGCATTACGGATACGCGTTAGCATATCTGCAATTGGATCACTCATACTCATTCGATACTCTCCCGCTTACCAGCTGGCCTTAACCATGCCCGGCACTTCGCCACGCATTGCATGTTCGCGCAGCTTAATGCGCCCCAAACCAAATTTTCTGTAAACGCCACGCGGACGACCAGTTAATTCACACCGATTACGCAAGCGCACCGGACTAGCATCACGTGGTAATTTTTGTAGCTTTAAACGAGCCTCATGACGAGCCTCGTCCGAAAGTTTTTGGTTTCCAATTGTTTCGATCAACTCTGCACGCTTAGCTGCGAATTTCTCTACTGTGGCGCGACGTTTTTTATCGCGGTTAATCACTGCGAGTTTTGCCATGATGCCCTCAGTTCTTAAACGGAAACTTGAATGCGGCCAATAAAGCACGCGCTTCAGCATCAGTTTTAGCAGTTGTAGTAATGGTAATGTTCATACCGCGCAAAGCATCGATTTTGTCGTATTCAACTTCAGGGAATATGATTTGCTCACGCACACCCATATTGTAATTACCCCGACCATCAAAAGACTTACCTGACAGACCACGAAAATCGCGAATACGTGGAATTGCAACAGTAACCAAACGATCTAAAAATTCATACATCTGTTCGCGGCGCAATGTAACCATGCAACCAACAGGATAATCATCACGAATTTTAAAACCAGCAATGGATTTACGCGACTTGGTAACTACAGGCTTTTGACCAGCAATTTTTTGCATATCGCCAACAGCATGTTCCATTACTTTTTTATCAGCAACAGCTTCACCAACGCCCATGTTCAGCGTGATTTTTTTAATGCAAGGCACTTCCATCACGGACTTGTAACCAAACTGCTTCATCATGTCTGGCAAAACCGTGGTTTTATAAAAATCTTGTAAGCGAGCCATTTGCACCCCTTAAATATCAACGACTTCGTTGGTTGACTTGAAAATACGGACCTTACGGCCATCTTCCAGAATCTTGAAACCAACTCGATCTGCACGCTGGGTAGCAGCATTAAACATAGCAACGTTAGATATCTGTATCGGCATTTCTTTAACAACTATACCGCCAGCATCACCCTTTACCGGATTAGGTTTAACATGTTTTTTAACAGTGTTAACACCCTCAACCATCAGGCGATTATCATCACGAACAGCCAAAACTGTTCCGCGCTTACCCTTATCTTTACCGGTGGTAACGATAACATTATCACCTTTACGAATCTTGTTCACGTAGCCCCCTTACAGAACTTCTGGCGCTAAAGAGACAATTTTCATAAATCTCTCTGTACGCAACTCACGGGTTACTGGTCCAAATATACGCGTACCGATCGGCTCAAGCTTGTTATTAAGCAACACAGCCGCATTGCCATCAAACTTAACCAAAGAACCATCTGGACGACGAACACCCTTTGCTGTGCGCACAACAACGGCATTATACACATCACCCTTTTTAACACGACCACGAGGGGCCGCATCTTTAATAGTGACTTTGATAATGTCGCCGATGCTGGCATAACGACGTTTTGAACCACCCAAAACCTTGATGCACATTACAGAACGCGCACCAGTATTGTCGGCTACATCGAGCCTTGACTGCATTTGTATCATTTAAATCTCCAACTTAACCCGCCGAGCCAGGTTTCCCTGCCTAGACAGCTAGTTTTGGACCCGTACGGGAAGATCGCTGTTACCAGCGGGACGAAAGCACAAGAGTATAACAGCACTTAATTAAAAGTGCAAGATATTATACTGCGCGAGCCTTCGTAATTAATTTAGCAACACGCCAAGTTTTGGTTTTGGCAATTGGCTTGCACTCTTCAATAAGAACGAGATCGCCCTCATTAAATTCATTATTCTGATCGTGCGCATGATACTTCTTAGAACGACGAATAACTTTACCAATTACCGGGTGTTTAACTTTACGCTCAACCAAAACCGTGACAGTCTTATCCATTTTATCACTGACTATACGGCCAGTTAGGCTACGGACAACTTTGTTTTCAGCTTCGCTCATTTGCTCACCGCTTTCAATTCATTTTCACGCAGCACTGTATGAACCCTAGCAATGCTTTTACGTAACTTACCTAATTCACTCGTTTTGTTAGTTTGCTGAGTCGCAACCTGCATACGCAGGCTGAACTGTGCACGTAACAATTCGATTAGCTCTTGTTTAATCTCTGCCGTGGATTTAGCACGCAATTCGCTCGCCATCATCATTAGCTACCTATCATTCTAGTTACAAAAGCGGTCTGAATAGGCAATTTAGCAGCAGCAAGGCGGAAAGCCTCACGAGCCAATGCTTCATCAACACCATCCATCTCGTAAAGCATTTTACCTGGCTGAATTTCAGCGACGTAGTACTCAGGATTACCTTTACCATTACCCATACGAACTTCTGCAGGCTTCTCGGAAATAGGCTTGTCAGGGAAAATACGGATCCAAATACGACCACCACGTTTGATATGACGAGTCATAGCACGACGTGCAGCCTCAATCTGGCGAGCCGTCAAGCGACCACGACCGATTGCCTTCAAACCAAAATCACCAAAACTTACTTTATTTCCACGGGTTGCAATACCAGTATTGCGACCCTTCTGTTCCTTACGGTATTTTCTTCTAGCTGGCTGTAGCATGTTTAGCTCCTGGCTTTCTTACCCGTTTCTCAGGCTCAGCTGGTGCAGCAATAGGTTGCTCACCCTTGGCCAAAGCGTCTCCTTTGTAAACCCAAACTTTAACGCCGATAATTCCGTACGTAGTTTTAGCTTCAAAGAAACCATAATCAATATCAGCACGAAGTGTATGAAGAGGCACACGACCTTCACGATACCATTCAGTACGCGCAATTTCAGCACCATTCAGCCGACCAGAGCTCATAATCTTGATACCTTGAGCACCGAGACGCATCGCATTTTGCATCGCACGTTTCATTGCACGACGGAACATGATGCGCTTTTCAAGCTGACCAGCAATGTTCGCTGCAATTAATTGAGCATCGATTTCAGGCTTGCGAACTTCTTCAATGTTGACATGCACAGGCACAGCCATCATTTTTTGCAATTGTGATTTCAGAACTTCAATATCTTCGCCTTTTTTACCAATCACAACACCTGGACGGGCGCTATGAATAGTAATGCGTGCATTTTTTGCAGGACGCTCAATCACAATCTTGCTGACGGAGGCGTTAGCTAATTTCTTCTTCAGAAACTCACGAACTTTAATATCTTCATTTAACGTCTTAGCGAAGTCATGGCTATTTGCAAACCATTTAGAACTCCAGTTACGCGTTACACATAGACGGAAACCTATCGGATGTATTTTCTGTCCCATTACCGTTCCTTATTCGTCGCCGACAGTCACAACAATGTGACAAGTCTGTTTAATAATACGATTACCACGACCTTTAGCACGGGCCATAAATCGCTTCATAGAAGGACCTTCGTCTACAGTGATGGTAGCGACTTTCAATTCATCGATATCCGCACCGTCATTATGCTCAGCATTAGCTATCGCGGATTCAAGCACTTTCTTGATCACGGCAGCACCCTTCTTAGGGCTGAAAGCAAGAATATTCAAAGCCTGATCAACCGGCAACCCACGGATCTGGTCAGCGACCAAACGACCCTTCTGAGCTGACAAGTGCGTACCACGTAAAACAGCAGAAACTCTCATCATGGGCTCCTATTTCTTAGCTTTCTTGTCAGCCGCGTGACCTTTAAAGGTACGGGTCAACGAAAATTCGCCCAATTTATGACCAACCATATTCTCTGAAACAAAAACAGGTATATGCATCTTACCGTTGTGCACAGCGATAGTTAGGCCAATAAAATCCGGCAATACGGTTGAGCGACGCGACCAAGTCTTAATTGGACGCTTATCATTACTAGCACGTGCTGCGTCAACCTTCTTCTGAAGGTGATCGTCAACAAACGGGCCCTTTTTAATAGAACGTGGCATAACTCTTACCCTTTAACGTTGATGACGACGACGAACAATCATGCTGTTCGTACGCTTATTGCGACGCGTACGGAAGCCTTTAGCAGGAACACCCCATGGACTAACAGGATGACGTCCAGCAGCAGTTTTACCCTCACCACCACCGTGTGGGTGATCGACTGGGTTCATAACAACGCCTCGAACGGTTGGGCGAATACCACGCCAACGTGTAGCACCTGCTTTACCCAGTGAACGCAATGAATGCTCTTCATTACCAACTTCACCAATAGTTGCACGACAGTCAACGTGCACCTTACGAATCTCGCCGGAACGTAAACGTAACTGAGCGTAAGTACCTTCGCGAGCCAGCAGCTGAACCGAGGTTCCTGCTGAACGGGCGATTTGAGCGCCTTTACCTGGCATCATTTCCACGCAGTGCACAGTACTCCCGACAGGTATATTACGTAACGGCAATGTATTACCCGCTTTGATTGGCGCATCTGAGCCATTCATAACTTGCATGCCAGCAACAATACCTTTAGGCGCAATAATATAACGACGCTCACCATCTGCGTAGCATAACAATGCCAGATTCGCAGAACGGTTTGGATCATACTCAAGGCGCTCAACTTTAGCTGGGACACCATCTTTGTTACGGCGGAAATCCACTAAACGATAATGCTGTTTATGACCACCACCCATATGACGGGTAGTGATATGCCCATTGTTGTTACGGCCCGCGGTTTTGCTTTTGCTTTCAACTAAAGATGCTACCGGCTTGCCTTTATGCAAGCCAGGCGTAACCACTTTAACGACAGCGCGACGACCAGGGGACGTTGGTTTAACTTTAATCAGTGCCATGCTCTACTCCTACTGGCCAGCCGCAAAATTGATCTCTTGCCCAGGTTTCAGGCAGACAAAAGCTTTCTTCCAATCGCTACGACGACCCATAAATCGACCGAAACGCTTTTGCTTACCCTTAACATTTGCAATTTGAACGCTATTAACTTCAACCTTGAACAACATTTCAACCGCTGCCTTTACTTCAGGCTTGGTAGCATCAGATGCCACACGGAAAACAACTTGTTCATGCTTATCCGCAACATATGTACTCTTTTCAGAGATTTGCGGAGCAAGGATGATTTGAAGCAAGCGCGCATCTTTAAAATTAGCTGTACTCATGCCAACATCTCCTCAACCATCTTCACCGCAGCACTTGTCATAAGCACTCGACCATAGCGAACCATACTTACAGGATCAATATGACGCGGCTCAACAATCAATACATTAGGCAAATTACGTGACGACATCCAAAGATTGTCATCTAAATTATCGGTAACAATCATTACGCGATCCGAAAATCCCATACCTTTAAGCTTAGCAGCCAAAAGTTTAGTTTTCGGGGCATCAATAATCAGTGAATCGACAACAGACAAACGCCCTTCACTCACCAGCTTCGAGAATATCGAAGCTAAGCCAGCGCGATACATCTTACGGTTAACCTTTTGTGAGAAATTCTCATCAGGGCTATTTGGAAACGCACGACCACCTCCACGCCAGATTGGGCTGGAAGTCATACCTGAACGCGCACGTCCGGTACCTTTTTGACGCCATGGCTTTTTGGTACTGTGCTTAACCATTTCACGGTCTTTTTGCGCACGGTTACCGCTACGAGCGTTAGCCATATAGGCTGTAACAACCTGATGCACCAACGCTTCGTTGAATTCACGACCAAACAAAGAATCCGATGCAGTAATACTGCTTGCATCCTGACCTTGTTCGTTAATCATCTTAAGTTCCATTATGCACCTACCTTCACGCTTGGACGCACAACCACATGACCGCCTTTAGATCCCGGGACAGCACCTTTAACAAGGATTAACTGACGCTCGGTATCAATGCGAACAACTTCCAGCTTTTGAACAGTACGTTGCACTGCACCCAACTGACCAGCCATACGCTTACCTGGGAAAACACGACCAGGATCTTGAGCCTGACCGATAGAACCCGGCGTGTTATGTGAACGTGAGTTACCGTGACTTGCACGGTTAGACGAGAAGTGGTGACGCTTGATTACGCCAGAAAAACCCTTACCTTGGGTAGTTCCCGTAACATCAACCAATTGACCGGCCTGGAAAATCTCAACACTAACCACACCACCTGCCGTTAACGAAGCAATGTCGGAAGCAGCAAGACGAAATTCTTTCTGAATATCACCAGCTTCAACACCCGCTTTAGCCAAATGACCTGCAGCTGATTTATTTACACGCGAAGCGCGACGCGTACCAAACGCAACCTGAACTGCTGAGTAACCATCAGTTTCCAGAGTTTTGATTTGGGTTACGCGGTTATTTGACACATCCAGCACTGTGACAGGGATAGTACTACCATCCTCGGCAAAGAGACGGGTCATGCCAATCTTACGACCGACGAGTCCTAAACTCATTTTTCTTTCCTTAACAAAAAGGCGCTGATTTCAATTGACCAGCATTATTTATCACCAAGAAAACCGTCTTGGCGCGGTAAAGCTTATACGAAATGCTAAACCTTGATCTCAACCTCAACACCAGCAGGAAGATCTAACTTCATTAACGCATCAACAGTCTTGTCAGTTGGATCAATAATATCCATCAAACGCAAGTGGGTACGAATTTCGAACTGATCACGCGAAGTTTTATTTACGTGCGGTGAGCGCAGCACATCAAAACGCTCAATAGAGGTAGGTAGAGGGACTGGGCCTTTGACGACAGCGCCTGTACGCTTAGCCGTTTCAACGATCTCAAGGGCTGATTGATCAATAAGACGATAATCAAATGCCTTCAGACGAATACGAATTTTTTGGTTTTTCATCACAATACCTTAAAGAGCGGAGCATCAAATACGAAAGGGCGGAATTATACCGCCCTTTCAGGTTTCCAGCAACTATTAATTACTCAATAATTTTAGCAACCACACCAGCACCTACGGTACGGCCACCTTCGCGAATTGCGAAGCGCAGACC
>NZ_BHGL01000029.1:0-6404 GCF_003864975.1 Sulfuriferula thiophila
TCCCACCTAAACACAAACTCGCTATGGCCGCTTAACCTCTACTTTTAACTGCGGTTATTAATGGGGGGATTACCCTTCATTTGTGTATTTTTCCAACTCTTAACAATTTCCCATTTACTTCTGTAAATAGATTGCTTTGTAATGATTTCTCGCCGATTGCAGGTGTGTCACAAGATAGGCCATATAGAATATCTCTGTAGTAAATATCATTTGCATCGTTATTTATTGCTACACCTTTCTTATTACGGAAAACAGTCATTCCGTAATTCTCAACTTCATAAAAATACCCCATGTTTTCAAAACCAAAATAGGCATAAACATCGGTTTTGCCAATATCTTCACTGTGTGCATAGCCTCGATATAGCATATGGGAATTTTTATTATTGGGGGTGACGCAATATGACAGTTCTATTTTCTTTTCAGTACCGAATCTATATTCAATATAGCTGTTAGTTTCTCCTTGTTTCGCAGACGCACAAATGGAAACGATTTTATTTTTATCTCTATTTGTCATTGAACAAGAAAAAACTATGATTTCATTTTCTGCATTACATAGTGTTGATTTGGGCGTTTCTTGAGAGAGAGACGGTAAGCTTAGTAAGCTACTAGTCAAGAAAAGAAAAATTTTTAATTTCATTTGAATGCAGCTCCTGCAATAATAAATGCGTTTTGTCGTTCTGCTAATCCTTGTTTCCCGCCATTGATTAGTTTTGATATTTTTTGAACATTGGTTGGCGTACTGCCTTTGTCTGCAAGTTGCCAGCCATATGCCCCATGTTTATCCTTATAAGTTATCCAAAACCAAATGGCGGATTGAATTGCATAGGGTGTCTGATTCACAATTCCTGGGTTATTAACTGAATCTGGTGCTTGGCCTTCAAAGTGCTTGGGGTAGTCATTCATGAAGCCAGAGTATTTTTCATAGCCAGTAATTTGAATAAGACCACGCCCTCGAAAATTGTAACCATCATTTGGATGGTCATCTCTATTACCATTAAGTTTGCCAAAATGTTTTCTTCCAATAGCTTCCTGATCTGCATGGCGCATAATTTTCCCTGCTTTCCCATTGATAGATGGTGCACGTAAATACCCATCTTGCGTTGCTTCGTCAGAATGTACCTTATAGTAGTCACTAAATCCCATGAGTGTTTTGGGCGAGTATTCCCAGCTTTCATTTACAGGCTTCATCTTTGGTCCCGTCTCGCCTTTAATTTGCGCAAAGAAGTGCGCTCGACGTAAAGGGGTATCCAGATGATATTTAACCAAATCCTTATTGCATTCATTTGCAATTTCTTGTAAAAAACCATCTTTCGCCGCTGGAAAAATCTTCTTTAACTGCACCACTGTAATTTCCCCCGGCACGGGTCGTCTAGGTCTGGCTTGCGGTTGCCCATTTTCATTATTGATCTGCTCAGGCGTAATACCTTGTGGATCAGTTGGCGAAGGTGCAGCGGCAGGTGCTGGTGCAGGCTTGTCTGGCCGTTTGTTAGGTAAGGTATTAGGCAGCTTATCTGTTTTACCAGGCACCTTGAATGTTTTCATTATTTTACGCACCAGCTTCTTGCGTCCAGGCTCCGCCACAGCGTCATCCAGCTTTTTATAAGCCTTTGCTTTGCGCGACCACACAAAAATATGGATAGGGTTAAAGCTGGTAGGTGTTAACTCTACGCAATAGTTCTGCGTAGTGGTCTCACCACTTTTCTCATGACCATCGTATTTTATCTTGTACTTAGCGCTATCCAAGCCTTCCAGATAACGGTTCACGAAACAAATCATTACTTTACCCGGTTTGTCGGGATTCCCTAACACGTCATCCAGAAAATCCTGCCAAGCGCTCATGCTGCATCCCCATCTGTATCAACTGCCTGTATATCTACAACATCTTCCCACTCGTTTTCCCCCACAAAAATATCAACAGGGCGGGCTGAGGTACTCATTGCAAGTTCAGATCGACCAATTTCATCAATGTTGCCACTGCCAAGTAGTTCAGGTGCATTACCCTGACTCCATACTTCATATTGCGCACCCTCAAGTTGTGGATCATTTTTGAAGAAGCTGCCGATGTCCAGTTCAATCCCGTAGTTTGTCGTTTCAGGTAATGTCGCCGTTGCCGACGGCAAAGCCCCCAGCATTGCGCTATCACTCCCCCCACTACTAAACGGATGACTCGCCCCTTTCACCGAGAACACCCCCGGACACGCAAAGGTAATATTGCCGCCCTCCAGCGTAATGGCCGACTGCCCGGCCTGCAGCACAATCTTCTGCTGGGCTTCGACCAGTATGCTGTTATGGGTACTGGTGACGGTAATCGACTTATCTGCCAATATCTCCATCGCATCAGTGTGAGCCGCCAGTGACACCGGTGCATTGCCTGCAATCGCCATCAAGCCCCCATCATGGGTAAACAGCGTCATCGCATCACCACTGTTCATACTTACCGTATGCTGTGCCGCCCAATGGCTATCGCCTTGTGTCGTCCAGTTTATATTCCCTTGCGCAAACAGCAGCATGCTCTGCGATGTGGCTGCATTCAGACTCGCATCACTGTCCAGACTCACAATAGGCGCATCAAAGCGCAATGCCTTGGCGGCAGCTGAGTCAGCCTTGGGTTGCAACTTCAACATCAAATCAGGGACGGACTTCAATGCACTATCGGATATTTGCGCAGACTGCGCCACTGCTGCATCGCGCAAGGTCTTGTTCAAACTGTCTGCTGCCGTTAACTGGCTCGCCGCCTCACTCACATCCAGCTGAGTAGACGTCACACTGGCACCGGATTGGCTGCGTTGAGCCGTGGTCAGCCACACACCTTCGTTACCGCGCAACTGCCCCCACGCATCGGTACGCGCCTCCAACCCCAATCCTCGTGCCGTACCGCGCAGCGCAGAAGCTGGCACCCGGCTGCGTAGCCAGCCCAGATTCAAAGCCGTATTGGCCGCGCTGGTAGCGAGCTGGGTTTGCAGCTCATTCGGCGCGTCATCCACCAGCCACTGGTTAAAGCCATCCCCACTGAAATTCTGGCTGTGCCAGCCGGAGACCACACCGGCGTGATCCATGCCACCATCGACACCGGCAGCAAAGGGCGGGGTATCCACGCCGTTATATAAGCTCGCCACGATTACCGGTTGGTCGATGTCGTTGTTGATGAAGTCCACCAGCACTTCAGTGCCGATGCGCGGGGTGAAGGAGCTGCCCCAGTTGGGGCCAGCCAGTGCTTCGGCAACGCGCACCCAGGTGCCGGATTGGTCGTTGCCGGGCGCGTGACCGGTGCTGTCAACACTGTTGCCGGTATCCGTCAATCCACCGGGGTTGGGTGATATGCCGCGCTGCCAATGTTGCTGGGAAATGTTGTTTTGTAAGACTCGACATTGATCTTCTTGTAAGGCCTGACCACGGCCTTTTTGTGGGTGGCCCACATGTTTCTACTTTACACCATCGATATATTCGATTTGACCATCTGTAAGATGAATTTTACCAATAGGGGATTTTTCAAAGTCAGGATGTATGTACCAATCGATATATATATTCACCCTGCACGTATACAGCACCATTTTGTTGGCGCGTAGCGTTTTCATTATAACTTAGTGCTTTTGTACAACTAGAAATAAGTTTCGAGAATGGTTTTGTAATGTGACCACTAGTCGTTATGTTTATAACAGTAAGGAAAGACTCAACCCCCCCGCCACATTCACCACCAAAACCCCCATCATGAGTTCGCATTGAATAAAGTAATGGGATGTATTCGTTTTTGCCGATGGTTACAGATTCAGGTGCGAAAAATCCCATATATTCAACCTCACCATTTAAGGCCGGAGATCGGCCTGACGGTATTTTAACTACAACATATTTTTTACCATGCAGATTGGGCATACCAAGCCAGACTTCATTGGTTTTTTGGTTAAAGTGAAAATTAATGCATCCTGCCGTCGTCGACAGCGTATTTTGATATACACCATGGTCCTTATTTACTGAGCAGATTTTATTCTGTGCCGCATTAGCCATCGTTGAAGTTATTGAGATTAATAACAAAAGGCTTGCTAAATTAAATGCCTTGATTAACTTGATGCCTATCTTTTTTAAATCTTCCATTGTTTTGTTTTTATTGATAAATTCATCATTTTTGTAATTTATGTAGTATCGTTTTTAGATTATCACAATCGGCTTTTTCGCCAGTCTCAAGAACGTCTGGACACACTAAACTTTTATATAGAGTCAATTGTTCTTCTAATATGACATCTCTACATCCAAAATACTGAAAATCAGAATCAGGAGTGTAACTTGCACCCCATTCATTAAAAGCGGCTGTAATTAATGCGCACTGAGTGTCGGTTCTTTTTAACCACGACTCGTGATTTTTAATTAGCGTTTTGATATTTTTTGATGGTATGGTTCTTTGTAGATTTCTGTATAGAAGATTTAACTCGATGAGTTTTTTTGAATAAGATTTGCGCATGCAGTCAATGTATTGATCTCGATTGTGCAAGTTATTAGCATCGCAATTATCTACGGCACGTGTTGACGTAGAAACAAATGCTATGAAAATAAAAAGAATTAAATTAGTGACTCGCATCGTAATTTCCATTATCGAAAAGATTGGCTTCGCTGTTCCTGCGGTTTGTCAAGCCCTGAATTGGTTTTCCTTGAGCTTTGTTGTATTCTTTGAGTTTTTTCGTTATATCTGAATAACTACCTGTATTTACCAGATTTAGCAATGGAATGCCGTGATTACGGAGGTTGTATATAAAATCTACTAGTGCATCATATTCATGCTGATAGAGAGGAACTACCACTTTTTTATTTATAAGTTTTTCAGATTCAGTGAGCGAAATTTTTAGAAGTTCAATTGCTCTTTCTTTGCTGATCCCAGCTACAAAGGGGGCTTCTGATGCACTTCCATTTATTGGCCCTGTATGTACCAAATATCCGTAACCAATAGTCGCATTTCCTGCTGCGGCTCCATCATGATCATACATTTTAGGGCTGAATTTTTCCCATTCTTTAATGAATGTTATTCCCTCCTCAGATATTTTCCAAGGTTTCCAAAGCCTATCAGTCGTACCTACCTGTAGTGAGTTCGGAGTTGTATTGGTTGTCCCCGTAGCAATTGGTGCGTCAGACACTATCTTCCTCCTTTATGCATTGTCTATGTGTCCAATGTGTATATCTATTTTTTGTGCATTATCGGTTTCAAATCTTTCCGTTTTTCCATCCTCATCTGTTACACCATGCACAATTTGATTTGAGGGTAATTTGGCGGTATATGCCATGCCAGCAAGCGGCTTCCCTGTACCATCTTTAAGGATAAATTGCTCATCATGCGGCAATTCATTAGGTAATCTGAATTTTAGATTTTCACTCGGCAAAGCCCCCAACACAGCCACATCCCTAGCCCCACCCGAGAACGGATGCGCCACCCCCTTAACCGAGAACGTCCCCGGGCAGGTAAAGGTAATATTGCCACCCTCCAGCACAATGGCTGACTGCCCGGCCTGCAGCACAATCTTCTGCTGCGCCTCTACCAGAATGGCATGGTTGGTACTGGTCACATTGACAGACTGATCAGCCAGTATCTCCAGCGCATCGGTATGCGCCGCCAGCGACACCGGCGCATTGGCCGCAATCACATGCATGCCACCGTCATGCGTAAACAACGTCGTTGCATCGCCGCTGTTGATACTCACCGTGTGTAGAGCCGCCCAATGACTGTCACCCTGCGTCGTCCAATTGAGAGTGCCTTGCGCAAACAGCAGCATGCTTTGCGGCGTTGCTGCATTCAAACTCGCGTCACTGTCCATGCCAACAATCGGCGCATCAAAGCGCAGCGCCTTGGCTGCCGCAGTATCCGCCTTGGGTTGCAGCTTCAACATCAAATCAGGGACGGACTTCAATGCACTATCGGATATTTGCGCAGACTGCGCCACTGCTGCATCGCGCAAGGTCTTGTTCAAACTGTCTGCTGCCGTTAACTGGCTCGCCGCCTCACTCACATCCAGCTGAGTAGACGTCACACTGGCACCGGATTGGCTGCGTTGAGCCGTGGTCAGCCACACACCTTCGTTACCGCGCAACTGCCCCCACGCATCGGTACGCGCCTCCAGCCCCAAGCCGCGTGCCGCACCGCGCAATGCCGAGGCAGGTACACGGCTGCGTAGCCAGCCCAGATTCAAAGCCGTATTGGCCGCACTGGTAGCGAGCTGGGTTTGTAACTCATTCGGTGCATCATCCAGTAGCCACTGGTTATAGCCATCGCCACTGAAATTCTGGCTGTGCCAGCCGGAGACGACCCCGGCGTGATCCATGCCACCATCGACACCGGCAGCAAAGGGCGGTGTATCCACGCCGTTATATAAGCTCGCCACGATTACCGGTTGGTCGATGTCGTTGTTGATGAAGTCCACCAGCAC
>NZ_BHGL01000029.1:6414-28725 GCF_003864975.1 Sulfuriferula thiophila
GGTGCCGATGCGCGGGGTGAAGGAACTGCCCCAGTTGGGGCCAGCCAGTGCTTCGGCAACGCGCACCCAGGTGCCGGACTGGTCGTTGCCGGGCGCGTGACCGGTGCTGTCAACACTGTTGCCGGTATCCGTCAATCCACCGGGGTTGGGTGATACGCCGCGCTGCCAGTGGTACTGGATGCGTAGCTGGTGATCGCGGGTGGAGGTGGTGATGCTGTCGGGCAGGCCGACCACTAATGCGGTCTGTGCGCCGCGGGCAGTTGGTTGCGGCAATTGTGTTGCGGCAGCTGGCATGAGCGCGGTGGATGCAGGTACTGCGGTAAAGCGGTTGCGATATGTGCCGTCTTCGGCATCGTGCAGCGCGGTGGCGTGATTAAAGCCTGCGCCGAGGTTGTTGATGGCTTCATGCGTGACCGCGGTGACGGTGAAGGTGTTGCCTGCTGCGCCCAGGCTGTCATGGCCGGTCAGGTCGAAGCCGTACCCCGGCATGAGGCGGCGCACTGCGCCTTGTCCGTGGAATTTGGCTTCGTCGAAGGCCAAGGATAGTAGCTGATTGTTGGCCCATGTGTCGGCTTCAGTGATATTGGCGAACTGGGCATTGCCGGTATCGATATATTGCGCCAGCCCGGGTAGAGCTGCGGGTGCTTCACGGCTCGCTTCGGCGGCGGGGGCGATGACCTGGCTGGCGAGCCAGCTGCTGGCGGCTACCTGATGGCTGACGATCTGGCTGCTGGTGGCGAAGCGGTCGATGGCATCTTCACTGTCGCTGGCGCGCACGCCGGCAAAGCGCACTGCACGGCCTCCAGGCAAATCAGGTACGGTGGCCAGATGGTCAAAAATCACCAGCGTATGAAAAGCCTGTAAGCTCGGCGCGCTGCTGTCAGGTGGGGTCTGGTCGTGATCGAAACGATAGCTTAATCCGTCACGTGCGAGGATGCGGCTGAGAAAGTCGAGGTCGGATTCTCGGTACTGGGTGCAGGTTTCGCGTACCGGCAGGGTATGGGAGACGTCAATTTGCAGGCGTGCCTGCGGGTAGTCGGCAAACAGTTCGGTGATGATGTCCAGCGTGTTTTTAGCCTGAAAGATATGGCTGTCATGGCGCATGCGCAGGAAGGCGAAGAACGGCTCAAGTCGCAACTGGTAGCGTGCGACACCGCCATCTGTTCCCAGCCAGCGCGCTTCGCTGCAGTAGCCATGCCAGGCACGATAACTGCCATCGGCTTGCAGTAGGCGCAGCGTGTAGGGTTCGCCGAGTAAGGTGGCCAGGGGTAGCTGGGTAGATACACTCAAGACATCGACATCAAAGCGAAAGGGCGTGTTGATGCCTTCCTGTCCGTTGATGCGTTCGACAATGAAATTGTCCGGGCGCTGCTCGGGGTGAGTTTGCGTCAGGGTGAGCAGGCGAGCGTGCTGGGAAAGCCCGCTGCCGAGGCGGGCGATCAACTCGGCCAGCTCAGGGCTGAGAATAAGGGTTTCAGTCATCGCGGTATATACCGGGCGGATTAAGGCAGTGTCAGTATCAGTGTGGCCGGGTGCGGAGCCATACGGATAATGTCGTTATATGCAGCGATGGATGTCTGAGTGTTATGACTTAATAACTTGTTGATGCCTGTAAACGTACCCAGTGCGACGACGGCAAATATGGCGGCGATGATCCACAACGGGGTTTCAGTGCGTAATTTGTTTACGATCTGATCGGGTCTGTCCCAGTTTGGGGCGAATACTGCGGGTTTGCCTTTGATATGGGCAATTTCTTCACCTAGCCGCGCGGTCAGATAATGCAGTTTCTCAGGGGATTCCAGCAGGTAGCGGCCCTGAAATCCAAGTAGCAGGCACATGTGAAATACTTCCAGTGCTTGCAGGTGCGGGTTGCCTTTGCTGCGCAGTTCTTCAAGTTTCTGGAAGAAATTTTCACCGGCGAGCTGGTCGCCGAATAAGACTAACTGCAGAGGATGACGTGCCCAGGAATCGCGGATGGAAAACGTTGAACGCAAGACTGTTTCATCGACTGCAGCGCAGAAAGCGTACTTGGCAGCATGCACATCTTCGGCTGAAATATTCAGCTTGCGGGCGCTGCCATCGATGCTATTGAGAAACTGTTGCATTTTTCGCGCGAAATTAGCTTCGTCTTTGGGCGCATTGCCGTTTTTTAACAGGAATAACGCGTAAAAGCCGTCATACATTAAATCCATTAAGGTATGCGCCGAACTCATGCTTGCTTCGTTGCCGAATGATGCGCTGGCGGTTGTGGCGTCAAGTAGGGAGGGGGCAGAATTCGTCATGGCATCACCGCTAATAATTCGAGATGGAGGTCAGGTATGCCCGAAGGCGCGTAAATGGATATGGCCTGGGCTTGTAACATGCGCGCGTATAGCGGCGATTTGTTGTCCAGAGCAAAGTAATAGGTATCAGGTCGTACTGGTATCGCAGCGGGTACTTGCGGTGCGTGTATGAGTTTTACCCCTGGCATAGCTGACAGCACCAGTTTATCGACATCGTCCGGCGCACCTATCTTGAAGCGCATAGGCGTGGTATCAACCAATTCAGTGGCTGGCATGCTGGCGGAGACGGCCAGATAAAATGCGGTTTTCTCATCGATCTTGCCGGAATCAAGCTGCCCCTGGTGGTAAGAAGGCCGTACTTCCGAGAGCGCGATGGCGAAGTGGCGGGTAGAAATGACGGTGTTAAGCAGCTCGCGAATCACGCTGTCGAGACGGAAGAAGCAACTGCCGGTATCCAGATGCTGGTAAGCAGGCAGATCGTTCAACGCATAATTCTTGGAGAAGGTCATCAGCCCGCCAGCCAGGCTGAGCAATTGTTCAAACAGCCGCTCTGGAGGAAGTTGCGGGTTGCTCAGGTAATGCGACAGCGAAGCAAAGCCGACGCTGGCTGTGTGCAGTAACCAGAAAGACGCAATATCGCCGGAGCGAAATTCAATCACGTTTTTGCTAGGCTCACGGTGATGGCCATACAGCGCGTTGACTTTGGCTTGCAGGGCATCCATTAAGCGGCGCAGTAATTGCACCAGGATAGGTGCGCTACGGATGGTGATGCTGGGGGGCACAAAGGCCGGATCAAGCTCAAAGCCGCCGCTACTGGCGCGGCGCAGTCGCAGCAGCGGAAAGCTGATCAATGAATCGCGCGGCTCCAGCTCGGAAACCAGGCGTACTGACTTTTTAAGATAGGTCAGTTCGGCGCGGGCGCCCTGAGTAAACAGATCGGGCGTGTCCAGATTGATCTGGCTGTAACGCGCTGCGGCATTGGGTTGGTCAGTGGCGCTGAAATTGCCGCCATATTCTTTCACCATGGGTAAAGCGGCGTAGTAGGTGAGCGTTTGTTGCGAGAGAGGAATGTCGCCGAGCTCTATGGTGTCGGGCAGGCTGTCGCTGGCAGGCGCGGTGTATTGCTCACCATCGGGAAATATGGCAGAAAACTCCTGCAAACGCAGCGCGTTATTGGCGAGCGCGTCACGGTCAACCTGAACTTTGGCAACGCCCCAGGCATAGGGGTGCAGCGACGTCGCCATGGTTTGTAAGCGTGCTTCGTGGTAACGATCCTGCTGCTGAAAATGTTGAGGCCTTAAAAACAGCCCCTCTCCCCATAAAACTTTTGTTGTGTTATTCATCTGCGATTTATCTCATCCATCCTGATTGTTATGTTGGCTACCCGCCATCTCATCCGCAGCTGGCGGGTGACTTCAAGACGGTGGTGGCGGCCGTGCTGTATTCCAGTGTGGTGCCTGAATCTACGGTTATTGAACATGCACTGACTCCCAGCGCAATGCCCTTTTTATTTAATTCCTTGGTGGGAAAGGTGAGCTTCCATCGAGCTGAAGCCGGGGCGTGGAATAGCGCAACGATGCCAATGTAGTCAGCTGTTGCGCTGACTTTTTCAGTGTTGACGAAGGTTTGTCCCGGGATCAGGGTGACTTCCTTAACGGAGATCACATCTGCGCCAAATGCCGTTTTTTCTTTGTCTGCGTCCAGAAAAATTGTGTAGAAAGCCTGCTGAAATGCGCTGCTCTGCTTGAGCTGATAAATGCGTACGACTACAGAGAAAGGGCGATTGTGGTGATCGGTATTCAAGTCGTTGCTTGCCTGAATTTTTAATGGGGTGTCGGTGGTTGCGTTCGGGTCGGCAGGCTTGGTGATTCCTGCCGCACTGAGTGCGAAATTAGCAACCTGGGCGACTGTCGATGCTGCACCCATCGCGGCGCAGCCGGTTAGAGGCGCGGTAAGTATCAGCGCGATCAATATGCGCAATGGGGATGTTGTTTTAGTTAAAAACATAAAATTTATGATTGATCGGTAATGGTTGGATAGCATTTTTTGTTATTTATCTGCATTAGCGTGTACATAATACAACAAGTAATTTGTAGGTGTAAATCTGTATTTGTTATGTGATATAAAACCAACAATAATTTACATAAAATCTTGCGCTAAGTTACCTGATAGCGCATTATAAAAAACAAAATCGAATGCTAAAAAATAAAATAAACATCATTTTCATTGTTTGTTTATGTGTTAATTACTTGTTTTTAAGGTATTTTTCTTTTTTAAAATTCACTCGCGCAGTATGGTTTTATTTGGTGGTTTTATTGCCATGTAAGATTTTTGCGCGAAAAAATTGTATTAATTTTTACTGATGGAATGGGGGCTTGTTAATGAAAAGATGGATGAATTACGGTTTGGGGCTTGCAGTTGCGGTGACGCTTGGTGGTTGTGCTAATGCGCCTGTTTCAACATCACCGGGTGACACAACTCCTAATCTGGCTACGGTTGGTAAAGATGCGGCGACCAAAGCTGCAACTGCCAAGCTGAGTGAAAATGTGGCGATCAATAATGCGATCGCCAAAGCAGATGCGGCATACAAAACCAATCAGGCAGATAAGGCAACTGCTTTGCTGAAAGAGGCGGCTGTTGCCTATCCTGCTGACAAGATGCCCTGGTTGCGTATTGCTCAGGCTAAATTTGACAGTGGCAGCTACAGCGAGGCAATTGTAAATGCCCAGGAAGTATTAAACCGCGATGCCAAAGATAAAGTCGCCAATAGCATCATCGTGGTGAGCGGATTGCGTTTATCGACCAAAGCACTGTCAGATTTGCGTAGCCAGAATGAAATATCCGGTTCGCTACGCAATGAGGCCCAAGACCTGGCAAAAATACTGCGCGAAAGTCTGGGCGAATCGGTGCTGGTGACGGCACACCATAAGCCGGTTAATCATAAAAAAACCAAATTGCAAAAAGAAACTCCAGCAGCAACGGCCCAAGCCGCTAAGCCTTCTGCTGCCGCAGCCAGTTCGTCGGGATCAAGCAATCCATTTGGTGCATTGAAGTAGTTGTTAAGCTGCTTCGATCAGGCAGCTATTGGTATCTATTTTTTAATTTTAGACGATGAGTTGTAATTAATCGGGAGGCATCATGGCAAGAGAAAGTATACAAAAGAAACTGCAGAAAGTTCGCCCGCCAAGGGTGCAAATGACTTATGACGTAGAAATCGGGGATGCGATAGAGCAGAAAGAATTGCCTTTCGTAGCAGGAGTGGTGGGGGACTTTAGCGGTGCTTCCGAAGTGGATAAAAAGCGCCTCAAAGAGCGCAAATTCGTGAGTGTCGATAATGATAATTTTGATGAAATGATGACGGCGATTGAGCCTCGTGCTGTGTTTCGTGTGGCGAATGAACTCAGTGAGCAGGGTGGCGAATTCGCGGTGGATCTGAAATTCAAATCCATGAGCGATTTTCGGCCGGAAGCTGTCGTGCAGCAGGTTGAACCGCTGAAACAATTGCTGGAAGCACGTACCCGGCTGGCTGATTTACGTAACAAGCTGGCGGGTAATGACAAGCTCGAAGATATATTGAACGACGTGCTTAACAATACCGAACAGCTCAATGCACTTGGCAAGTTGACTCACCCGTCGGAGGATAAATAATGTCCGCTCAATTACATGATGCTGCACAAGGTGTTGCGTTTGCCGAGGCTAATGCTGAGCCAAGCCTGTTGGATCAGATTGTTGAAAACAGCAAAGTGGCAAAATCAACGATCGAACACAATCGTGCCAAGGATCTGATATCCGAACTGGTTAATCAGGTGATGCAAGGTACGGTGGTGATGTCCGCTAATCTCACTGCAACTCTGGATGCGCGGGTTGCCGAACTGGATCAGCTTATTTCCGCTCAGGTTAGCGCAATCATGCATGCGCCGGAATTCCAGCGGCTGGAGTCGAGCTGGACCGGATTGAATTATTTGATACGCAATACTTCCACCAGTCCTAATCTGAAAATAAAAGTGCTGAATGCAACAAAAAAAGAACTGGTGAAGGATTTCCAGTCGGCGCTGGATTTTGATCAGAGCGTGATGTTCAAGAAAGTATACGAAGAAGAATTCGGTACGTTCGGTGGCGCGCCTTTTGGTACCTTGCTGGGTGATTTTGAAATCACCAGGCAGCCTGAAGACATGTATTTCATCGAGCAGATGTCGCATATCGCAGCCGCTGCACATGCCCCATTTGTGTCAGCGGCCTCACCGGAATTATTCGGTCTGGATACCTATGCAGATTTAGGCAAGCCACGCGATTTATCCAAAGTATTTGATACGGTCGAATATGCAAAATGGAAATCATTCCGGGAATCAGAAGATGCGCGTTATGTCGGTTTGACACTGCCACGCTTTCTGGGGCGTTTGCCATTTAATCCGAAAGATGGCGTCACGGTCGAAGGCTTCAATTTTGTAGAAGACGTGGATGGCACTGATCACAGCAAATACCTGTGGTGCAACGCAACTTATGCTTTTGGTGCCAAGCTTACTAAGGCTTTCGAAGATTTTGGCTGGTGTGCAGCGATACGTGGCGTAGAGGGCGGCGGTCTGGTGGAAGATTTGCCAACGCATACCTTCAAAACCGATGAGGGTGAAGTAGCACTGAAATGCCCGACGGAAATTGCGATTACCGACCGACGTGAAAAAGAGTTGAGTGATCTGGGCTTTATTTCGCTGGTGCATTGTAAAAATACTGATTATGCGGCCTTCTTCGGCGCGCAATCTTCGCAGAAATCCAAAAAGTACAATACCGATTCCGCCAATGCCAATGCGGTGCTATCTGCGCAGTTGCAGTATGTGTTTACCGTATCGCGCATTGCGCATTACATGAAAGCCATGATGCGCGACAAAATCGGCAGTTTTGCAGCAGCCTCCAATGTTGAGGATTTCCTCAATCGCTGGCTGATGCAGTATGTGTTGCTGGACGACAATGCCAGCCAGGAAGCTAAAGCGCAATTCCCCTTACGTGAAGCTTCTGTTCAAGTGGCCGAAGTACCTGGTCGGCCTGGCGTATATCGCGCCGTATCGTTTTTGAGACCGCATTTTCAGCTGGACGAACTTTCGGTTTCACTCCGTTTGGTCGCGGAGCTGCCTCAATCGACCAAATCGTAAAATCAATTAACTTAAGGGGGTTTTTTAATGGCAATAGATGTTTATTTACAAATTGACACAATCAAAGGCGAGTCGACCGACAGCGCGCATAAAGATTGGATAGAGTGCAAGTCGGTAGCCTGGGAAGTGCTGCAGCCTAAGTCGGCTACAGCATCGACCGGTGGTGGTCATACTGCAGAACGTTGCGAGCACAAGGATATTGTACTGACAAAGCTGGCTGACCTGGCTACGCCTTTGTTGTTACAGAACTGCTCGTCTGGCAAGACCTTCCCCAAAGCCAAGTTCGAATTTTTACGCGCTGACAGCAAGGGTGAGCGTGTTAAATATTTTGAAATTGAATTGCTGAATGTTTTGGTAAGTGGTGTCGCGCCTGTCGTAGATGGTGGGGATATTCTGCATGAGACCGTGAGCCTGAAATACTCACAAGTCAAATGGAAATATCTGCAACAGAAAGTCTCTGGCGGTGCTGGTGGTAATACAGCTGGCGGTTGGGATCTTTCAACCAATAAAACCGTGTAATTTGTTGTGCGGAACCGCGGCCTGGCTGCGGTTCCTTCCTGTTTTGGTGTTACGTTTGGGTGATGAAAATGAAGGGTTACGCTCCCGGATTGTTCGATAAGTTGATGGCAGGCAGTATGGGGCAATCGATAAATGTCGTGACCAGCCTGTCACTGGAAGAAATGAAAGATGTGGTAGCCAGAGACCTGGAGTCATTACTCAACACGCGTTCTGTGATTTCGGAAGAGATGCTGAAGCGCTATCCGGAATGCAGCAAATCCATTGTTACCTACGGCCTGAATGATTTTGCCGGTATGAGCCTGGCCAGTGCCGATGACCGCCATTACATTTGTCGCTCGCTGGAGCAGACCATTGCGCGGCATGAGCCGCGTTTGCGTAATGTGCGCGCATCGCTGGAGCTGGAAGACGGCTCAACCAATCGTCTGAATTTTGCCATTGCTGCGTTGCTGGTACTGGAGATGGCGCAGGAACCGGTCAATTTTGATGCGGTGCTGCAAGCATCCAGTCTGCAATATTCCATTACTAAAGCGCGGCGCAGTGCGCGTGCATAAGGCGTAAGCATGGACGATTTACTTCCGTATTATGAGCAGGAGCTCAGTTTTATTCGCCGCTATTCACGTGAATTTGCCGAGCGTTACCCCAAAATTGCCAGTCAGTTGCAGATGTCCGGGGAGGTGTCGGAAGACCCGCATATCGAGCGCATGATCCAGTCATTTGCGCTATTGACCGCGCGCGTATCGCGGCGCCTCGATGACGATTATCCGGAATTTACTGAAGCCTTGTTCGAAGTAATGTACCCGCATTACCTGCGGCCTTTTCCTTCCTGTTCTATCGCGCATTTTGACTATGCTGCGGCCGCTGCCCAATTAACCAGCGCCAATGTGCTGGCGCGGGGCACCGAGTTAACTGCCCGGCCGGTCAAAGGGCTGGCATGCAAATTCAGAACAGCGTACGACCTGAGTATCGCGCCGATACGGTTGACGCAGGCGCAGTTTGATCCGATAGTCGATGCACCGGATACGACGACGCTGCCAGCGAATGCCAGCTCGGCCATAACCATCCGGGTGGAAACCGCCTCGGAACAAATCAGTCTGGCGCAATTGAAGTTGAATGCAGTGCGTGTATTCATGCATGGCGAACCTTCATTTTGCGCCGCATTTCGCGATGCGTTATTCATGCGTACCGTACGCGCTTACATCGAAACGCCACACACCGGTCGCTGGATTTCTCTGGATGCGGTGCCGCTCAAGCCTGTCGGCTTCGCTGAAGAGGAGGCACTTATCCCGTTTCCGGCACAGTCGCATCCGGCGTACCGCCTGTTGACCGAGTATTTCGCATTTCCCGACAAGTTTAATTTCTTTGAAATCGATCTGGTTGCCATAGGCAAGCTGTTGCCCGCAGGGTGTAACGCCTTCAGCCTGCATCTGGTGTTGTCAGACGTGCGTGCCGATTCCAATCTGTCGCGCATTCTGGGCACATTGTCCACAGATAAACTGCTACTAGGCTGCACGCCGGTAGTGAATCTGTTCGCGCAGCGTGGTGAGCCTATCCGTCTGACACATACCACCGCGGCCTATCCGGTATTGGCCGATGCAAGACGTGCCTATGCCTATGAAGTGTATTCGATAGACAGCGTGCGCATGGTGAGGCAGACCCCACAGGGTGAGTCCATCACCGAGTTTCGCCCGTTCTACGGGTTGCGTCATGGCGAGAGCGCTGAGCGTGACGGCCATTACTGGGTACAGCGGCGTGATGATATGACCGCAATCAAGAGCCCCGGTTATGAAACCGAGATTTCCATTGTGGATATCGACTTCAATCCTGCCGAGATCGCAACGGATACGTTGAGCATAGGGCTGACTTGCTCAAACCGAGATTTGCCGACACAGCTCAGCTATGGCTTGCCCGGCGGCGACCTGTTTCTGGAAGGCGGTTCCGTCGTCCGTAATATCAGTTTTTTACGCAAACCGACCGAGCCATACCGGTTTGAACGGGGGCATGGTGCGCACTGGCGGCTGATCTCCCAACTGTCGCTGAATCATTTGTCATTAAGCCAGGGCGGCATTGATGCATTCCGTGAAACGCTGGCTTTGTATGACCTGCCGCGTAGCTCCATTTCGCGGCGGCAACTGGGCGGCATTGTCGCCATGTATAGCCGGCCGGTGACTGCGTGGCTGCCGGGTAATCCATTCGCCTGTCTGGTACGAGGCATAGAAGTGCAAATTACCATCGATGAAGAAAGTTTCGTCGGTAGTGGCATCTATGGTTTTGCCAGCGTGCTGGAGCAATTTCTGGGCTTGTATGCTCACATAAACAGCTTTGTGCAACTGGTTATTTTATCGAAACGCAGCGGGGAAGAGTTATTGCGATGCAAACCGAGAAGCGGCGATTTAAGCCTGCTGTAATTGAGCAGCTGACTACCCAGCCACACCGCTTTGGATTTTTTCAGGCGGTGCGTCTTCTTGAAGGCTGGCTGAAGCAGAGCGGGGTGACGACAGATAAACCACTGGCCGATTACATCCGGTTTCGTAACAGCCTGTCGTTACAGTTTCCGGCCAGCCAGATTGAAGCCTTGCAGGTCACGCGTAAACAGGTAGAAGCGGCTGAAGTTACGGATCTTTTAGCACCAGCGGCACTGACCGCGCAGGACGTGCATAGCATCACCATCACCCCCGCGTTTATGGGGTTTCTGGGGGGTAATGGCAGCTTGCCTAACCATTACACCGAGCAGATTTCTGCGCATGCACTGTACAACAGGGATGATGCCCCACGTGCATTTCTGGATGTTTTTTCCAGTCGGGCGGTCAGCCTGTTTTATCAGTCATGGTGCAAATACAGGCTGGCGCTGGGTTATGAGCGGCACGGTCAGGACAAATTTCTGCCGATGTTGCTGTCGTTATCGGGATTGGGGCATGCCGATTTGCAGGCACGCTTGCAGCAGGATGGTCATGGCGTGCTGGATGCCAGCATTGCGCATTTTGCGGGTGCCATACGACGCCGGCCGGTGTCGGCTGTGGTGTTGCAGCGCACGCTGGCCGCTTATTTTGTTGTGCCGGTCAAAGTCGTCATGTTTACAGGTAGCTGGTATCGCGTTCCACAGACTCAGCAAACCAGTCTGGGTAGCAATAATGCCGTGCTTGGCGTCACCGCAATGGCGGGGGAGCGGGTGTGGCAGCGTGATCTGCGCATCCGTATCGAGCTTGGCGCGCTGGATAAAAACCAGTTCGAGCAATTTTTACCCGGTGGGCAATCTGCACAGGCACTGGACAAGTTGCTCATGCTGCTGACGCATCACGAATTCGAATACGAGATACAGCTGATATTGGCAGCGTGTCATGTAAAGGGTAATCAGCTGGGCTCCGATGAGCGGCAAGGCCGGTTAGGCTGGGACACCTTTCTGGTGAGCCAGCCCGCCACGGAAGATCGTCACGATATCTGTTACACCATTAATGCAATTGAATGAAACAGTCGTAACGCAGCGCATTTGCGATTCAAATAAATAATAAATACAGGGGGTTAATATGAGCATCAATCTTAAAACACTGATCACTAAACTGAATGACACATCGCGTCTGGCGACCGAACGTGCGGCCAATATCTGCATCAGCCGCGGGCATTATGAAGTCGATATCGAGCATTTGTTGCTTGCCTTGCTGGAGCAGGAAAAAAGCGACCTCAGCCTGATACTGCGGCGCAATGAGATAGACCCGCGCCAACTGGCGGGGGATTTACAGGCAGTCACTGAACAGTTCCAAAGCGGTAACAGTCGTACACCGGTGTTCTCGCCCAACCTGGCTAAACTGTTTGAGCATGCATGGCTCATTGCTTCGCTGGATAATGCCAGCGCGAGCATCCGCAGCGGCCAGTTGTTGCTGGCCATGCTCACTGCCCCTGAATTACAGCAACTGGCATGGCGCAGCTCCAAGCTGTTCAGCCGCATCGCGCTGGATAAGCTCAAGCATGACCTCGATGGGCTGACCGCTGGCTCGCAAGAGACCCCGACAGTTACCGCTGCTGATGCGCCGGAAGCCGAAATGGATGGGATGACCAAGCCGACAGCCAGCAAAACGCCGGCACTGGATCAGTACACCACCAACCTCACCCAGCGCGCCCGCGACGGCAAGCTGGACCCGGTGATCGGGCGTGATGCCGAAATCCGCCAGGCTATCGATATCCTGCTGCGTCGCCGGCAAAATAATCCTATCCTCACCGGCGAGCCAGGTGTCGGTAAAACGGCGGTGGTAGAAGGCTTGGCGTTGCGCATTGCCGCGCATGATGTACCCGCCGTGCTTGATAATGTTGAGCTGCATACGCTGGACATGGGCTTGCTGCAAGCAGGTGCATCCGTCAAGGGCGAGTTTGAAAATCGCCTCAAATCCGTCATCGACGAAGTCAAGAAAAGCCCGCGCCCGATTATCCTGTTTATCGACGAAGCCCATACCCTGATAGGCGCAGGCGGGCAAGCAGGGCAGAACGATGCCGCAAACTTGCTCAAACCGGCATTGGCGCGCGGCGAATTGCGCACTATCGCCGCCACTACCTGGAGCGAATACAAAACCTATTTTGAAAAAGATGCTGCTTTAGCGCGGCGCTTTCAGGTCATCAAAATCGAAGAGCCGGATGAGGCCACTGCCTGCGCCATGCTGCGCGGCATGTTGCCGCACATGGAACAGCATTTTAATGTACGCATCCAGGATCAAGCTATTATCGATGCAGTCCGATTATCACACCGCTACATCAGCGGGCGGCAACTGCCGGATAAAGCCATCAGCGTACTGGATACCGCCTGCGCCAAAGTTGCACTGGCACAGCATGCCACGCCAGCACCACTGGAAACCGTCACCAAACGACTGGAGCAATTGACCGTCGAAATCAGCCAGATCAGCCGTGAGCACCGCATCAGCAATCAACATGAGTCACGCCTGGCGGAGTGCAGCAATTTGCGTGTCCGGCTGCTGGCAGAGCAGTTTGCGCTATCCACACGCTGGCGTCAGGAACAGGATTTGTCCACGCAGATACAAACGCTGCGCCTCAAGCTGGAAAATAGCGAGCATAAGCTTGAAGCCAGTGAACAGGCGAAATTAAGTGCGCTGGTACAGGAGTTGCAGAAATTACAGGGCGAGGTGCCATTGACGGCTGTGCAAGTCGATGGCCACACCGTAGCTCAGGTCATTTCCAGCTGGACCGGCATCCCGCTGGGCAACATGCTCAAGGACGACCTGCAACAAGTGCTCGACCTGCCAGCCCGTCTGCACAAACGCATCATCGGCCAGCGTCATGCCATCTCGGCGCTGGCACAGCGCATCCGCACCTCGCGCGCTGGCCTGGACGACCCCAACAAACCGCAGGGCGTATTCCTGTTCGCTGGCACCTCCGGCGTGGGTAAAACCGAGACCGCGCTGGCACTGGCTGACGCGCTGTATGGCGGCGAACACAAGCTCATCACCATCAACCTCAGTGAATATCAGGAAGCGCACAGCGTATCCGGCCTCAAAGGCTCGCCGCCAGGCTATGTCGGCTATGGCACGGGCGGGATACTCACCGAAGCCGTGCGCCGCAATCCTTACAGTGTGGTACTCCTCGACGAAGCAGAAAAAGCTCACCCCGACGTACTTGAACTGTTCTTCCAGGTATTCGACAAAGGTCGCATGGAAGATGCCGAAGGCCGTGAAATCGACTTCCGCAACACCTTCATCATCCTCACCAGCAACGTCGGCGCCAGCAGCCTGATGCAGGCCTGCCTGAATAAAACCGGCAAGGCGCTACCCTCAGTGGATGAGCTTGATATGCTCATCCGCCCGCAACTGGTCAAAGTGTTCAAGCCTGCATTCCTCGGGCGCTTGCAGGTTATCCCGTTCTACCCGATAGACGATACCGACCTGGCGGAGATTATCCGACTGAAACTGCAGCGCGTGGTTGATCGCATTGCCAATCAGCATCAGATCAAACTCGACTACAACGACAGCGTCATCGACACCGTACTCAACCGCTGCACCGAAGTCGATTCCGGTGCGCGCAATGTCGACAGTATCCTCAATGGCAGCCTGCTGCCCGAGCTGGCCCAGCACCTGCTGACCCACATGGCTGAAGGCAAGCAGATAGACCGCATCAAAGTCAGCAGCCTTAAATCCGGGCAATTCAAATACCAATTGAGCGGAGCCTGAGCATGAATGCACCAGATAGGATTATGCAAAGCATGGATGACCTAGCCAACCTCGCCGCCGAGTTGCTATCCGGCCGCCAGACCAACCGCCTGCTGCGGCTGCACACCCCGCTGGATGCGCAATACGGCCCCGACACCCTGATCCCGGAGACGCTGCAAGGCTGCGAAGTCATTAGCACGCAGAACGATGGGCAGCGTTCTCCGCTGTTAACGCTGCACCCGGAGTTATCCCCCACCCAGATCACCGGTTACCGTCTTGAGCTCACGGCGCTAAGTCACCAGCCCGATATCCCGCTAACGCCTGCACTGGGTCAGCCGGTATTGCTGGAGCTGCTTACGGCTCAGTCGCGCACCGAGCTGCGCCCGTTTCACGGCCATATCACCCGCTTTGAACGCCTTGCCAGCGACGGTGGCCTGACCCGTTACCGTCTGACCATAGAACCCTGGCTCAGCCTGTTGCGCCACCGCCGCGACAGCACTATCTACCAGGACATGAGCGTCATCGACATTCTCAACGCCGTGCTCAAAGACGGCGCAGGCGAGGGCGCCTACACCCCCGCCTGGAAATTTGACCTGGCAGACCCCAGTGTTTACACCAAGCGCTCGCTCACCACTCAATACCGCGAAACCGACCTCGATTTCATCAATCGGCTGATGAGCGAAGAAGGTCTGTACTACTGGTTCACCCATGAAGGTGACAGCAGCAGCCCGCACCTGGGCAGCCATACCCTCGTTATTGCCGACCATAACGGCGCGTTTACCGCCAACCCGCAAGCCAATGTCCGTTACACCCAGAGTGGAACAGTTCTGTCGGAAGACAGCATCGACCGCTGGCACGAACAATACCGCGCCGCACCCCATCGTATCGAAACCGTCAGCTGGGACTACCGCGCCAACCAGATCCACCACAGCCAGTTCCAGGACAGCAGCGCCAGCGCCAACAGCAGCCAGAAAAACCTTGGGCTCACCCTCACCCAGCAGGACACCCCCGGCCAATACGCCTACAGCGACAGCGCCCAGGGCGAACGCTACGCCCGCATCAGTATGGATGCCATCCACACGCATCGCCATGACATCAGCGCTGCCGGCACACTGCGCACCGCCACACCCGGCAGTTACATCACACTGGATGATCACCCCAGCTACACCAACATAGACCCGGATGACCATGAAGCTACTACCACCTTCCTCATCACCCGCGTCAACCATCAGGCCCACAATAACCTGATCGCCCATCAACGCGCGAATGCAGCTGAAAGTGGCGACCAGACCCGCTACCGCAACACCCTGACTCTCATCCCCAACACCACCACCTACCGCAGCCAGACCAGCGACGAACACGGTGTCAAACTCCACCCCAAACCCACCGTGCGTGGTCAACAGACCGCCATCGTCGTCGGCAACAGCGACCCCGTGCACACCGACCGCGATCATCGCATCAAAATCCAGTACCACTGGCAACGTGGCGAGCAAAGCCATAGCCGCCTCAGCCACCCGTATCCAGATGACCACAGCACCGCCCCCGGCGACCACACCACCGGCACCTGGGTGCGCGTACTCGCCAGCCTTGCCCCCACCGCCGGGGATAACTGGGGCAGCGTGCACCTGCCAAGAGTTGGCCAGGAAGTACTGGTGGATTTCGTCGAAGGCGACATCGACCGCCCTGTCATCATTAACAGCCTGTACAACGGCCAGGGCCAGGACAACGCCGCCCACAACCAGATCGCCGGCACCGCACCCACTGCCACCGCCAATGCAACCAGCTGGTTTGCCGGCAGCGAGGACGGCCACAACCACGCCGCCACCCTGTCTGGCATCAAAACCCAGCAACTGAGTAACAGCCAGGACGGGCAGGGAGGCTACAACCAGCTCGTATTCGACGACACTGCCAACCAGAGCCGCATCAGCCTGCAACAACACCAGGCCCAGCACACAGGCGACTCTGAACTCAACCTCGGCCAGCTCACCCACCAAAGTGACAACCAGCGGCTCAACCCCGCAGGTTTCGGCCTGGAACTCAAAACCCGCCACAGCGCCGCAGTCAGAGCAGGCAACGGCCTCCTGATCAGCAGCGACCGCGCCCCCGAGCACAGCATGCAAATGGACAGTCACGACGCGCAAGCCATCCTTGCCCGTCAGCACCAGGCAAACCTAGCCCTGGCGCAGAGCGCCGCAGCCCACCAGGCTGTCGGCGCCACCGACCCCACCCCAGACAAACTGGCCGCCATCACCCAGCTACACCACAGCCAGCAAGTCATCAGTCAACAAACGCCAGCAGGCAGCAGCAACGACATTGCCACCTACAGCGAACCGCACCTGCAACTCTCCAGCCCCGCAGGCATCATCGCCGCCAGCGCCACTAACGCCGTCATCGCAGCAGGCCACACCAGCAACTTAACCGCAGAACAAGACATCAGCGTCAGCAGCCAAGCGCAGCAACACCATGCAGTCAAGGACGGCATCCGACTCTTTACCCAAGGCACAGCCACCGACAGCAACAAACCCAACCAGGAAACCGGCATCCGGCTCCACGCCGCTCAGGGTAAATTCAGCAGCCAGAGTCAGTCGGGTGCGACTCACATCAACGCCAGCAAAGAAGTCGTTATTGCCAGCACCGAGCAAGCCGTCACTATCGCCGCCCCGCAACACCTGCTACTTACCGCTGGCGGCGCGTACATCAAACTCGAAGGCGGCAATATCGAAGTGCATGGGCCTGGGGTGATGGCGTTTAAGGGGAGTTTGACGGAATTGGCGGGGGCGGGAAGTAGTTCTAGCAGTTTATCGCTTGTGCAACCGGGACCATTGAAAGTATGTGATTTCCGCGCGGGTTCAGCCGCGAATGGCGGTGATGCGGTGGTTGAATTGTGATGCCAGCCGTAAACGCCATAGAGGCGTCGCTCGACCACCGATTATTGATGTCGCATCAATACGCCTTGATTGCGGCTGAGTATATTGAGCAACTGCCGCCCGATATCCCTTATCTGTTAACCGCCAGTGGCGTGTTGAAAGACAGTGTGGCGCTATTGCCAGTACTGGTGCATTTGCCAGCATTATCCAGTGAGCAGCTTGATGCACTGCAACAACTGATGAATGATCCTGATCTACCTGTGCTGACTACCCTGATCAAAAGCACCGCTGAACCAGCACAAATGGCACATCATATTGGCACAGCACAGCTCGTCAGAGGGATAGAAGAACGCAAGGCATGGTTGAGAATACATGACCCTCGCGTCTGGCTGCAACTGCGTCATGTCTTAACCGCGCAACAGCGGCGCAACCTGATGGGGCCAGCGACAGTCTGGACATGCCGCCTTGATAATGTGTGGGTAACAGAACAGGTTGATAATATTATGCAGACAACAGCAACCCTCCTGAAAACTGACGCATGGCAACAGCTGCAACGTATCGGTATGGTCAATCGCGTGTTGAGCAAAACAGGGAAAATGACTATCAAAGGCATAAATGAACGCGCCGAAATAATCGACAGCATAGTGCAGCGCGGACAGACGCGATACGCATTAACACGCACCGAAGATCTGGTGGAATTTGCTGCGCTGGGAGAGGCTATCCATCCGTTATTTGATGAACACATTGATGTCGTCAATGTGATAAATGCAGCGCGGCAGACGATGGACGACTTTAACGTGATAGATACATTATTGACGATAGATAAACCAACCTGGCAGCGAGTCAAGCACGACATGTCTGGCAAATCATAACCAAGTCTGGCAAATAATAACCAATAATAACCAAGGGTGAGAAATGAGCACAACAAAAAAATGTGAATACTGCGACAAAGTCGGCGTACCCATTATGCCGTTGCGATACGCTGTTGCACCTGCGCAATCCAGTGCGCCCACTGCAACCGGGCCAAGCGTAGCGTTATCTGCCAAAGCGGCACACTACACAACGCGCCTTTTGCGTAGCGGTTACCTGTATGTGTATGACGAAGCCCGCGATCGCTGGGAGAGCTACTTCGTCACACCGCAGGCCATGTTCTTCAAACTGGCAGAAACGCCAGGCATCCCCCCAGTATTGCCTAAAAAGCCATTTGATTGTGCAGATGCGGCGCACCGTGCCATTTCCAGTTGTATCACCATCCGTGATGCCAAAAACGCCACCAACGTCTGGCTAGGATTCAGCGACGTAGAATGGACAGCCGCGGTAAGGGAAAAACACAGCAGTGCCGATTATCGCAAGCGGCACATGCGCAGTGTCAAAGTGAATGCCTATGCTGGCAGCACAGATAAAAAATATTGCTTCGACATAAAAGACATCGGCAAGAAAGTGGCCGAATATGCCATGGAGCCTGCCAAGATAAAAACGGACTTGAACTGGAGCCCATTTGCGATCGACCCCCGCAAAATGCAGACGGCACGTTTGTTAGAGGAGTCAGAGAAACTGGCACCGGGCAAAGGCTTTGCCGTAGTGCTGGATGACCCGACAGGGGTAGCCGCAGAGCTGGGCGTATTAATGCAACACAGCCTGGAAGTTTACGCCCATGCGGATCCAGACAAACTGCGTAAACTGGCAGTATCAGACGCCATCAGAACCATAGAACTCAACGTCCGCGATCAGGCGTGGATCAGTGCAGAGGTAGCGGCTGATGACCGCGCCAACCTGCGCGGCTCAGGCACAGCCTACAGCGTACCCGCACCCGTAGCCGCCGAGTACGCCCAGCAGGATGCCAAGGCAGGTATCCCCCCCCCAAAAAACTACAGCGAACAACAGCAACAGCAAGCCCGCTATTACCAGAAATACCAACAGGAACGCGCTGGGCGGATAGCACAATCCCGTATCGTCACCCCGGCGCAAGGCAGGCTGGCTGGCGAAGTGGAATGGGCGAAATACCGCGTCAAGGTTGACCAAGCCGCATTGAACAACTGGCGCAAAGCATACGATACCCAATTCAAGGCGTTTGACGCCGAGCACATCAGCCCCCTGGCACTAGCGCACAGCAAAGTCATGACAGGCAGCGAACTGCACGCACAGTTTGAATGCAACTACGACCCAACCAGCCCAGAGAGTGGCATCGTCTATGCCAAAACCATGCAACTGTGCATAGGCAGCACCCAAGACAAAGCCGCGTGCTTTGATGTATACAGCAAATGGCTAACAGGCAGTGTGAGTGATAAACAAAACCTGCTACTACGTGGCATGGCACTTAACCTTGACGCCAGTGCCGCTAAAATCAAAGAAGCGCTGGCAGTCAGCCTGGACTGGCGGGGATTCCCGCTGGATGGGATAGCCAGCAGCATAGGCAAAGCCACAGAAAGCGTGGCGCACGGTAAAGCCGATGCATTGGGCGGACTGATAGCCCGCATATCCGGCCCGCTGACCAGCTTGCTGGCAGAGGCGACAGACGGCATCGTGCGCCCCAGCCTCGCATTACTGGCAGTGCATACCGGTAAAACCTTTGCTGTGGTAAAAACCACAGGCAGCATCCGCGCATTTCGCAGTGCCCTGTTGCGTGAATTGATAAGTGCCAGCAGCATCCCCATGAACGAAAGCCAGATGAAGCGTGCCATTAAAGCCGAACTGCGCCGACTGGAGATAGCCGGTGTTAAACTGGACGGCATCGAAACCAAAAAATTCATGGTCATGATCAGCCCGGAAGAAATCAAAGAGATGCCCAAAGGCCTAACCACGCAGCAGCAGGCAGAATGGATAGTCAAACGCATCAGCACAGTTGAAGCCTATCAGGAACTGATACTCGCCAAACAGACCCGCTGGCAAGATAAACTGCGCATGGCAGGCGCACGCATGGAAAGCGCGGGTAAAACGGGCATCCCGTATGTCACCGCACTGGTAGCGGCCTATTTGCAATACAATGCGAACCAGAAGATGGGAGAAGACATCACCAAAGCCATGAGCCACGAAGCGCAGGAAGCCAATATACGGCTGATGGCAGGCACAGCCGCACTGGCGGGAACCATCGCCGAGGCGGTAGGGACGAGTCTGGAGCAGATGGCGAAGGTGGTGCCGAAGTATGGACAGGGATTACGTTACCTTGGTGAGTTTTTGACAGTCGGCGGCAAATACCTAGGCATAGGCGGCGCACTGATTATGGCGACGATGGATTTTAAGCAGGCTTATCAGGCAAACAATGAGGGGCAGACCGGATTAGCGTGGGCGTACGGCGTATCTGGCGCATTGGGCATGACAGCCGCATGGCTCATCGGTTCAGCCACCTTTGCTGGCGCAACTGGCATAGGTCTGGTGCTGGTGGTGCTTTTGTTTGGTGTTGCCTATTTAATAGAAATTTATAAAGACAACAAAGTGCAGGACTGGCTGGAACGCTGTGTATTTGGCATAGCAGCACAAGCAGACCACTATCCCAACAGCAAAAAAGAAATGGCGGAGCTCAAGCTCGCCATCCCGGGGTAATCCAGATGGAATACTCAGGCCTCACAGGCAAATACCCGGTAGATCGCCGCCTTACGCAGCAAGAGCGTGATGACCAGCTGCATCAGAAACAGCATCTGGACATGGAGCCCGCCTACCAGCTCAGTGTGATCCGCATGAATTCCACTTATCTGGAGTTGGTGGATAAGTACTTTGGGTGGAAGGGGTTTATTACTACGTTTATGGGTAGTGTACTCTTGATTATTACTGTGTTTTTTGGTGCTATGTTTATCGACATTATTATTGGTAACTCAAAGAGTGGTTGGCTAAGTCCATTGATGATGTTTCTTGTAATGGGTCTCCCCGGCTATTTCTTTCTTTACAAGGGTGCGCACTATGAAGCCTTCGCCTACACCCATTACCCCATCCGTTTTAACCGCAAGACGCGCATGGTGCATGTGTTTCGGTTGAACGGTACGGTATTGAGCGTACCCTGGGATGAGGTGTTTTTTTGTATGGCAGCTTTGCCAAAGCGATACTGGGAAATACAGGGGCAAGTGATGGCGCCGGATGGGGTGACTGTGCGGGAGACGTTTCCATTAACTGTTCATGGTGTTGGGGAAGGTGACAAGAAAGTTTTATTGGCCTTTTGGGAACTGGTGCGTCGCTACATGGAGGAGGGGCCGGAGGACGCCTACCACCGGGTTGGTATTTGCATGGATATCGCAGATAAATATGAAAAAGTTATTAATGGTTTCCATAGAATGCATGCGGAAGGCGGTTCTAATATTATTACCTATCTTATGGCCGCATTCATGGCCATTACTATACTACCCGGTCGCTACATCGCCATGCGCACCAGTAAAATCCCGCAATGGCCTCAAGAGATAGAAGCGGTCAACGTCGTTGAACCTAATGATCCATACTTCCGTGACGCCAGCATGAACCCTGAGGATTAGCGTTAATATCACTCGGCTCATCGGTTCAGCCACCTATGCCGGCGCAACCGGCATAGGTCTGGTACTGGTGGTGCTTTTTTTTGGCGTTGCTTATTTGATAGAAATTTATAAAGACAATAAAGTGCAGGACTGGCTGGAACGCTGTGTATTTGGCATAGCACCAAAAGCAGACCACTATCCCAACAGCAAAAAAGAAATGGCGGAGCTCAAGCTCGCCATCCCGGGGTAATTCAGATGCAATACTCAGGCCTCACAGGCAAATATCCGGTAGATCGCCGCCTTACGCAGCAAGAGCGTGATGACCAGCTGCATCAGAAACAGCATCTGGACATAGAACCCGCCTACCAGCTCAGTGTGATCCGCATGAATTCCACTTATCTGGAGCTGGTGGATAAGTACTTTGGGTGGAAGGGGTTTATGACTACGTTTATGGGTAGTGTTTTTTTGATACTGACGTGGGGCTTAGGTTCTATTTTACTTTATAGCATCATGACCCCAGGGCGTATGGAGCAAGATTGGGTATATTTATTGTTTTTCTTTCTTGTAATGGGTCTCCCCGGCTATTTCTTTCTTTACAAGGGTGCACACTATGAAGCCTTCGCCTACACCCACTACCCCATCCGTTTTAATCGTAAGACGCGCATGGTGCATGTGTTTCGGTTGAACGGTACGGTATTGAGCGTACCCTGGGATGAGGTGTTTTTTTGTATGGCAGCTTTGTCAAAAAGATTTTGGGAAATCCAGGGGCAAGTAATGGCACCAGATGGGGTGACTGTGCGGGAGACGTTTCCTTTGCCATTCATAACGGGCTCAAGACGAGAGGCTGGTAATCCCCCCAGCAAATAATTGCATTTAAAAGTAGAATTTTCTTAATTAGGATTTAAGGATTTTTTACATGA
>NZ_BHGL01000030.1 GCF_003864975.1 Sulfuriferula thiophila
CCGATGCTGATCCATGAAAGCGTACTTTACTCGGACACTCTGGCAAAGTACGCGGCGGCCTTTTTTAAGATGTCGCGTTCTTCGGTGGTGCGCTTCAATTCAGCCTTCATGCGACTGAGTTCGGTTTTAAGCGCGAGTACTTCATCTTTGGCAGCAGACGGGGATTGTTGCTGACTCTTCTTTAGCCAGACATATAAGCTCTTGTCTGATATGCCCAAACGCTTTGCAACCTCAACCACCCCATGCCCGCGCTCGGTGACTTGTTTGACTGCTTCTGCCTTAAATTCTGCTGTATATCTTGCGTTACTCATTGGCTTCACTCCTGTTCAGTTTCTACATCATAATGTGTCTACTGAAGCGGGTGAAGTCCAAT
>NZ_BHGL01000031.1 GCF_003864975.1 Sulfuriferula thiophila
TACTGCAACTAATTTCACTCCGCACATGTGTTTCAGTCACTTCCATCCCGCTCTCGCCGATCCCTCGGCTATCTAGCAGGGTGTTTGGTGGAGGATGACGGGATCGAACCGACGACCCTCTGCTTGCAAAGCAGATGCTCTCCCAGCTGAGCTAATCCCCCGTAATCTTGGTGGGTCTGGTTGGGCTCGAACCAACGACCCCCGCGTTATCAACACGGTGCTCTAACCAACTGAGCTACAGACCCTGTGTCAGGATCTAGTCGTGTCGGGCTTCGTCGCTCTCCTAATTCAAGCGGTTCGCCTTCTTCGCGCCATTCCCTGTGCGTCGCTAACAATCGATAAGTGTGAATATTTACAGCAGCTTCTCTAGAAAGGAGGTGATCCAGCCGCAGGTTCCCCTACGGCTACCTTGTTACGACTTCACCCCAGTCATGAATCCTACCGTGGTAAGCGCTCTCCCGAAGGTTAAGCTACCTACTTCTGGTAATACCCACTCCCATGGTGTGACGGGCGGTGTGTACAAGGCCCGGGAACGTATTCACCGCGACATGCTGATCCGCGATTACTAGCGATTCCGACTTCATGCAGTCGAGTTGCAGACTACAATCCGGACTACGATCGGCTTTCTGAGATTAGCTCCCCCTCGCGGGTTGGCAACCCTCTGTACCGACCATTGTATTACGTGTGAAGCCCTACCCATAAGGGCCATGAGGACTTGACGTCATCCCTACCTTCCTCCGGTTTGTCACCGGCAGTCTCATTAAAGTGCCCAACTAAATGATGGCAATTAATGACAAGGGTTGCGCTCGTTGCGGGACTTAACCCAACATCTCACGACACGAGCTGACGACAGCCATGCAGCACCTGTGTTACGGTTCTCTTTCAAGCACCAAGCCATCTCTGGCAAGTTCCGTACATGTCAAGGGTAGGTAAGGTTTTTCGCGTTGCATCGAATTAATCCACATAATCCACCGCTTGTGCGGGCCCCCGTCAATTCCTTTGAGTTTTAATCTTGCGACCGTACTCCCCAGGCGGTCAACTTCACGCGTTAGCTGCGTTACTAAGGAGGTCTCCCTCCCCAACAACTAGTTGACATCGTTTAGGGCGTGGACTACCAGGGTATCTAATCCTGTTTGCTACCCACGCTTTCGTGCATGAGCGTCAGTATCGACCCAGGGGGCTGCCTTCGCCATCGGTATTCCTCCACATATCTACGCATTTCACTGCTACACGTGGAATTCTACCCCCCTCTGCCGTACTCTAGTTTATCAGTTTCCAACGCAGTTCCCAGGTTAAGCCCGGGGCTTTCACATCAGACTTGATAAACCGCCTGCGCACGCTTTACGCCCAGTAATTCCGATTAACGCTCGCACCCTACGTATTACCGCGGCTGCTGGCACGTAGTTAGCCGGTGCTTCTTCTGAAGGTACCGTCATTAATCATGGTTATTAACCATGATCGTTTCTTCCCTCCTGAAAGAGCTTTACAACCCGAAGGCCTTCTTCACTCACGCGGAATGGCTGGATCAGGGTTTCCCCCATTGTCCAAAATTCCCCACTGCTGCCTCCCGTAGGAGTCTGGACCGTGTCTCAGTTCCAGTGTGGCTGATCATCCTCTCAGACCAGCTACTGATCGTCGCCTTGGTAGGCCTTTACCCTACCAACTAGCTAATCAGACGTCGGCCGCTCCACTAACGCAAGGTCCGAAGATCCCCTGCTTTCCCCCTCAGGGCGTATGCGGTATTAGCACAGCTTTCGCTGCGTTATCCCCCATTATTGGATACGTTCCGACGCATTACTCACCCGTTCGCCACTCGCCACCAGAGCAAGCTCCGTGCTGCCGTTCGACTTGCATGTGTAAAGCATTCCGCCAGCGTTCAATCTGAGCCAGGATCAAACTCTTCAGTTTAATTCCTGTTTCGCTACTCACCATTACCCT
>NZ_BHGL01000032.1 GCF_003864975.1 Sulfuriferula thiophila
GCAACCAAGCAACATCGCTCTTTAACAACTAAACAATCGATAAGTGTGGGTATTTACAGCAGCGGTTTTGAGATGCTGTCCTGGGCAACCGGGACGGTATTTTGAGACGAAAAATAATGTTGTAAATACGCATACTTGGAATAGTAATATTTTGAGTATTGCGACAGCGAAAGCGATTGCCTAAGGGTAATGGTGAGTAGCGAAACAGGAATTAAACTGAAGAGTTTGATCCTGGCTCAGATTGAACGCTGGCGGAA
>NZ_BHGL01000033.1:0-116685 GCF_003864975.1 Sulfuriferula thiophila
GGGCAATACTATGATGCGGAGACCGGGCTGCACTACAACATGGCGCGGGATTATGACCCCACCACGGGACGGTACGTGCAGAGTGATCCGATTGGATTGGCGGGGGGGAGTGTGTCTACTTTTACCTACACTGGGGGGGATCCAGTTAGTCGGGTTGATCCGAGAGGATTAGCTCAATGCAAATTAACATTCTCAACGGGGCGCCTTGCCTGCACCCCTGACGATCCAAGTAACACTGCAGTCGACATTCCAGTCGCATCCGGTAACAACGGTGGCGGCATGCAATGTCGAAACAATGTATCTTGTACAGCAATTCCTAACCATGGTCCGATTCCTACCGGTTGTTGGCGTTGGACGAATGGAATAACTAGCAAGCCCAATGGCAGGGTTCTGGAGCCGTGTCCGGGAACCAACACGAACGTCACCGAAAATCGCACACTTATTCGATCTCACAGCTGCGTAAATCCATTTGGACCAGGTCTTGGACCGCAATACTGTTCTGAAGGTTGCGTAACGGGCACTGCCCCTGCCATTCGGACTTTGAATGATCTCATCGATGCTGAGCCTGGCAGCACGCTACAGGTGGTGCCATGAAGTATTGGAAGGTGATTGCTACTTTAGTTTTTATGGGTGATGCATTCTTTGCATCGGCGCACGATACAAGAGAGTCATTTGTTAATGAAACCCAGCAAGTACATTATGCTGAGCGCGTTGTAATGAACGAGCTTGTCCGCGCTTTGAGCCCATCGATGCGGAATGCGCGTGAAATGTGCTCGACAGCCTGCCCGGAAACAGGAGGGCTGGAATTAGGCATCGGATTAATAGGAATAAGTCGAAGTGATAATGGAACAAATGCGCTGATAAACCTCTTGGGGTTGCGATTAGACGGGGCGGGATCGGAAGAATTAAGCTGTCAAATATTGAATCGTGGAAATACCGTATTACGTCCCTTGGAAAAGCTGGCAGCAGACCGTATAAGCGATCATTGCCGAACAAGCTTTTACGCGGCGCGCAAGCGTGAGCTTGCTCAGGTTCTTGATATACAGGTCGAGCAAGTTTGCCGTTCAGAGCTTGAAATTCTTAGTGTCCGTGATGAGTTGGTCAAGGCAATCAAATCTCAAGTGAAGTGCGAACAACAATAGCAAAGCGGAAAGTTAGGAGAAACGGGGTCACCCATTAACTCCCAGTAGTCAAGTGGTCGAACAAGGAACTCGGGGCGGGTCTATATAAATGTAGCTTTCGCGCGAAGCGAGGTTATCAAGACTTGACCGGTAATTGGAAATTAGTGGTTTGGGAGTGTTCATACAATGAAGGAAATGTTAAATCAGGTGCGGGTTAATGTTTTATCTATTGCAATTATCCCGTTGATAGCTTTTTTGTCTATTTTTATTGTGATTGAATCTGCCGATGCGCAAGTTGTTCAGCAAGATTCATCACATATTCAGATTATAGAATATCTTCCTAGCAATGCATCCGCATGGTCCTCTTGTCAGGCTTTTGAAGCGCCATTTATTGCAATTGGTTATTCGTCTAGTGAATGGTGTCATCAGGGAGCGGGAACAGGAAATAATCCTGTTGTTGAGGCTGGGTGGTTTTGCACAACTTATACTCCTGGCGTGTGTTACACTGAATTTTATATTGGCGATTACTATTGGCCTACTTGCCCCACTGGTCAGACCCCAGATAGAGAAACAGGCGTTTGTGGCTATTCGAAGAAGAATAGTGCACCAAGTGCCTGTTCAGAAAAACAGGTGTATGTAGGTGACCCGATTCATGCGGCAATAGGCAATCTGTATGAGCAAGAACAAGATATATCATACGGAGCGCTGCAGTTAATTCGATATTACAACAGTCAAACACTTAACAGTGGTTCATTGGGGATTAACTGGACTGTCAGCTTTGGGCAAAAGCTTTATCCTCAGCCATTGAATTTGTGGTTAAAGGCAGACCGGCCTAATGGTAAGTCTTATTCTTTTACTCCTGCTGGGGGAGGGTGGATTACTGATGTTGACATCACCGACACCCTGACCCAACTCACCGACAGCACTGGTGCCACCACCGGCTGGCGCTACACGGTAGCTGCCGATGACTCGGTCGAAACCTACGACGCCACCGGCAAACTGCTCAGCATCACCGACCGCAACGGTAAAATCCAAACCCTGACTTACGACACCAATAACCACCTGATCAGCGTCACCGACGCCATGGGCCGCCAGCTCAACTTCACCTATGACGCTAGCAGCCGCATCGCCACCATGACCGCCCCCTCAGGCGGCATTTACCACTACGCCTACGACAGTTACAACAACCTCTCCACCGTCACCTATCCCGACAACACCATCAAGACCTACCTGTACGAGAACGCCAGCTTCCCCAACGCCCTGACCGGCATAGTCGACGAGAACGGCAACCGTTTTGCTACCTACGGCTACGACAGCCAGGGCCGCGCCAACCTCTCAACCCACGCCCTCGGCGACGGCCAGGTCAACCTTACTTATAACAGCGACGGCAGCACTGCCGTCACTGACGCCCTCGGCACCTCCCGCACCTACAACTTCACCACAGTGTTAGGTGTCGTCAAGAGCACCGGCCAAACCCAACCCGGCGGCTCAGGCTGCGCTGCCGCCGCCAGCGCCCTGAGCTACGACGCCAACGGCAACGTAGCCAGCCGCACCGACTTCAACGGCATCGTCACCACGTATACTTATGACCTGACCCGCAACCTCGAGACCAGCCGCACCGAAGCTGCTGGCACCCCCCAGGCCCGCACCATCAGCACCGTCTGGGACACCAACTTCCGCCTGCCCGACAGCATCACCGAACCCGGCAGGATTACCCGCTACACCTACGACAGCCACGGCAACGTCACCCAATACAGCATCCAGGACACCGCCTCTGGCGGCACCACCCGCAGCTGGGCTACCAGCTACACCTATGCCAGCACCGTCCCCGGCGCCGTCCTCAGCAAAGTGGTTGACGGCCCCCGCACCGACGTTACTGACCTCACCACCACCAACTACTATGATCCCGCCGCCACCTGCAACGGCACAGCCCCCCTCGGCTGCCGCGGCCAGATCAGCAGCGTCACCAACGCCCTCAACCAAACCACCAGCATCACCCAGTACGACGCCAACAGCCAACCCCTGAGCCTCACCGACCCCAACGGCCTCACCACCAGCCTCACCTACGACTTGCGCCAACGCCTCACCAGCCTCACCCAAGGCAACCTCCTCACCCAATACAGCTACGACCCCGCCGGCAACCTCATCCAGATAAGCCTCCCCAGCGGCCAGACCATCCACTACACCTATGACGCCGCCCATCGCCTCACCGACATCCAGGACGGGCAGAGCAACCACATCCACTACACCCTCGACACCATGGGCAACCGCACCCGCGAAGACGTTTATGACCCGAATGGCGTCAATGTCGCCACCCACAGCCGCAGCTTCGACGCCCTGAACCGCCTCTACCAGGACATCGGTGCCGTCAACCAGACCACCACCTACCAATATGACGCCAACGGCAACCTCACCAACACCACTGATGCCCTGAACCACAGCACCAGCTACCAGTATGACGCGTTAAACCGCCTCATCCAGGCCACCGACCCCAACCTCGGCACCACCACCGCCAGCTACAACCCGCTCGACCAACTCACCCAGATAGCCGACCCACGCGCCCTCAACACCAGCTACAGCCAGGACGCCTTCGGCGACACCACCCGCATCGTCAGCCCCGACACCGGCACCACCAGCTACAGCTATGACAGCGCCGGCAACCTCAAAACCAAAGTCGACGCCAAGAACCAGACGACCAGCTACAGTTATGACGCCCTCAACCGCATCACCACCGCCACCTACCAGGACGGCACCCAGGCAATTTACACCTGGGACCAAGGCATCAACGGCATCGGCCATCTCAGCCAACTGATAGACAGCAGCGGCACCACCAACTACCAGTACGACGCCTACGGCCACCTCACCAGCAAAACCCAGGGCGTTGACACCCTGCAATACGCCTATGACGCCACCACCGGCCAGCTTACCCAGCTCACCTACCCGAACGGCCAGACCGTCAGCTACAACTACACCCAGGGCCGCATCAGCAGCCTCACCGTCAACACCACCCCCTTACTCACCAACATCCAGTACCAACCGTTTGGCACCGCCAAGAGCTGGACCTGGGGCAATGGCAAAACCTACAGCCGCAGCTTCAACAGCGACGGCCTGCTCAGCAGCTACCCCCTGTACACCACCGTCAAAAGCCTCAGCTACGACACTGCAGGGCGCATCACCGGCATCAGCGACCCTGCCAACCCGCAGACCCTCGCCTACGACCCACTCAACCGCCTCACCAGCTACGCCACCCCCAGCGCCAACCAGAGCTACCAGTATGACGCCAACGGCAACCGCACCCAACTCATGGTCGGCACCACCAGCTATCCCTACAGCATCAGCAGCACCAGCAACCGCCTCACCAGCACCGCCGGCCCTACTGCCCAAACCAACAGCTATGACGCCACCGGCAACCTCACCGCAGACGGCACCCGCACTTATAGCTATGATGCCCGTGGACGGATGAACCAGGTCAGCGTCCCGGTCAACCGGCGCACCACCAACGTCACCCGCTACAGCCTCAACGGCCAAGGGCAACGCACTGCCAAAACCAGCGGCAGCAGCACCACCCGCTACGTCTACGACACAGCAGGCCACCTCATCTATGAAACCACTGGCAGCAGCAGTACCGCTTATGTGTATCTGGACGACACCCCCGTTGCCGTACTGCCAAGCGCAACACAGATCGACTACATCTACACCGACCAGCTGAACAGCCCAAGGCTGATTACCAACACTGCCAACACCATCGTATGGCGCAACGACCAGACCGACCCGTTCAGTGCCGGGGCCGCCAACAGCAACCCGAGCGGGCAGGGCACGTTCACGTTCAATCCCAGGTTCCCTGGGCAGTACTATGACACGGAGACCGGACTGCACTACAACATGGCGCGGGATTATGACCCCACCACGGGACGGTACGTGCAGAGTGATCCGATTGGACTGGCGGGGGGGAGTGATGCGACTTATACTTATGTTAATGGCAATCCAGTTAATTTGATGGATCCGTTGGGATTGGATTCAGATTCGATTACCCCTGTGTATCCTGAGGCCATACTGTACCCAATTGTTCGTTATATCAAAACGATAAGTGAGATCGTTTCGCCTCAACAATCTGTTACGCCAACTATTAGTGATTTAGTAAATAAATATCCAGTTATAAAACAGAGTAAGGAAACGACTCAATGCAAGGGACAAGGTGGATTTCCACAAGCTAGTAGCGATTTTGATAAATATACTCAGGGATTAACTCAAAAAAATTATCCAGGCGATATAAGATCGGCGGAATTTCCTGATGGGACGAAAATATCGGTCAGACCATCCAGCTCAGGTGGTGCACCGACTATTCAAATAAATCCCGCGGAGGGACCTACTGTTAAAATTCGATATTAAAATGGGGGGATATATAAATGGAAAATTGGGAACTATGGCGTCCTCGTGGATGTGAAAATGTTGATAAATCCATTGGTGAATTTTATCGAATTGAAGCAACTGGATGGGGGCTTTCTATTGAGCTAAAGTTTGTAACTGGATTGATGCGAATGAGTTTTCGCAAGGTGCTTGCATATCGTACTCATTTAGAAGAGTGCGTACCCGATATTTGGATAAAGATTCATAGCCAAGGTTTCGCTCAGAATTCATTTTTGGAAGTCAAGAACTCAGACTGGATTTCAGCGTTAAACGTTACTGGAGGGCTTGCTTTGTATTCGAATGCAAGACATTTTTCCTTGGTCACAGAGGAAAATTTTATCGAAATATTGACTGAAGAAGAGCCGTTAATTATTTGGGAATTCTAAATTCAAAATTCGAACTCAAATCTAGATTCGTAGCCATTACATAGCTGACATCTATAAAAAACCAAACTGATCAGTCGGTGAGTTGACTAGAACACAGGCTAATGAAATTTAATATGATAAACAGAATGCATATGAACCCGTCACCAGCTTATTGCCTTTTACTAAAATACTTGCTTCCGCTATGGGTCTTTATTGCGTCGGCTATAACAGGAACCACGGCACTGGCAGCTCAGCACACACCTGATGCGAACCTGAAAGCAATCCAGTCGATACTGGCGATGCCAGATAAACGAATTGATCTCGCCAAGGTTAAACTGACCATTGACTATATGATCGATCCGAGTATCAATATTGGCAGTGGCCTCAAGCAGCTTAATTCAATGGCCAAGGAAATTCGAGCTGGACTGCCTGCCAATCCATCGAGTCGTGACAAACTTGACGCATTGCGTACCTATTTGTATCAAGCAGGCTCATGGAACGACAACCATCCGTTTCACTACGACCTAGATGATCCCTTTGGGCATAACATCCACAACAAGCTACTGACAACCTATCTCACGACACGCACAGGGAATTGCGTATCAATGCCTATCCTGTTCATCCTCCTTGGGCAAAAGATAGGTCTAGATGTCACTGCCTCTACCGCACCTGAACATATATTCGTTAAATACCGCGATGATGCCGGCGCACTTTATAACCTGGAAACTACCAGTGGTGCCGGCTTCACACGCGATGCCTGGATGCGGCAGCAAATTCCCATGAGTGATCAAGCATTGTCCAATGGCATTTATATGCAGCCTTTAAGTAAAAAAGAAACAGCTGTCTTGATCATAGATACGCTGAATGAATACTACGCCCAGCAAACTCAAGAAGAGCGACGCATTGCTCTGGCTAAGCTGGAATTGAAGCACTACCCGAAATTCGTCACTGCCATGTTGCATATTGCTTCCGCTAGCAGGCGATTACTACAGCAGAATTTTGTGAACAAGTACCCAACACCCAATGACATACCGCTGCAAGGACGAACACGCTACACTCAGCTTGAGCAAAATGTTCAGCAATGGCGAGCCAAGGCAGAAGCCCTCGGCTGGCAAGAACCAACCCAGACTGACGACGCCAGCTACTTGCAAACAGTGAATCAGGCAAAAACTACTCAATAAATATGTCACAGGGGTTGTGTAATAATTTACGCTGGAGAATTATTCGGCAACTTGAACCACATTACTTGAGTTTTAGTATCTGGCTTTGATTTGCTTTAACAAATATTACTCATTTAACTACCTAGCCCAAACTATATTTAGTTGGATCAACCTAATGTGCGAAAAACTGGTCAATCTGTGGCGTAATTAAACAAGTTGACCTCTATAAGGCATATCCTTCACCTTTGTACGAGTGCTCTCAAGCCTAGTGGCAGCCGGTCTGATTGTTTGGGGCGGCAGGGCGAAGCCTATAAGCATGCCTAGATAAACCGGAGGTGCATGCAGTTGGCGTCTGCAAGACTGGGTGTGCGGCGAAGCCCACGGTTTTAAGTGAGTGTGCAGCACGATTAACCTCGTAGAGCAGGCTGTTTTCCCCAGCGGGGAAAACATGGCCTGCTTCATTCAACAACAGCAAAAGCGGATGTGCTAAGAATTTCTTCTAACCGGTTTCCTAGCCTGTTCCATGCTTCGCTATCTGGACGCGATGCTAGCTAAATGTATGGTCGGGTGTATTGCCGAGCATGTAGGGGTTTGTTTGGTTCCGCTCGCTAAACATGTTTGATGCCACACTTTGTTAATTAAATAGGGTCAATTAATTAGCATTTTTCACCAAAAATGTAGTCGATTGATTAACATTATGTAGCAAAATTGGGCCAATTGATAAATTAATAGGGTCAAAATAATAGACATTACCCGAATTAATAAATGCACTAAGTCGGCAGATTGGAAATAGTACGAGGATGACTGTGTTGGGTGCAATCAGTAAGAGTGATGGCCATGAAGGTCTGTTTCTCGTCCATAGTCCATAAGAGACGCTGGCAATTTATTTAAAATTCCCTCGGTTGAGCTTACAGGAAGATCCGCTATTCAATATTCTAAACTCAGACATTATCCTCAATCTACGCGTCAGTGATTCACGCCGTACACTCGGAACACTCTAGGTAACCTCTATCGATAATGAACAGTTTGCTCATAACCGCCGCACAATGACACGGCTTCACTGTGGCCACACATAATGTGCAGAGTTTTGCAGCGTATCCTCAAGTCTCTAATCCTTGGGTGCTGTAAGTTTTTCAGAGATATCCTTCTTGCTCGCCTTTCTCGTCATGTTCGAGCATCCACCCAATTAGCTCTAAAAAAGGAGCAGGGAGCGCAGACTCTTGCTGAAGAGATGTAATCAGAAGTCTATCTGTATCGAGCAAGCGTTTACGCACACGCAAAGCCGCAAGATCGGTTGCTGACATTTTCCAGGGTAGCCAAGTAAGATCGCGTTCCAGCCACAGTTCAGCGGCTTTGAGCGCAATGGCTATACCTGCAGGGTCGGGGTCACAAGCCAGATGAGCAGGTGCGGGTACAATGTCGAGAAGATGACCCACCGATACACGCCACCAGCTTGGTGGAAAACCAGGTAGCCAGATCACACCCACGTCTTGCTCACGTTGGCGGGCGACGCGCTCGAAACTGGTGCGATTCTCCACCAGTTGCCAGTGTCTGATTGAGCCTGTGACTGCGGTAACGCTTTTTAGGGTTGCGGGAGTGAGTGCGGAAAAGTCGGGGGGGATGGATAGGTCGAGTTGTCCACGCGGTAGCGTCAATGTCAGTGAGGCGGAGATTAGTAGCAAGGGCGTATGGCGCTCAATGCGAAACTCGGCTAAATCCAGTGTCTGCTCCAGCCAGTTCCATTCGGCTTCGCTTACTCCTTTGGTGTCATCGCGTGCAGCCAACGCAAAGTCGCGACGTGTACCGCTTTTCTGCGCATCCTGCCAGTGCTTTAAAGCGGCGATCAAATCGTAACGTGCCAAAGCTCGATGTGGCGGGAGTTCATCTAGCGCGAGCAGGGCTGGGGTAAGGCAGTTATCGCAGAAAACTTTTAATTCTTCCCGTATCGTTTGCCAGTGCTGTGCATCTTGTGCTTTGTCGCTGAGTCCAAGTGCGGCACGGAGTTGGGGCAGGTTGCGCAATTCCAGTGATAGCGGCCACCAGTCGCCATGTTGGCGTTGTTCCACTACAACAGCCCAGCCTTCGCGTAACAGCCAGTCCAGCAACGATTGAGCCAACTGGATGCCAGTCACCCCCGCATCGTTGCGCAGAGTTTCCCAACGACTATTGCCGCCGCGACGTACCCAGCGGGCTAGTAGTTCGCGCCACTCTACGGGAATATGCCCCAGTTGTTGTGGCAGTTGCTCACGATAACGCTTCCGCCGCAGGCAGACTTTGCGCTGATCCAGCGGCTCAATGCGGATTTCTTCAGGCATGGTTATCTCGTACCAGAACCTTGACGCTGGGTGCCCAAGATTCGTTTGGGCGTTTCTTGAATGTCACCAGCGTCAACATCGATGGATCGTAAATGCTGACGTTGTGCGTGACGGGTGTGGTGAGCAGGTATTGTGCCTGAGTGGCTTTAAGGAAATTGGATACACGCTCGATGTTGACGATGTCGAGATGGGCAAACGGTTCGTCAATGAATACGAAGCCGCCGGGATGCGATTCTTCCATCATCAGCCCGACCAAGAGGATCAGTGATTTCATGACCTGCTGGCCGCCGGAGGCGTCTCCGTCGTTCATGCCCATAAAGCCTTTCTCGTCGAAATCGAAGCGTACGGCGAGCCCAGCTTGTGTTAGTGCGAGATCGTCGTTGCCGAGTAATACGGGTTCGTGTTCGATCTTTATTCCGGCGAAGTCGCCGAGTGTGCGAATGTTTTTTATATAACGATTTACGGTGTGCCGCAGCACATTGATGTATTGTTCGCGTGCGGAGCCAGTCTGGCCGCGTGCTATTTCGTTGTCGCGGCGGCGTACGGAAAGGTCGCTGTCCATCTGCTTGTAATCATCTTTGATCTTGTCGCGTAGCGCGACTATGGTGGGATCTGTTTCCCAGGTTTCGTTCTGGAAACGTCGTTCAATCTCATCAATGCGCAAACTTATCGTGGCGACATTCGGATACTTTTCAGCAATTTGCTGGTTGGCAGCGTTATCGTCCCAGCTTGCTGGAAAACGTTTCCGGTTATGACGTAGTGTTTGTAAACGACTAATTTGCTCTTCGCGCCCACTGCGATTTGCCCTATCTGAGATTTCCTGATCGAGTTTTTTTAAATGATGCTGTATCTCGGTTAATGCACTGCGTGCCGCATTAACCGCTTCGTCAGCTCGTTCACGGTCCTGCTGTGCTTGATATACGCCGTTTTCGCGTCTGCGCTTTATCAGCGCATCGTATTGCTGACGAGCTTCGGAGAACTCGGCAGCGCGTTTTGCCAGTTGTGCAACGGCATCCTCTCCCGCCAGTTGTGCTTGCATGTTGCGGATGCGATCCGTCAAGCCAGTGCGCTGTTGGTACAGCGGCCCAAGGGTTTTCTCCAGTTCGGATCGCTGCTGACGCAATGCCTCCAGACGCGCTTTGCCGAAACGCGCCTGCTCCGGTGCGGCATAACGCCCACCGCGTCGTTCGCGCAAATAACCTTGTCGCGTGATCCAGTCTTCACCACGCGGCAGCTTTGCTCCGGCTGTGGCATCTTCGACGCGGCGCGTCCGCTCCAGGGTGCGCAGCAGCCATTCCGGTACAGGCTTGGTGAAACGAACGACTTCAAGCAATGAACCTTGCGGCGGCAGGCTTGGTTGTATGCATTCGGGCACGATGAAATGACGGTAACGAAACTGCTCGCCCAGTTTCATGGCATGCTCTGCATCTCTACTTTTCTCCAACAATACAAGGTGTGCGAATGGAGCCAGCACGGCTTCCACCGCAGCCTGCCATGATCTATCAGCAATCTCAATGACGTCGCTGAGCAGATCGTGGGCAATGCCGGCCTGGTTTAATGCCTGACGGAACGCCACAACATCGGCTGGATCGGTGCGACGTCCAGTGGCAAGATTCTCCAACATCTCATCGATCTGGCTCTGCTGTTGGGAAAGCTCGGCGATACGCACCAGCAAGTTGGCGCGTTCGCCTTCCATCCGTTCAATCTCGCGTGCGTCGGCTGTCTGCCCTCCAGCAGCATCGGCCTGCTGTAAAAGGCGCTCATGCTGCTTGACGATGGTTTCCCAGTTTCCCAGTTCTTGGTTGAGTTCGTTCAATGCGCGCTGCTGGTTCTGTTCGTTTTCCTGCGCCGCTTGCCTGCGCAATTGCGCAGTCTCGAGGGAATGCTGCTCCACTTGTAATTCCAGTTGTCTTTGCTGGAGTTCTGCGCGTTTCGCGCGCCATTCACGGCGCTGAGTTTGCAACGTGCGCCTGGCATTTTCAGCCTCGCGTTGCAGCAAATAATGTTCCAGACGCGGACGCTTTTCCGAAAATAACTCGATACGTTCCTGATTGAGTCCGTGCCATTCACGATAACGATTTACTTTCTGTTCATGTTTTTCTAGGCTGTTACCCAAGGCTTCCAACTGGTTCTGTACTGCATCCAGTTCGTGCGCTGTGTGTTCCTGATGGTGACGCGCTTCCTGATAGCGCTCTAGCACTTCCTTGTCGCCAAATACGTCGAATACCAAATTCAATAAGTCCTTGGCCGAAAGTTCACACAATTTGTCGGTCTGTCCCTGTTCCAATGACAGCACGCGGGCGATGGCGGGCGATAGGCCGGCGCTATGTAGAATGCGTTGGTACTCGCGTACACCAAACTCCTCACCGACACTCTCGATCTCTTGCAAACTCACTTCGCCGTCTGCGATCCAGTATTTTCGATTCCAGTCACCGCCTTTTTTGTCGATGCGACAGGCTAATGTGATGCGATCTTGTTGATACGGTAGACTGAATGGGCGTTTGCTGCTGCCGGGCGGGCGCTGGTTATCGATCAGGCCGCGTAGCCAGCAAAAATCTTCGCCGTTGCGCCGCACATAGCGCTTATAATCGCGCTTCTTGGAACACTCCAATGCGAGCAGTGTGCGCAGGGCATCGAGCAGGGTGGTCTTGCCCGAGCCATTGGGACCGGAGATAGTGATGATGGGTGCATTGAGCGGCAGCTTGAAATTGCGCCAGTAATCCCAGTGTACGGTTTCCAGTTCGAGCAGGCGAAACATCAGTTTGTCTCCTGTTCTGTCGCGTCGAGCAACAAGCCGCGCTGTTTTAACAAGTCGGCTAGCGCGCCGTTAAGTATGCGTGGTGCCATGTCGACGTAATCAAAAGCGAGGTCGAGCAGTGGACCTTCGTGAATAACTTTGTTTTTAAGTTCAATGAAACCGAGCCGGGCTAATTGCGGCAAGCTAAAGTTGATTCGCGTTTTTCCGCCCAGCAATTTTCCATAGTCTTCAAGTAATACATTTTGTGGAATACCGCGAGAGGCTTCGTGGGCTAGAGGCGTGAGTTTAACGTTCTCGAACAATTCGTTCTGTGTTTCATGCTGCACGGCTTCTCCGGTTAACTGGCGTTCGCGCTTGGGCAGGATGATGAGCGCCCACAGAATCACCAGCAGTGCTACTACATCCTTGGCCAAGCCGATGTTGCTGGCTTGCCATGAGTCGTTTTGCTCGAATACTGCGCTTTCGCATTCACGTGTAAGGGCGACGCTGACGTGTGCAGCAAAGGGGTGAGCCAACAGGCGTAGGCCGCTGGCGGCGAGGCGTTGTTCTACTTCGTCGCGGAAACTGCTGTCAATCAACAAACGCCGTATTTCTGCGTCTTCGCGCGGCAGATACCGCAATGCCAGAAGGCGAGCAATCAAGCGCGCGGCGGGATCATGGTTCATATTTGCATCTCCTTCGGGATGAGTTGCCCATCGCTGATGGCGGTGACTTCATCGCGGTTGATCGTGTGCAGTTCGTTGTGCTCATGCCATTGCAGCGTTACTGGTAATTCTGCGAGCGGAGCCAATTCTGGATCGACGCTTTGTTCCCCGAGAAAAGACAATAACGAGAGGCGGTACGAGGCCGCGCTGAAGCTGCCACCGACCACCGCATCGGCTACAGATAAAGGTTCATTCAATCCACTGAGCAGCCGGGTGAGTTCCAGTAATTGTGGAGGTGGTTCATATGGCACATCGTTGACATACTCGATCTCAGCAGGGTTCGGCATGGTTGAAATCCGGCGATTTGGCTGTTCGCGTGCGACAAATTCCTCGGTATTGTCCAACATTACGTCTGGCAGGATAAAAGTCGCTTCAGGTGTGTAAGCGAGTTGTTGCGCCACCAGATCAGTCAGTTCGTCGATGCTGCGCTGCTTGAGCCAGGCAGCCAGTTCGGAAGAACTCAACCCGCCTTGCGACAAATGAACTTGTTGTCGTGCAATGGCGGCCAATTCGCGCTGAAATACTGAAGACATACGCATCAGTTTTGACTGGCGCTGACCGATCTGCTGAGCCAGCCGCCAAGTGGTTTCATCAAGGCCGTCTGCAGAAAGATTACGCATCACCTCGTTGGATTTGTCCATCCATTTCTGTACGGATTCCAGTTTACTTTGCGCGGCACGCAGTCGAAATTCGGAACCCGAGGTGACTGCTTGCGAGAACTCTCCTTCAAGCTCTGCCAGCCGCGCTAGCAGGTGCGACAAGGCTTCTGGTGAAAGTTTGCCGACCGAAGAACCCGCGGCAATTTGTGCGGCGAGGAATCCTAGCTCGCCATCCTGTTCGGTGCTGAAGCTTAGCAGGTTGGAGAGAGCCGAGAGCACCATGCGCCCTGTGGTTGAAAGCTGATAGACGCGTTGTTCAGCATCCCATAGCAGTAACCCATGCTCGCGCAAACGGTGCAGAACGGTGTTGAATTTGGCCTGGGTAATAAAGGAAAAATGGGAACTTAGTTCTTGCGGTGACCATTCAGGCGTATCCACGCGAAGACCGATTTCGCGTAACACCATGAGGCGTACCAATACTTCTTCATTCCCGCCACGAAACATGGCGATGAGAGCGTCGATGTATGAGCGAGCATTGAGCAGAGGGAATAATTGTGGAACATCGTGAGGCTCAATGCCAGGCGAGAAAAATTCAATCAGTAAATTTTCTTCGCGTTCAGCCATGGCTAAACTCCTTGCTTACAATTGGCCGAAATAAAATCATCTGGATCACTATCCAGCGCGGTCTGTGTGTCGCCAACTTCGTAATTTGTTCGAAGATCATTGATACGCACATGGTCGAGTGTCAAGCTGCGAATCTGGTGTCTCCAACCAATGTCCGTCTTGGAGTCCTCCAGCACTTGTTGTGCAGATTGGCACTTGCGCAATTCGGTTCTAATGAAGTTTGAAAATTTCTCTAAAAATCGAGATTATACACGCTGAAATGGGATAAGATATTTCACTTATTCGCCACCTTTCGCGGTAATTCAATAAAATCGCCAAGAGCCGGAAAGGTTATCTGCGGCCTCATTGCTCAAGGCTAATGGGTTCAACACAAACACAAGAAGAGAGTGCAGACACGCGAAATGATTGTGGAGGTGAATTGGGGTAATTTCAGGGCAAAATTCAATGGGCGAGAGCCGAAGGCTTTCGAATGGTTGTGCTCGTTGCTCTTCTACAAGGAGCACGGCCAACTGACTGGCATGATGAGGTACTTCAATCAACCAGGTGTCGAAGCTGAACCCGTGATCGTCGGGGCCGAAGTGATCGGATTTCAAGCGAAGTTCATCGACACCGACCTCTCGACCTATAAACCCATACTCGTCAAGGCCATCGATACGGCGAAGAGCCAACATCCGACGCTCACGCAACTCTACTTCTACGTGAACGTCGACTTCGGAAGAAGCACAAAGCCTAGCATCAAAGATCCGGCGTACAAGACCGAAATTGAAGAACATGCCAAAGTGAAAGGTGTCACGATCACGTGGAAGACGGCGAACTTCTTCGAGACACCATTCGTTTGTGAGACAAACGCCAATATCGCGAGCCATTTTTTCTCGCTTGGCGCTAGTGTCATCAATTTTGTCCAAGAGATTACGCGCCACACGGAGGCAGTTCTTGAGCCCATCCGCTCGGTGATCGTAGTCGAAGGGAAGTCCATCAAGATTGACAGGCGGTCACTAGTTGCGCGCCTAAAGGATACGCTGTCGAAATCATCGCTGGTGATCGTCAGCGGAGAAGCCGGTGTTGGAAAAACGGCAATTGTTAAAGACCTCTACGACGAGGTAAGGGACACGACTCCATTCTTCGTGTTCAAAGCGACAGAATTCAACGTCTCGCACGTCAACCAACTTTTCAAAGACTATGGTGCGTTCACCTTTTCGGACTTCCTACGTGAACATGAAGAGTTCACCGAGAAATTCGTGGTCATCGATTCGGCCGAGAAACTATCCGATCTTGATCGGCCGGAAGTGTTTCAAGAGTTCTTGTCGACGCTACGCTGCGGTAGATGGAAGGTCATCTTTACGACTCGCATGAGCTACCTTGATGATCTCAAGTACGCGTTCATTGAGCTTTACAACGCCCCGTTCGAACCGCTCAACATCTCTGGGCTCACGCAGGATGAGTTAGTCCAGCTCTCCGTAGCGAACGAGTTTTCGTTGCCAGAAAACGAGCGGCTGCGTAAGTTCCTCCAAAATTCGTTCTATCTGAACGAATACCTACACATCGACGTGAAGGGTAACCAAAACACAAATTACGTGGAATTTCGAGAGGCCATTTGGAATCGTCAGATCACGCACTCTTCATACCAAAAAGGCAATATTCACCGGAAACGTGAAGAGTGCTTTCTTGAAATCGCTTACAAGCGAGCCGCGTCGGGTCACTTCTTTGTAATGATCGAGGGACACGACGAGGCGCTTCGACAGCTTGAAACCGACGAGATCATCAAGTTCGATTCAAGTGCTGGAGGCTACTTCATCACCCATGATATCTACGAGGAGTGGGCGCTTGAGCGGACAATCGAGCGGTCATTCCGAAACATGTCGGATTGCGAACTCTTTTACAAAGAGATCGGCGACGCCTTGGCGATCCGTCGAGCGTTTCGAGGCTGGCTCTCTGAGAAGCTCTGCACCAATGACGGGGATGCGGCGAGACTCATTGAAGCCACAGTATGCAATGATGCGATATCGGGCCACTGGAGAGATGAGACTGTCGTTGCCGCCCTGCTTTCCAACTATTCCGATGCGTTCATCCTGTATTTCGAGCAGAAACTACTGGAGCTGCCGCCAAGGAGCGTCGAGCAAGGGCATGCCTCCACTGGCTCCACCTTTTCGAAGGGTTACTTATATGAAAAAAATCTGCTCCACCGAATTCTTTTTCTGATCCGCATTGCTTGCAAAGAGGTGGATCAAGCGCTGTTGAGCGCATTGGAGAACCTGGACGAGGCGCAGATTGGCTTTTCATCGATCATAACTAAACCTAAGGGCTCCGGCTGGAGCAGTGTTATCGAATTTCTGAACCGCAACAAGGAGAAGATCGGACAGCTCTACATGCATGTCGTCCTGCCTATGCTCGACGACTGGAATCGGTACAACAAAGAGGGCAAGACCACAAAGGCGGCGACCGAGATCGCGTTGTACTACCTCGACGACCTCACGAAGGATGGCGAGTTCCCGTATAGGTCGAGGAGTGAGGTGGGCGAACAGCTTATCCGAGTTATTCTCGCTGGTTCCGTGGAAGTGAAGGAACAACTCGGGGAGATATTCAGAGGCGTGATCGTGCGTAAGGAAGTCTCACACCGCAGTCGCTACCACGAACTCGTTACGGCTGCACTGTCGTCGATCGATAAGAGCGCGATTGTTGCCGAGAGTCTCCCGAAGGAAATTATCGGCCTAGCGAGTGTAACTTGGCTCTATATACCGCCAGAGCGAGACGACTGGGGTTCCAGCTACCGAAGCGATATTGAACAATACTTCGATCTGGCCCCTGACCACCACGACTATTACCCCGCGAGCGCCTTTCAGACGCCGATACTGCGATTGTTACAGGTGGCACCGAAGGAGACAGTGGACTTCATTGTCGCGTTCACCAATAAGTCAATCGAATATTTTGCTAAGACTGATTTGGGACAACACGAAGTAGAGGAAGTCGACGTCTACCTGACGCCTTCCAAACCACCGCTTAAGCAGTACATATCGTACAGGCTCTGGATGATATATCGTGGCGGGCAGCCGGCGCCAACGCTCCTCGAGTCGATCCACATGGCACTTGAAAAGTGGCTCCTTGCTGCAGCCAAGCAGGCTTCAGCGGAAGTGATCGAGAACTGGTGCCTGTATCTCATAAAAAACTCACGCTCCGCTTCGATCACGGCGGTCGTTGCGAGTGTCGTGCTTGCTGAGTCCTCTAAACTGTTCAACGTCGCGCTGGTGCTATTTCGAACCAGAGACTTCTTTTCTTTTGACCTCGCGCGCATGCAGTTCGACATGACCGCACGAAGCCTATATTCGATCGGTCATGATCCTGCTGGGCTATTTATGAACGAGCGGCTTGGAACCTGCGACGATGTGCACCGTCGCCTGTCGCTCGAAAACCTCGCCTTGCAGTACCAACTGTTCCGAAGCGGGACCGAGGGCGAAGAGTTAGCCAATTGTCGACAAGAGGCTGTATGGGCGATACTGGACGAACATTATGCTCGGTTGCCCGACCATGCTGCTGAGACGGAGGGCGACAAGTCTTGGCGGCTATGCCTCGCACGTATGGATCGTCGAAAGATGAATATCTCGTCCGAGACGAAGGATGATGGCGTTTTCATAACCTTCAATCCAGAGATTGATTCGGATCTAAAGAAGCACAGCGAGGAAGTCCAAGCGAGAATTGCAGAGGAGAGTCAATACATCCCGCTCAATCTATGGGCGAGCTATAGATGGCAAATGAATGCGGGTGATTATTCGAAATATTTGCAGTACGAAAACGACTATAAACGGGTTATAACCGATATGAAGGCCGTTTGCGAGGGACTGGGATCCGATGAGTCAGAGGGTCAACGCTTTAGGTTATTCTATCGCTCCATACCTCCAGTAGCGTGTGCCGTCCTCTTGCGCGACTTTGCAGACAAACTCGACTCCGCTGAGCTGGAGTTTTGCAGGGATGTCCTGCTGGACTATGCAACGCTACCGCTTAGATGCCCCTACGAATATCAGGTCGGAGACGGTCTCGAAGCTGCCATCAACTCGTTGCCGCTGTTACTTCATATCTTTCCAGCGTGTCGAGACGAGGTAAAGGGCATATTGCTACTTACTCTCTTGGATCGCAACCATGTGGGAATGAATCAACGCTTTGCTGATCATGCCATATCGGCAATCCTGAATACACTTTGGAAGACAAATCCGCAAGACGCAAACGCCTTATTCCTCGGATACCTGCTCCTTCAGCCCGTATTCGAGAAGCTCTGCGAGACGATCTTGCGCGAAAAAAGAGAGAAAGGAACCTACGAGTTCCATCATTTCACAGCGATTCAGCGTTTTGCGGCGGAACACGAGCACGAAATCGGCCAAGTCTTCCGCAACGAGCTAACGCCTGACCAGTTATCGCCGTCCGCGGACGAAAACATTGACGCACTCGTCACCGCATTTTTGCTTCTCCCATTGGGAACGACCGATGTGTACCACAAAGCATTCGTTATCGAATTGACCTTGATCGTGGCGAAGAGAGCAAAACGCCATGACCGTCATGATGATGAGCGATTCGAATTCGATACTCGTCACCGTTTCCTGCAGAAGTTCGCTCACTTCGTACTAAGTGCAGACAGGGCAGATACCGAAGCCTATGTTCAACCGCTTGTCGACAATTTCAAGACTATAGATTACACGGAAGAGATTTTTCAGGAGTTTGTGAGCGCAGAAGATAAGCTTAACAAGTACGATGTGTTCTGGGAGGTTTGGGAGCTGTTCTATCCGTGTATCCTCGCACTGTACCAGCGAAATGCGTATTTTCATTCGTCGAGCACCGTACACAATTACTTGCTCGCTTGGCCGTACTGGAAGAAGTGCGCTAAGGATTGGCATTCGCTCAAGGACCGCGAAAAGGGCTTCTTCCAACGAGTCGCCCGCGATATTGGTAGTCATCCTACAGTCCTGTACTCATTGGCGAAACTGCTCAACCAAATTGGCTCGGGGTTTGCATTGGATGGAATATTCTGGGTGAGCGGGATTCTCGAAAGAGGAGTCAATCTTGCAGACGAAAAGCTTGAAACGAACACGATCTACTACTTAGAGAACCTTGTGCGCGGCTTCGTTCTACGTAATCGGCACAAGGTGCGGACGACGATGCAGATCAAAACGGCAGTTCTGGTCATTCTCAACTTCCTAATCGAGCAAGGTTCAGTCACAGCCTATCTCGTTCGTGAAGACGTGCTCTAACTTTGGCTTTTCATAGCGCTGTGTAGGTTTTCGGCCACGGAAGACACTTAACTATGAAACACCCGCTGAACGATTAAGTCAATCTGTTGCATCGGCCGGTTGAATTCGCACCGATTAGAAGACGTTCGACATAACTACTTCCACCAGTCACTCAGGGGCGCTCACAGACGTTCAGTATTTTCGAAGGGGCTTACATAAGTAGTGCAAATCCGATTAGAATCGATAGCCGTTTTTCATAACTCTGGGGGTGGATTTAGTCTAGAATATGAAGTAATGACAAACACAGAAATTAGCAGTGTCCGATTATGCTGAGGTTACAGTTGGCGTGCAGCAGCATCAGCGCTTTGCTCAATGTAAATCAGTAATCAGGCAGAGATTGTGTAATAATTTGCGTGCTGGTAAATCCCATGGTTTGAAATGCTTAATTGTGAGTTGTTGCAGAGAGCCGTCCACGCCCTAGCCTAAGTTAATTGTTGTTTGATTTGTTGTTTGATTTCCTGTTTATGGAATTTAGGTGCAATGGATATTGGGTTGTCGATGGTTGTTTGATTCTGACACCGGCACCACTGACACGTCTTAAGTATTCTCAAGTATTCCTGAAAAGCCCGTAAAACCCAATGAATATAAGGTTTTCGGGCTTTTTTCATGCCTTACAGTCCTAAGGGGTTTTAAGAAATCCTATCAAATGTGTTGGTTGTTTTGTTGGTTCTTATTATATTAGCGGGATGTGGCGTGGCGTTATTGTTCTGTGGTGGCTTTAGGCGAGGAGAGTTGCGATGCGTATGCTGATAATGTGGGGATGGCTGCTGGTGCTGGCGGGTTGTGATTCGCATGTGGTGCCGCCGAGTGTGCCTAAAGTGGATGTGCAGCCACAGGACAGATTGTACGATAGCCAGCGCAGTGCGCTGGAGCGGGCCAGGCAGCTGGATGGGAAGATGCAGCGTGATGCTGATGAGCAGCGTCAGGCGTTGGATAAACAGTCGCAATAGAGCGGGGGTGTTATGTCGGTATGTCCATGTGGTTCCGGGTTGGCGTTATCGGCATGTTGCGGGCGTTATCTGGCGGGTACTCTTGCGCCGACAGCGGAGTCGTTAATGCGCTCGCGCTACACGGCTTTTACCTTGCTGGATGAAGCTTATTTGCTGGCGACCTGGCATGCATCGACACGACCATTAAGTCTGGATTTGGTGCGTGATGATCCGCGTCCGCAATGGCTGGGGCTGAAAGTTGTGCGCCACCAGTTGCAGGATGCAACCCATGCGACTGTGGAATTTGTGGCTCGGCAGAAAATTGCCGGGCGGGCATACCGATTGCATGAGATCAGCCGCTTTGTGCTGGAAGACGGGCGCTGGTTCTATGTGGATGGCGATGTCGATTAAAATGACATGTGCTTGGGTTATAATTTTATTTTTTGATAATTGAAGGCGATATAAATGAGCTTGAATCAGGTTTCGGCTGGTAAGGATTTACCCAATGATTTTAATGTGGTGATAGAAATCCCGATGAATGGCGCGCCCATTAAGTATGAAGTGGATAAGGAAAGCGGCGCGATTTTTGTGGATCGCTTCATGTCCACTGCGATGCATTATCCATGCAATTATGGCTATATTCCGCAAACCCTGTCGGATGACGGTGATCCTGTTGACGTTCTGGTAATTACGCCTTTTCCATTGATGCCGGGTGTGGTGGTGCGTTGCCGTACTTTGGGTATGCTGAAAATGAGTGATGAGGCTGGTTTTGATGCCAAGCTGGTAGCGGTGCCGGTTGAGAAGCTGAGCGGTCTGTATAAGTCGGTGCAGTCTGTGCATGATTTGCCTACAATCACGCTGGCGCAAATTGCGCATTTCTTTGAGCATTACAAAGATCTGGAACCTGGCAAGTGGGTTAAGGTCGAAGACTGGACGGGAGTAGAAGAGGCTAAAGCAGAAATCATGGCAGGTGTTGCGCGTCATAACGCGCCCGCATGATGGCTGGTTAAGTCAGTTAAAAAGACACCGCGTTGAGGTGTCTTTTTTTTGGTTGCGAGGATGGGGTGAATGAGGTGGTGATTCAGTCGGGTAATGTTGATGCGGCACATGTCTATGTGCATGACATGGATGCCACGAGTCTGCGTGCTGCTCAACAGCAGGCTGCGCAGAATGTGGGTTTGTCTGTGTATTTCAGTGACACGCTGCATGCCAGTGGTAGCAAGGGGCCGGAGATGGCGGTGATTCCGACTGGCTGGTTTGAAATCGGTTCGCCTGAAGATGAGCCCGGGCATGATGCCAGTGAGGCGCCGCAATGCTACGTGCAAGTGACGCGCGCTTATGCCATCGGGCGCTTTACGATTACGGCTGAGCAGTGGGAGCAATTTGCGCAGGCGACGGGTTTCAGGTCGCAGCGGGAGTTGATCTGGCCAAAAGGCCGTGAGCCGATTGTGAATGTGCGTATGTCCGATATTGTGCAATATATTGCATGGCTGAATGCCGAAACCGGGCAGTTGTATCGCCTGCCTACAGAATCCGAATGGGAATATGCTGCCCGTGCCGGTACCCAGACAGCCTTTAATATGGGTGATCTGGCGACTTGCAAGGAGGTGTTGTTTAAGCCTAATTTGCCTATGCCGGATCAGAATAAGAAGTCGTGGTCATTTTTTCCGCAATGTGCCGCGATGCGCTGGGCCATGGAGGTGGGTAGCAAGCCCGCCAATTTGTGGGGGTTGCACGATGTGCATGGCAATGTTTGGGAAATTACCACAACGCCATGGCAGCCTAATCATTTGAAAACGCCTCGTGATGCCCATCAGATCGAGCCGCATGGCAAGAATCAGCGTATTGTGATCAAGGGTGGCTCGTGGTTTGATCCCGCTGTGGCAGCGCGCAGTGCGGCACGCTGGTCGCGTTTGCGTGATGAGCTGGATGTGAATATGGGTTTCCGTCTGGTGCGTGAAATTTAGCTTCTATAATTTGCAAGCAGAGATGTGTTAAAAATAAATTTTTCGTGGTCGTCTTTGCCTATTTCGGGGGTTTGCTGTACAATGCGATCCCTTGCATTAGGCGGTTAGCTCAGTTGGTTAGAGCACTTGGTCGACATCCAAGGGGTCAGCAGTTCGAGTCTGCTACTGCCTACCAAATTTTCAACCAATGATGTGTGCGTATTAATAGGAAGGTAGCGTTATGACACCGCGAACTTGTTTTAACGCTAAGTCTATTGGGTCGCGCATATCCTTGTGTAGGTTTTACTAAATTTGTTTTGATTAAAAAAGCGCGGCTAGTCCGCGCTTTTTTATTTCCTATTGGAGAAATCATGCTTCATATCACTTTGCCAGATGGTTCGGTTCGTGAGTTTGCCCAGCCGGTTACCGTAGCTGACGTAGCTGCGTCGATTGGTGCGGGGTTGGCAAAAGCGGCATTGGCCGGTCGTGTTGATGGTCACTTGGTCGATACCAGCTATTTGATCAGCGCAGATGCGCAGCTGGCAATCGTGACTGACAAGGATGCAGATGGTCTGGATGTGATCCGGCATTCAACCGCGCATTTGCTGGCGTACGCGGTGAAAGCGTTGTATCCGGATGCGCAGGTCACCATCGGGCCGGTGATTGAAGATGGTTTTTACTACGATTTTTCCTATAAGCGCCCATTCACGCCGGATGATTTGCTGGCTATCGAGAAAAAAATGGCAGAGCTGGCCAAGCGCGATATCGCGGTAACCCGTCAGGTATTGCCACGCGATGAGGCTGTGACGTATTTCAAAGGTCTGGGTGAGCATTACAAGGCTGAGCTGATCGAGTCTATTCCGGCGGGTGACGATGTGTCGCTGTATACCGAGGGTGAATTTACCGATCTGTGTCGCGGCCCGCACGTACCGTCAACCGGCAAGCTCAAGCATTTCAAATTGATGAAGCTGGCGGGTGCTTACTGGCGTGGCGATCACCGCAACGAAATGTTGCAGCGTATTTACGGTACGGCCTGGACCAGGAAGGAAGACCTGGAAGCGTATCTGCATCGTCTGGAAGAGGCGGACAAGCGCGACCACCGCAAGCTCGCGAAACAGCTGGATCTGTTCCATATGCAGGATGAAGCGCCCGGCATGGTGTTCTGGCACCCTAACGGCTGGGTGATCTGGCAGCAGATCGAGCAGTATATGCGTGAGCAGTTCCGTGATTATGGATATCAGGAAATCCGTACGCCGACGGTGATGGATCGCAATATGTGGGAGAAATCCGGTCACTGGGAAAACTATCGCGACAACATGTTCACCACGGCTTCAGAGAATCGTGAGTATGCAGTCAAGCCGATGAACTGCCCGGGTCATGTGCAAGTGTTTAACCATGGTCTGCATAGTTATCGCGATTTGCCGATGCGTCTGGCCGAGTTTGGTTCTTGTCACAGAAATGAGCCGTCCGGTTCGTTGCACGGCTTGATGCGGGTGCGTGGTTTTACTCAGGATGATGCGCATATTTTCTGTACCGAAGCGCAAATCGAGTCGGAAGTGGCTGATTTCATAGTCATGCTGCAAAAGGTATATGCAGATTTTGGTTTCAATGAAATGCTGGTCAAGCTGTCTACCCGTCCGCTAAAGCGCGTCGGCTCCGACGAGTCATGGGATAAGGCGGAAGCTGCGCTGGCGGCTGCGCTGACGCAGAACCGGCTGGATTATGATTTGCAGCCAGGTGAAGGTGCGTTCTATGGCCCTAAAATCGAATTTACGTTGAAAGACAGTCTTGGTCGTTTGTGGCAATGCGGTACTATCCAGCTGGATTTCAATCTGCCGGTACGGCTTGATGCCAAATTTGTGGATGAAGATAATACCCGCAAGCCACCTGTGATGTTGCATCGCGCGATTCTGGGTTCGATGGAGCGTTTCATCGGTATCCTGATCGAACATCATGCGGGTGTGTTCCCATTATGGCTCGCGCCAGTGCATATAGTCGTATTGAACATTACCGATAATCAGGCCGAATACGCGCAAAAAATTCATGCGGAATTACGTGCGGCAGGAATTTATGCGACGTTGGACTTGAGGAATGAGAAAATAACCTATAAAATTCGGGAACATAGTTTACAAAAGTTGCCTTATCAGCTCATTGTTGGTGATAAAGAAATGGCGGCAGGCGTGGTTACGGTGCGAGCACGAAATGGTGCAGACCTCGGCCAGATGACTGTTGAAGCCCTTATTGCCAAGATGAAAACTGAAATAGCCCAGCGTAAACCAAGCGAGGGGTGAGTTTTTCTCACTCCTCTTGTATTTTGATTTTCAGGAGTTGCGACTATCGCTCAGGATAAAGAAACGCGAATCAACGGCGAAATTACCGGATCAGAGATTCGTTTGATAGGGGTTGACGGCGAGCCGTTAGGTATTTTTACAGCGGCACAAGCGTTAAAAATGGCTGAAGAAGCCGAGGTTGATCTGGTTGAGATTGCACCGCAGGCAAATCCGCCGGTGTCTCGCCTGATGGATTACGGTAAATTCAAGTATCAGCAAAGCAAGCGTCAACATGAAGCCAAGCTGAAGCAGAAACAGATCCAGGTTAAGGAAATCAAGTTTCGTCCGGGTACCGATGAAGGTGATTACCAGATCAAACTGCGTAACCTGATCAAGTTTCTGGAAGAAGGCGATAAAGCCAAAGTAACCCTGCGTTTCCGTGGTCGTGAGATGGCGCACCAGGAGATTGGTCTGGCGCAATTGAAGCGCGTTGAAGCCGATTTGGCAGAGCATGCCGTTGTCGAGCAATTTCCAAAAATGGAAGGCCGGCAAATGGTTATGATGCTGGCACCGAAGCGCAAGTAAATAGTATTTGCGGTGTTTTTTAACCGCGAACACGCCTGATGCAGTCAGGTCAGGCGTAATGAGGTAATGTCCGGGTTCCTAAATGTTTCAAAGTGAAACTGCCCGGCGCTGCCATTTAGGAGTGAATGTAATGCCAAAGATGAAAACTAAGTCGGGTGCGGCAAAACGCTTCAAAGCGTTAGCTAACGGCGGTATTAAGCGCGGTCAAGCGTTTAAGCGCCACATCCTTACCAAGAAAACCACCAAGAACAAGCGTCAATTGCGTGGCACGCTGATGGTTGATGCAACCAACATGCGTTCTGTGCGCGCCATGTTGCCCTACGCATAAAGGAGAATTTAAATGCCAAGAGTAAAACGTGGTGTCACCGCGCGTGCGCGTCATAAAAAGATCATTGTTCAAGCCAAAGGCTACCGTGGTCGTCGTAAGAACGTTTACCGTGTAGCTAAGCAAGCGGTAATGAAAGCGGGTCAGTATGCTTACCGCGATCGTCGTCAGCGGAAGCGTCAATTCCGTTCATTGTGGATTGCGCGTATCAATGCGGCTGCACGTCAGTGCGGTATGCGTTACAGCGTATTCATGAATGGTCTGAAAAAAGCTGAAATCGTGCTGGATCGTAAGGTGTTGGCTGATTTGGCTGTGTTTGACAAACCTGCATTTGCATTATTGGCTGAACAGGCTAAAGCAAAACTGGCTAGTTAAATCAGTGGCTAGCAAAAAAGGAGGCCGCTGGCCTCCTTTTTTGTTTGCTCCGCGTGTTGGTGCTGACTTATCTTAAGCGAAATTTCCGGCCGGTGTTGCGGCGGTGAATTTTATTAAGCTAAATCAGTATTTTGTATCCAGAGTCGATAATATATTCACATGGAAAATTTAGAGCAAATTGTTGCCAGTGCACAAGCCGAATTTGCCACGGTGACGCAAGCTGCTGAGTTAGAGCAGATCAAGGCGCGTTATTTGGGTAAAACCGGTTTGATGACCGAGCAAATGAAGCAATTGGGTAAATTGCCCGCCGAGCAGCGTCCGGCAGCGGGTAGCCTGATTAATCAGGCTAAGGAACAAATCCAGATCGCACTTGAGGCGCGCCGTACTGCGTTAAAAGAAGCTGAGCTGGCGTCAAGGCTGGCGGCTGAGACGCTGGATGTGACCTTGCCGGGACGCGGCATGGCGATGGGTGGCTTGCATCCGGTTACGCGTACGCTGGCGCGCATCGAATCCATATTTCGCTCTATCGGCTTTGACGTTGCACAAGGCCCGGAAATCGAAACGGATTTCTATAATTTTACCGCGCTGAACATTCCCGAAAATCACCCGGCACGTGCGATGCACGATACGTTTTATATCGATGAGCAGCATGTGTTACGCACCCATACCTCACCGGTGCAAGTGCACTACATGGAAAATAATGCGCCACCCCTCAAGATAATCGCACCTGGTCGCGTGTATCGCGTCGATTCGGATGCTACCCATTCTCCTATGTTCCATCAGGTAGAGGGGTTGTGGGTGGATGAGGATGTCAGCTTCGCGAATCTGAAGGGTGTCGTGCAGGATTTCTTGCAACGCTTCTTTGAACGTGATGATTTGAAAGTGCGCTTCCGTCCTTCGTTTTTCCCGTTCACTGAGCCTTCCGCAGAAATGGATATGAGCTGGGGCGATGGCTGGCTGGAGATTGGCGGTTGTGGCATGGTGCATCCTAATGTGCTTGGTCACGTCAATATTGATAGCGAAAAATACTTGGGCTTTGCTTTCGGTCTTGGCGTCGAACGCCTGGCGATGCTGCGCTACGGAGTCGATGATTTGCGCTTGTTCTTCGCCAATGATGTGCGGTTTTTGAAGCAGTTTAATTGATCGATCTATTATGAAATTCTCTGAACTGTGGTTGCGTAGTTATGTGAATCCACCTATGGACAGCGCGGCGTTGTCGCATCTGTTGACAATGGCAGGGCTGGAAGTAGAGGAAATGGCGCCGGTGGCGGCTGATTTCAACGGTATTGTGGTCGGGCATGTGGTGTCGGTAGCCCCCCATCCGGATGCAGATCGCCTGCGGGTGTGTGTAGTGGATGCTGGTACGGGTGCTCATTTGCAGATTGTGTGCGGCGCTGCCAATGTGAGTGCAGGCGTACGTGTGCCATGTGCAATGGTCGGGGCAAAGCTGCCTGGGTTTGAGATTAAAAAAGCCAAGCTGCGTGGCGTGGAATCGTTGGGCATGTTGTGTTCTGCACGCGAGCTGGGTATGGCTGAGGAAGCTGACGGGTTGCTGTTGCTGCCGGATGACGCGCCGATTGGGCAGGATATTCGCGACTATCTGCGGTTAAATGATCATGTGCTTACGCTAAAGCTCACGCCGAATCGCAGTGATTGCCTCAGTGTCATGGGGATTGCACGTGAAGTTGCGGCTTTGACAGGCAGTGAGCTGATGGCGCCGGAAGTGGCGGTGGCGCCAGTTGTGACGTCAGTTGTGCCGGATATCCGGGTTGCCGCTACTGAGGCGTGCCCGCGTTATTGCGGTCAGATAATCAGCGGCCTGAATCCGCAAGCAGTGACGCCTGATTGGATGGCGGAGCGTTTGCTGAGAAGTGGCTTGCGCAGTCTGGGCGCGGTTGTGGATATTACCAACTACGTCATGCTGGAGACAGGGCAACCACTGCATGCGTTTGATCTTGCTAAAGTGTCGGGTGCGATCGATGTGCGTATGGCGCAAGCTGGCGAATCGCTGGTTTTGCTCAATGAGCAAACGGTCAGGCTGGATGACGATATGCTGGTGATTGCCGACCAGTCGGGTGTGTTGGCCCTGGCTGGCATTATGGGTGGCATTGCCAGCGGAGTGAGCGACGGTACAACTGAAATTTTGCTGGAGTCGGCTTTTTTCCATCCTGATTATATTGCTGGACGTGCGCGTCGCCTGGGGTTGTCTACCGATGCATCGCATCGTTTTGAGCGTGGTGTTGACTTTGCGGCGACGCAAAACGCACTGGCGCGCGCCGCGCAATTGATCGTAGAGATTTGCGGTGGTAATGCGAGCGCGGTTACCGAGGTGCTGCATGAATTGCCGGTACGTGCGGCAATACGCCTGCGCCCGGCGCGTGTCAGCAAGGTATTGGGTATTCCTTTCAGTCATGCGGATGTGGGCCAGTGGTTGCAACGTCTGCAATTTGAATTTGCCGAGGATGGTGACGCCTATCGCGTTACGCCACCAAGTTACCGGTTTGATCTGACCATAGAGGTCGACTTGATTGAGGAGTTGGCGCGTCTCTTTGGCTATGACAATATTCCGCCGATTGCACCTGTTGCTAATTTAAATATGTTGCCGCAGTCGGAACAACAGCGTCCGATAGATCGCTTGCGCGATATCCTGGTGGTGCGCGATTATCAGGAAGTGATAACTTACAGTTTTGTAGATGCGGCATGGGAAGCAGCGCTTGCACCCGGAATTCAGCCGGTACTATTAAAAAATCCAATCGCCAGCCAAATGAGTGTGATGCGCTCGACGTTATGGGGTGGTTTGATTGATGTGTTAAAAACCAATCTGAACCGGCGGCAAACCCGGGTGCGTATCATGGAAGTGGGCAGTTGTTTTCTGTCTGCAGGGCATGGTTATGCTCAGCCGTTGCGCATAGCTGGTTTGGCATTTGGAGATGTGGCTCCTGAGCAGTGGGGAATGCCCGCCCGCGTGGTCGATTATTATGATGTAAAAGCGGATCTGGAAGCCTTGTGCTGGCCACAGGTATTAACTTTCAGGGCGGACGCACATGCTGCTATGCACCCGGGGCAGTGTGCTTCCGTGTCGCTGAATGGGGTTGATATCGGTTGGTTGGGGGCGTTGCACCCAGCCTTGGTGCAGCAATGGGATTTGCCGTCGGCGCCTGTGATGTTTGAGTTGGCGCTGGATGCTTTGTTGCTCAGAGATTTGCCAAAGCATGGTGAGATTTCCCGTTTTCAGGGGGTGCGGCGTGATCTGGCCGTGATAGTGTCGCAAGAAGTCGCTGCACAAGCCTTACTAGATGCCATGCATTCTGCTAGAATAGCGGGCATAGCCGAGATCGCGTTGTTTGACGTGTATCGTGGCAAAGGTATTGATTCTGATAAAAAAAGTCTTGCTTTCCGAGTGCTGATGCAAGACAATCAAAAGACGTTTACAGATAGTGAAGTCGATGCGGTTATGGCGCAACTGACTGAGCTGCTACAACAAAAATTTAACGCGCAATTACGTTCCTGAGGTAGTAATGACCCTGACTAAAGCAGAATTGGCTGACTTGTTATTTGAAGAAGTCGGCCTGAATAAACGAGAAGCTAAAGATATGGTAGAAGCGTTTTTCGACGAAATTCGTACCGCATTGGAAGCCGGGGATATAGTGAAGTTATCCGGTTTTGGCAATTTTCAATTGCGGGATAAGCCTCAGCGCCCCGGACGTAACCCTAAAACTGGCGAAGATATGCCAATTAGCGCACGTCGTGTGGTGACCTTTCACCCAAGCAATAAACTGAAAACTCTGGTCGAAGTGACGTATGGCGGATCACCAGCCAACTAGCGAGTTACCGCCGATACCGGCGAAACGTTACTTCACCATTGGTGAGGTCGGTGAGCTATGCGCGGTCAAACCGCATGTATTGCGTTACTGGGAACAGGAATTTACCCAGCTTAAGCCGGTAAAGCGCCGTGGTAATCGTCGCTATTATCAGCATCATGAAGTTTTGCTGATAAGACGGATTCGTGAACTGCTGTACGAACAGGGGTTCACTATCAGTGGTGCGCGTCATCGCCTCGAAGAAAGCAATGGTGTGTCCATTATTGTCGAGCAGGTAGAAGCGGCGCCAGCACCCGTTGACTATTCAGCGTTGCGTCAAGAGATCACCGAAATCATTCAGGTGCTCAAAATATAGTTTTGCTACTTTAGCTGGTGCGCTGCTTCTGCTATAATTGCCCGCTTCGGGGCGTAGCGCAGCCTGGTAGCGTACATGCATGGGGTGCATGTGGTCGGAGGTTCAAATCCTCTCGCCCCGACCAACCAAACTTTCTCTAGTTTGATTTAAAATAATTATCAACGGGAACAATGATCGTCTTTATATGCGCATTTTATTGAGCAACGATGACGGATATTTTGCCCCCGGTCTGGCTGTCCTAGCCGAAACCTTATCCAGTATTGCTGAAATTACTGTTGTTGCACCTGAGCGCGATCGAAGTGGGGCGAGTAATTCGCTAACACTGGATCGTCCTTTGATGTTGCGTCAGGCTGCTTCAGGATTTTACTACGTCAATGGAACGCCGACGGATTGCGTGCATCTGGCCGTGACAGGAATGCTCGATCACCTGCCGGATATGGTGATTTCCGGTATTAATCATGGTGCCAACATGGGCGATGATACGGTGTATTCGGGTACGGTGGCAGCGGCAACCGAGGGCTTTCTACTCGGCGTGCCATCTATCGCTGTGTCTTTGACCAGTTTTGCTGGTGGCAATTATCCAACCGCGGCACGTGTTGTTCTGGAGCTGGTTCAGCGCATGATGTCTAATGCAATAGCTGCCCCCGTGTTGCTTAACGTTAATGTGCCTGATGTGCCTTATGAGGCGTTGCAGGGTATGAGCGTGACGCGCTTGGGCCGGCGTCATAAAGCTGAACCGGTGGTTAAGTCGACCAATCCGCGTGGCCAAACCGTATACTGGGTAGGTGCTGCTGGTGCGGCACAGGATTCGGGCGAGGGTACGGATTTTCATGCCATCGCACAGCAACGGGTGTCGGTGACGCCATTGCAGATCGACTTAACGCATTATCAGCAACTGGATTTAGTGCAAGGATGGTTGGCGACATGAGCCTGCAAAAGCATCGTGGTATAGGTATGACTTCGGAGCGTACACGTTCGCGCATGATAGAACGTTTGCGTGAGCAGGGTATCAAGGATACAAGTGTACTGGCGGCCATGTCGCTGGTTCCCCGCCATTTGTTTGTCAGTGAGGCTTTGGCAATCAGAGCTTATGAAGACACAGCGTTACCTATCGGCTTCGGTCAGACGATTTCTCATCCGTATAGTGTCGCCCGCATGGTTGAAGTGCTGCGTAACGGCAAGGATATGCAGCGGGTGCTGGAAGTGGGTGGCGGCTGCGGATATCAGGCCGTCGTATTGTCAAAACTGGCGCGCGAGGTTTATTCGATAGAGCGGATAGCAACGCTGCTGGGCCAGGCGCGGCGCACAGTACGAGAGCTGCGTATCGCTAATATCAAACTGAAACATGGTGATGGTAATGTCGGTCTGGCCGATGTTGCTCCGTTCGACGGTATTATCCTTGCCGCAGCTACCCCGGAGCCACCGCCTGCATTATTGGCGCAACTTGCCGTGGGCGGACGCATGGTACTGCCGCGCGGAATGGGCGATAGCCAGCAAATGGTGTTGATAGAGCGGCATGAAGATGCCTATCAGGAAACTGTATTGGAGATGGTGCACTTTGTGCCGTTACTACCGGGGGTGGCTTAATGATGCGTTGCTGTTGGGTACTGGGTGCATTGTTGGCTTTGGCAGGCTGCAGCACGACGCGTGTCGCACCTGTGGTCGATATGACAAGTACCAAAACAGCGGTAGTGAAGCGCATTGCCCCTCCTGTTAGTGGCAAGGTGCGTGACTGGCGTCCGGCGAGCCATGATGTACAGAAAGGCGAGACCTTATATAGCATCGCGCTGGAGTATGGTCTGGATTACCGTGAATTGGCGGTCTGGAATAATCTGCTGGATGTGAATCGCATATTTGTCGGCCAGTCCCTGCGCTTGACGCCGCCAGAATCGCTTGCCAAGCCGGATGACAGCAAAGTCCAGGCTGTCGCACTCAAGTCGCCGGCAATCGCCACCAAGTCGCTAGTCGAGCCACTCAGTATTACCCAACCCCAGGCTATCAAGCTACCTTACTCAACATCTGCAGTAACCCGGTTGTCCATTCCTGAAGTGCAGGAACCTTTAAAATCCGTGGTGTCGAAACCGGTGACGACGATAGCTTCAGCACCTGTTGAACCGGTAGTGAAACCGGTGGCTGTTGCTGATAAACCAGCGCCTGCTGTACAGAAAGAGCCTGCGGCAAAAGAGTCTGATGATGTTGCTTTGGACTGGTCATGGCCGACCAACGGACGGGTTATTACTGAATTCAGTGAGGCAAAAGCCAGTAAAGGCATAGATATTAGCGGTAGTCGTGGCCAGCCGGTTATTGCGGCTGCGGCAGGAAAAGTGGTTTACAGTGGCGCAGGTTTGCGCGGATATGGAAAGTTAGTCATTATCAAACATAATGCGATGTATTTATCCGCTTATGCACATAATCAACAGGTGTTGGTGAAAGAAGGGCAAGCGATAAGTCGAGGGCAAAAAATCGCCGAGATGGGCGACAGTGACGCAGAGCAAGTGGAATTGCATTTCGAGATAAGGCAAATGGGTAAGCCAGTTGATCCTTTGAAATACCTACCAGAGGTTACAAAATGACTGATATGGATGGAAATGATGCAGATGAATTATCAACGTCATCTGATGAAATGCTTGTTGAACCGGATTTGATAGAATCGTTATTGCTGGATGATATGCATGCGGATGTCACGCAAATGTATCTGCATGACATCGGGCACAATGCATTGTTAAACGCCGAAGATGAACGTGCCCTCACCGAAAAAATCGTTCTCGGCGATTTTGAGGCGCGACAGAAAATGATCGTGTGCAATTTGCGGTTGGTAGTTAATATTGCCAAACGCTACAGTCATCGCGGCATGGCTTTGCTGGATCTGATTGAAGAAGGAAATCTGGGCCTGATGCATGCGCTGGAAAAATTTGATCCGGCGCGTGGATTTCGCTTCTCGACTTATGCGACATGGTGGATACGCCAATCCATAGAGCGCTCCATCATGAATCAGTCGCGTACCATTCGTTTGCCAGTGCATATCGTCAAGGCGATAAATGTCGTGCTGCGGGCGCGTTACCATTTGGCTCAACATGGTGCTGCTGAGGTAAGTGAAGATGATATTGCCCATTTGGTGGACTTGCCTGTTGATGAAGTAAGGCAAATGTTGCGCCTGAATGACAGGCTGCTATCACTGGATGCGCCGCTGGATATTGATGCTGATCTGTCCATGGGCGATTCGCTGGTCGATGAGCATAGCGAGTTGCCGGAACAGATGATGGCGCAAGCGGAAACGCTCAGCTTCATCACCGAATGGCTGGGCCAGTTAAGTGATAAACAGCGTTGGGTAATCGAGCGGCGTTTCGGGCTCAATGATCAGGAAGTGCAGACGCTGGAACAGTTGGCGAACGATCTTGATATCAGCCGTGAACGCGTGCGCCAGATACAGAGTGAAGCATTGCAGTTGTTGCGTAAAACCCTGCGCCGTCTGGGTATGGATAGAGACGCTTTCCTGGAATGAGCGCATTGAATTGGTCGGAAATCGACACCGTACTGCTGGATATGGATGGTACGTTGCTGGATTTGCATTTTGATAATTATTTCTGGCGACAGCATCTGCCGCTCTGCTATGCGCGGCAACATGGCGTATCTGTCACCGAGGCTGTTGCCCACGTGACTGAGCTGTCAGGTCGCCATCAAGGTAGTCTGCAATGGTATTGTCTGGATTTCTGGCGACAGGCGCTGAATATGGATGTTGTCGCGCTTAAGCGCGAAGTGCAGCATCTGATTGCAGTCCGGCATGAGGTGGAGGCATTCCTGATTGCATTGCGTCAATCAGGGAAAAAAATCATATTAGTGACTAATGCGCATCAGGATAGTTTGGCGCTGAAGATGCATTGCACAGCATTAACGCCATATTTTGATCTGATGATTACTTCGCACCAACTGGGCCTGGCCAAAGAGCAAGCCGGGTTTTGGGAACGGCTGCATACGTTACTGCCTTTCCAGCCTGAACGTACTGTATTGTTTGATGATAGTTTGCCAGTTTTGCGCAACGCGCAAACTTACGGCATTCGCCATTTGCGCAGCATTCATCAGCCGGATAGCCAGTCCCCGCCACAGGATGTGGCCGGTTTTATGGCGATAACCGGATTCGGTGAGGTGATGCCGGTTTAGTTTGTTAGCATGATGCCGACGACGACACGGCGACCTTCAGCAACCAGAATGTTATATGTGCGGCAGGCAGCCTTGGTATCCATGACCTCCAGTCCTATGCCTGCATTAGCAAGTGCGGCAGTAATGCGAGGGTGGGGAAATTGCAGTCGGTTACCTGTACCTAGCAGCGCGATTTCCGGCTGCTGAGCAATAAATGATTCGAAATGCTGCGGCTGCAATGCAGCAAAATCACTGACCTGCCAGTCGTGCAGAATGGCATCGGGAGTGACTAGTAAACTGCGTTGCTCATAGCGTTCGCCATTGATGAGGACGTAATCATCACCATATCCGGTGAATAAATTGAGTCCTTCGGGTTGGGTCAGATGAAATTTCAAAACAGTCTCCAATTGCGGCAAGCGCATACAGTCGAGTAAGATTATACATTTTGGCACCTTGACGACCAAGCCTGTCTGTAAGGTTTGGGTTTTAGGATAAATATTCGTGATGACGGAAGAGGCGCTAATGCTGCGACCAGTAAAAAAATCGACCAAGCTGGATAACGTGTGTTATGACATTCGTGGTCCGGTGTTGGCGCGTGCCAAGCAGATGGAGGACGAAGGGCAGCGGATTATCAAGCTGAATATTGGTAACCCTGCGCCATTTGGTTTTGAGGCGCCGGAAGAAATCGTGCAGGACGTGATTGTAAACCTGCCCAATGCCTCCGGCTACACCGATTCCAAGGGCTTGTTTGCGGCACGCAAGGCAATTATGCATTACACCCAGAGCAAAGGTATTGCCGGGGTGCAAATCGACGATATCATCATTGGTAATGGTGCTTCCGAACTGATAGTGCTGTCTATGCAGGCGTTGCTCAACAGCGGCGATGAAGTGCTGGTGCCGGCGCCGGATTACCCATTATGGACAGCCGCAGTCACTCTGGCGGGCGGTACGCCGCGGCATTATATCTGTGACGAGAGTGCTGACTGGATGCCGGATCTGGATGATATCCGCGCCAAAATTACGCCGAATACGCGCGCGATCGTCATTATTAACCCGAATAATCCAACCGGTGCGTTATACACGCCGGAAATTCTGGAAGGGATACTGACCATTGCGCGGCAATATCAGTTGATAGTCTATGCCGACGAGATTTATGACAAAGTGCTTTACGACGAGCATGAGCATGTCTCGATCGCCTCCATGGCAGAGGATGTGCTGTGTGTGACCTTGAACGGCTTGTCGAAGAACTATCGCGCCTGTGGTTACCGTGCGGGCTGGATGGTGATTTCGGGTGACAAACGGCATGCGCTGGACTATATCGAAGGTCTGAACATGTTGGCCTCGATGCGTTTATGTTCCAACGTGCCTGGCCAGTATGCGATTCAGACTGCGCTAGGTGGTTATCAGAGTATTGTTGATCTGGTAGCGCCGGAGGGTCGCCTGACCCGGCAGCGTAATCTGGCCTGGGAACTGCTGACGGCGATTCCGGGGGTGACTTGCGTCAAGCCACAGGCGGCATTGTACATGTTCCCGCGGCTGGATCCGAAAATGTATCCGATCGAAGATGATCAGAAATTCATACTGGGCCTGCTGGAAGAAGAGCGTGTGCTCATTGTGCAGGGCACCGGTTTTAACTGGCCGCTACCGGACCATTTCCGTGTAGTGATATTGCCGCATGAAGACGAGTTGCGCGAAGCGATAGGGCGGATTGCGCGCTATCTGGAACGGTATCGTAAATTACATGGTAGTTATATAGATTAAGTGGAAAAAAATAATATGAAACCAATGAATGTAGGTTTGTTAGGCCTGGGCACGGTGGGCGGCGGAACATTGACAGTATTGCGCCGCAACGCGGCAGAAATTACCCGTCGTGCCGGACGCGAGATCCGGGTGACCATGGCGGCAGTGCGTGATCTGGAAAAAGCGCAGGCATTCGCGTCGCCGGATTTGCAGCTGACCGACAATCCGTTTGCGATTGTGGATAATCCGGAAATCGACATCGTGGTGGAGATGATAGGCGGCGAATCGCCAGCTAAAGAGCTCATCCTGATGGCAATAGAAAATGGCAAGCATGTGGTAACTGCCAACAAGGCGCTTATCGCCAATCACGGTACCGAGATTTTTGCTGCCGCGCAACGCAAAGGCGTGATGGTCGCGTTTGAAGCCGCGGTGGGTGGTGGTATTCCTATCATCAAGGCGATACGTGAAGGCTTGACCGCAAACCGTATCGAATGGATCGCGGGCATCATCAATGGCACCACCAACTTTATCCTTACCGAAATGCGCGATAAGGGTTCCGATTTCGGCGATGTGCTCAAGGAAGCGCAACGCCTCGGCTATGCAGAAGCGGATCCAACCTTTGACGTGGAAGGGGTGGATGCAGCACATAAGCTGACGATCATGTCGGCGATTGCGTTCGGTACCCCGGTGCAATTCAAGCGGGCATACATCGAAGGTATCACCAAGCTGACCGGCGACGATGTCAAATATGCCGAGCAGTTAGGTTACCGCATCAAATTGCTGGGCATCACCAAGCGCACGCCGCAAGGCATAGAGTTACGCGTGCATCCGGCGCTGATCCCGGCACGGCGCTTGATTGCCAACGTCGATGGCGCGATGAATGCGGTGCTGGTCAAAGGTGACGCGGTGGGTGTTACCATGTATTACGGTGCAGGTGCAGGGGCTGAGCCAACGGCATCCTCTGTGGTGGCTGATCTGGTCGATGTGACGCGCATGCATACGGCGGATCCACATAGCCGTGTGCCGCATCTGGCATTCCAGCCGGACACGCTGTCGGATGAGCCTATTCTGGCGATGGATGATGTGCGTACCTCGTACTACTTGCGGTTGCGTGCCTTTGATAAGCCGGGTGTGCTTGCCGATGTGACGCGGATACTGGCGGATCTGGATATTTCCATCGATGCGATGATGCAGAAAGAACCGCAGGAAGGTCAGGAACTGGTGGATATCATCATACTGACGCATCAGAGCGTGGAAAAGAATGTGAATGCGGCTATGCTGAAAATTGAAGCATTGCCGGCAATTTCTGGCAAGATAGCCCGTATTCGTCTGGAAGAACTGAACAAATAAGCAGTTGGAATATCCCTAAAGGTTAAAGCTATGGTCATGCGTTATATCAGCACTCGCGGCGATTCCCCCGCGCAAACATTCACCGAGATTTTGCTGGGTGGTCTGGCGCCGGATGGCGGATTGTATCTGCCGGAGACGTATCCGCAGTTCGGTGCAGCAGAGTTATCGGCGATGCGCGGCATGAATTATCGTGAACTGGCGTTTGCTGTGCTATCGCGTTTTGCTGATGACATACCGGCAGAAGACTTGCGCGCCATCATAGATAAAACGTACACCGCTGAGGTGTATTGCAATGCACGTAGTGATGAATCTGCGGCGGATATCACGCCTTTGCATACGCTGGAGCCTGGCTTGCATTTGTTGTGCTTGTCTAACGGCCCGACGCTGGCATTTAAAGATATGGCCATGCAGTTGCTGGGGAATCTGTTTGAGTATGTGTTGAATCGCGCCGGTCAGGATATCAATATTCTTGGCGCGACTTCGGGCGATACCGGTTCAGCGGCAGAATACGCCATGCGTGGTAAACGCGGCATCCAGGTGTTCATGTTATCCCCGCATAACAAAATGAGCCGGTTCCAGACCGCACAGATGTTCTCGCTGCAGGATAAGAATATTCACAATATCGCAGTCAACGGTGTGTTCGATGATTGCCAGGATATCGTCAAGGCGGTATCGAATGATCATGCCTTTAAAGCGCAATACAAGATAGGTGCGGTCAACTCCATCAACTGGGGTCGTGTTGCTGCGCAAGTTGTTTACTACTTTAAAGGTTATTTTGCTGCGACGCACAGCAATGATCAGCACGTCAGTTTTTCCGTGCCTTCGGGTAACTTCGGCAACGTGTGTGCAGGCCATATTGCGCGGATGATGGGCTTGCCGATCAAACACCTGATCGTAGCGACTAATGAAAACGATGTGCTGGATGAGTTTTTTAAAACTGGTGCTTACCGTCCGCGGGTATCGGCGCGTACTTATCACACTAGCAGCCCGTCCATGGATATCTCCAAGGCATCTAACTTTGAGCGTTTTGTCGCCGATCTGATTGGTCGTGATGGTGAAAAATTGCGTGAGCTATGGGCTGCAGTAGAGCAAGGCGGTAGTTTTGATCTGAATGCAGAGGGCGTATTTGCCAAAGTGGCGGATTATGGCATGGTGTCTGGTTCAAGTAATCACGCCAACCGTATGGAAACCATACGCGACACCTGGGAAAAATATGGTGTTATGATCGATACGCACACGGCAGATGGTTTGAAGGTCGGTCTGGAATATTTTGAACCGGGCGTGCCGATGATCGTCCTGGAAACGGCTTTGCCTGCCAAATTTGAAGAGGCAATTCAGGAAGCGTTGGGCCGTGCGCCTGAGCGGCCTGCCAGCATGGTTAATCTGGAAGATTTGCCGCAGCGCTATACTGTGATGGACGCAGATGTCGAAGCCGTGAAACAATTTGTGGTGTCACACTTGAACGATTGAGTACATAAAATGAAATTAATTGCATCATTGACTAGCCCTTTTGCACGTAAAGTGCGCATCGTTCTGGCGGAAAAGCATATTGAGTGCGAACTGCAGATCGATGTGCCCTGGGAGGCGACTACCCATGTGCCAGAATACAATCCATTGGGTAAGATACCGGTGTTAATGCTGGATGATGGTACGCCGCTGTACGATTCCCGTGTCATTGTGGAATATCTGGATCACGCCGCACCGGTACATAATCTGTTGCCTAAGGATGCGCGCAGCCGGATTGCTGCAAAACGCTGGGAAGCATTGGCGGATGGTATAAGCGATGCAGCTGCCGCAATATTTCTGGAAAAGAAACGGCCTGAGGCACAACAAAGTGCGGACTGGATATTGCGCCAGGAGCAGAAAGTTTTTCGCGGGCTGGAAGTGATAGCCAGCGATGTCGGAGATCATGCATGGTGCATGGGTGATAATTACAGTCTGGCCGACATCGCAGTAGGTTGTGCGCTGGGTTATCTGGAATTGCGTTTTCCACACATTAAATGGCGCGAGGCGCACCCTAATCTGGCACGACTGGCAAGTAAACTCAATGAGCGGCCATCATTTAGCAGCACCATGCCACCGCAATAATCACCAGCTGCATATATGCCGTCCCGATAACAGGCATCCCGCTTAGTGCAGGGATGCCTGTTTTTTTTGGCCATAGCTGTGGAGCAGGTTCCCGATGGGTGGCTGCTCGGCTACAAGCATTGCATGGTTCGGGCACATAATCTGCTTAATTAATTGTATCCGGAATAGTTGCATATTTAACCTGTCTTAATCGCTGGCTATGATGATGGTCAGGTCGGGATGGGTGTATATTGATTGCATATTAATATCGAATTAGACAAGGAGACGATAAATGAAAATCGGTTTGTTGGGTCTGGGTAAAATGGGCGCGAATATGGCGCGACGTCTGTCCCGTGGCGGGGCAGATGTGCTGGTGTGGAATCGTAGCCACGAGGTTGCTGAATCCCTGGCACAGGCAGAAGCGCATATTGCGGCGTGCGCAAGCTTGACGGAGTTAGTGGCGAAGCTGCCCAGTCCGCGGGTGGTATGGCTGATGTTGCCAGCAGGTGATGCAACAGAAATGGCGTTGCAGCAACTGGCAGGTTTGCTGTCGGCTGGCGATATCATTGTGGATGGGGCAAATGCATATTACAAGGACAGTCAGCGCCATGCGGCAGAGTTGGAAGAGCGGGGGTTACGGTTCATGGATGCGGGCGTGTCTGGGGGTGTCTGGGGGTTAGCTAACGGCTATGCCTTAATGGTGGGGGGGGGAGCTGATACCGTAGCTGAGGTAACTCCGTTCATCAAAATTCTCGCTCCAGGGCCGGAAACCGGCTGGTTGCACTGTGGTCCGGTTGGCAGTGGGCATTTCGTCAAAATGGTACATAACGGCATCGAATACGGCATGATGCAGGCCCTGGCTGAAGGCTTGTCGTTGCTTAAAGGCAAACAGGAATTTGGTATTGATCTGGCGGAAGTGAGCGAAATGTGGCGGCACGGCAGTGTAGTGCGCTCATGGCTGCTCGACCTGACAGCCGAATTTTTGAAATCTGATCAGACGCTGGACGCGATCGCCCCGTTTGTCGCTGATTCTGGCGAGGGGCGCTGGACAGTACTGGAGTCAGTGGAGCAGGGTACGCCGGCACCGGTCATGACGCTGGCGCTGATGATGCGTTTCGCGAGTCAGGGTAAGCATGAATACACAGATAAATTGCTGGCCATGATGCGCAAAGGCTTTGGTGGTCACGGCGTCAAGGAGGGTATATGAGTAATGATTTGGATTTTCCCTGTAATTTCGTGATTTTTGGCGCAACAGGTAATCTGGCTACAAAAAAACTCATTCCTGCGCTATATCGACTTGAGGCGGCCAAGCGTTTGCCCGACAGTATGAACTTTATCGCCTTCGGGCGACGTGATTGGGATAATGTGGCATGGCGTGACCATGTTACAACCTTGCTCAGGGAAAAATTGCAGGACAAATGTGACGATGCACTGTGTGCAAAATTTGTTGAACGCTTCAGTTATTTGCGTGGCGAATTGCAGGACGTGGAGGCATATCATCGTTTGAAAGATGAGTTAGGCAAGCCAAGAATGGGTGTTTGCTCCAATGTTGTATTCTACCTTGCGGTTAAACCCACTGACTTTACCGGCGTGATTAAAAATCTGGATCAGTCGGGTTTGTCACAGCCTCGCGGCTTGCATCGGGTGGTGGTGGAGAAACCATTTGGTGAGGATATCGAATCTGCCCAAGCTTTGAACAAGCTATTGCATCAGCATTTTGATGAAGAACAGATTTTCCGCATCGACCATTATCTGGGTAAAGATACGGTGCAGAATTTGTTGGTATTCCGTTTTGCCAATACCTTGATCGAACCGTTATGGAATCGTAATTTCATTGATCATGTGCAGATTACGGTAGCGGAAACCATGGGGATAGAAAACCGCGCGGATTACTATGATAAGGCAGGTGCGATGCGCGATATGCTGCAGAACCACCTGATGCAGCTATTGACAGTTGTTGCCATGGAACCCCCTCCCGTCCTGGAAGCGGATGCGCTGCGCGATGAAAAGGTTAAAGTGTTGCGCTCCATACGGCCGATCAGCAAACGTTCGGTGCATGCACATGCATTTCGCGCGCAATATACGCAGGGAACATTAGGTGGTGAGGTGGTGCAGGGCTATCAATCAGAACCCGGTGTTGAACCGAACTCGCTGACTGAAACGTTTATCGCGGCTAAATTTTATGTCGATAACTGGCGCTGGCGTGGGGTGCCGTTCTATTTGCGTACGGGTAAGCGCATGGCCGAAGCCAAGTCCATGGTGGCAATCCGTTTTCGTCACCCGCCGCAGCAGTTGTTCCGCACTACGCCTCAGGAGGTGATTTCGCCTAACTGGATTGTGCTGTCGATACAGCCGGAAGAAAGTATGCACATGGAAGTGCATGTCAAACAGCCGGGTCTGGATATGGATACGCGGGTTGTCTCGCTTGATGCAGGTTATCGTCAGGAAGGTGAGGCGCAACTGGATGCCTATGAAACATTACTGCTGGATGTGATTGGCGGGGATCGTACGCTGTTTATTCGCTTTGACGAGGTAGAATGGGCGTGGCGCGTGGTTGATCCCATACTGAAAAGCTGGGCTCAGGAACGCGATTTTATTCATACCTATCCTGCCGGCATCTGGGGGCCGCGCGAAGCGAATCGCCTGTTTGATTCCGAAGACCAGGAGTGGCGCAACTATTTATAACCGCAGGGAAAGCTGACCGTCAGGGTTGGCTTTCAGTGCTGTTATCCAGCTTGGGTCGACGCGCTATTTTAACTACAGTAGTAAGGATTTTGTCACGGTGCAGCAGCGTAATGGTTGTGCTCTGGCCGGGTTTTAATGCGGCAATTTGATTAAGCAGAGCGGCTGAGTCAGTGATGGTCTGCTTATCAACGCTGAGTAGCACGTCTCCAGGGTGAATGTTGGCGCGATCTGCGGGGCCGCCACGTAATATGCCGGCGATCAGAGCGCCATCACCACTTTTCAATTTGTATGATTCGGCGAGCTCCGGTGTAAGGTCTTGGACTTCTATGCCCATCCAGCCACGAATGACTTCGCCATGGTCAATAATCTGCTTCATGACTTTGGCAACGAGGTTGGAAGGGATTGCGAAACCGATGCCCTGAGAGCCGCCGGTGCGTGAGTAGATTGCGCTATTGATACCAATTAAATTGCCATTGGTGTCCACTAATGGCCCACCAGAGTTTCCGGGATTGATGGCAGCATCTGTTTGAATAAAATCTTCGAAAGTATTGATGCCGAGATGAGAACGCCCCAGTGCACTGATAATGCCCATGGTGACGGTTTGGCCTACACCGAAAGGATCACCAATGGCGAGGACCACATCGCCGATACTGGCCTGGTCAGATTGGCTGAAGGTAATGGCAGGTAGGTTTGATGCATCAATTTTGAGTACGGCCAGGTCTGTTTCCGGATCAGTACCCACTACTTTGGCCAATAAAGTTCGTCCATCATGCAATGCAACCTGAATTTCATCCGCTGATTCGACGACATGATGATTGGTTAAAATATAACCATCAGCGCTGACAATAACGCCGGAGCCAAGATTACTGACGCGCTGGGTGCGTGACTTGGCTTGGCCACCAAAAAAATGGTTGTACAACGGGTTGTTGGTAATTGGCGGTGCAGGAGCGCGGACTGCTTTGCTGGTGAAAATATTGACCACGGAGGGAATAGCCTTGCTGGCAGCAACGCGATATGAGTTGGGTGCGAGATTGGGTGAGGGGGTAATGTCGGTAATTGTGTTGGTTTGGCTAGGCCAAATCCGCCACTCTGGTTTGAAAATGGTAATAACAAGCAAGAATCCCAATGCAATTGTGGCGCTTTGGGAGAATAATAACCAGAATTTACGCATCTTGATGACTTAAAGAAATGTTATTTATTGTGACAAATTATACAGGATATGTGGTGTGTAAGTGATCGTCAGCGCTAAGTCAGTAAATAATATGAAAATGGGGCTTTATGTTTTACCTAAAATTTAGGTAAAATAGAAAAGTTTTTAAGTTTGCGTAACCTAAATAGGGATGAATTATGAGTAATCAGCAAGTGGATCGCAGCAAACGCCGCTTTCTTGTCGCTGCTACCACAGCAATGGGTGGCGTGGCAGGGGTGGCTGTGTTGACGCCTTTTGTGATGAGCATGTTACCTAGCGAACGTGCAAAAGCAGCTGGCGCACCAGTCGAAGCGGATATCAGCAAGGTTGAGCCTGGCATGTTGCTTGCCATCGAATGGCAAGGTAAACCGGTTTGGATCGTGAATCGTACTAAAGAAATGCTTGCATCGTTGCCTAAAAACGACGCTAAAGTATTGGATCCGAAATCCGAGCAGCCTCAACAACCTACCTACTGCCAAAATGAAAACCGCTCTATCAAGCCAGCGTTTTTGGTTGTGGTCGGTATTTGTACCCACTTAGGTTGCTCACCAACATTCCGTCCAGAATTGGCTCCGGCAGATTTAGGTCCAGACTGGGATGGCGGATGGTTCTGCCCATGCCACGGATCTCGTTACGACTTGGCAGCACGTGTTTATAAAGGTGTTCCTGCCCCGCTAAATATGCAAGTCCCACCCCATAAATACCTGACTGATACGCGTATTCTGGTCGGTGAAGACGCGAAAGGAGCTTAATCAATGAGTGCTATGCAAAAATTGGTCGGTTGGATTGATGATCGTTTCCCGTTGACTTCTAACTGGAAAGCGCATTTGTCAGAGTACTACGCCCCAAAGAACTTCAACTTCTGGTATTTCTTTGGTTCACTGGCGCTGTTGGTGCTGGTGCTGCAGATTGTTACCGGTATCTTCTTGACGATGAACTACAAGCCTGATGCTGCATTGGCTTTCGCTTCCGTCGAATACATCATGCGTGACGTTGAATGGGGATGGTTGATTCGCTACATGCATTCGACTGGCGCATCCATGTTCTTCGTTGTGGTTTATCTGCATATGTTCCGCGGCCTTATGTATGGTTCATATCGCAAACCACGCGAACTGATCTGGGTTTTCGGTATGATGATTTACCTGGCACTGATGGCTGAGGCATTCATGGGCTACTTGCTGCCATGGGGTCAAATGTCATTCTGGGGTGCTCAGGTGATTATTTCCCTGTTTGGTGCGATTCCAGTTATTGGCGATGCTTTGTCACTTTGGATTCGTGGCGATTTCGTGGTGTCTGATGCCACCTTGAACCGTTTCTTCGCCTTCCATGTGATTGCATTGCCGCTTGTTCTGATAGGTCTGGTTGCTGCGCATATCATCGCGTTGCATGAGGTCGGATCAAACAACCCTGAAGGTATTGAAATCAAGAAGCATAAAGATCCAGTCACACATATCCCGCTGGACGGTATCCCTTTCCATCCATATTATTCAGTTAAGGATATTATGGGCGTGATCGTGTTTCTGATGGTCTTTACCGCGATTGTGTTCTTCTCACCTGAAATGGGTGGCTGGTTCCTTGAGCCGGATAACTTCATCCCAGCAAATCCGTTCAAGACGCCAGAGCATATCAGCCCGTTGTGGTATTTCACACCGTTCTATGCGATTCTGCGTGCAGTGCCAGATAAATTTCTGGGTGTAGTGGGTATGGGCGCGGCTGTCGTGATTATGTTCTTCCTGCCATGGCTGGATCGTTCACCTGTTAAGTCGATTCGTTACCGCGGTATGTTGTACAAGTCCATATTGACGCTGTTCATTATCAGTTTCATTGGTTTGGGTTACTTAGGTACGCAACCAGCAACTCCTGTCTTTACCAATATTGCACGTGTGCTGAGTGTGATTTATTTCGGCTTCTTTATATTCATGCCGTGGTATACCAAAATTGATAAGACTAAACCAGTGCCAGAAAGGATTCCTGAATAATGAAGAAATTTCTACTTGCGTTGTTATTTGCACCGCTGACAGCTTTCGCGTCTGAACACGTGCATCTGGACAAAGCCCCGGTAAATCTGGAGGACTATGCCTCTATTCAGCGTGGTGCAAAGCTGTTCACCAACTACTGTCTGACCTGTCATAGCGCTAATGCAATGCGTTACACGCGTCTTGAGGATGTTGGTCTGACGAAAGATCAGATCAAAGCAAACTTGATGTTTGCTACTGATAAGGTGGGTAACCCCATGACTATCGCTATGCAACCTGCTGATGCGAAAAAATGGTTTGGTGCTGAGCCGCCTGATTTGTCAGTAATTGCTCGTTCGCGCAGTTCTGATTGGCTGTATACCTACCTGCGTAGTTTTTACCGTGATGATACCCGGCCTACCGGCTGGAATAATACGGTGTTCGAGAAAGTAGGTATGCCATTTGTATTGTATGGTTTGCAAGGTGAGCAAGTTCTGAAAGAATCTGCCCATGGCGAACATGAAGCCGATGCAAAACCCCAGTTTGAGCTAGTAAAGCCTGGTTCACTTACGCCTGCTGAATACAATTCTGCAGTTGGTGATTTGGTAAACTACTTAACCTGGATGGCTGAACCTGCTAAAATCAAGCGCATGGAAGTGGGCGTACTGGTATTATTGTTCTTGGGCGTATTCTTTGTACTAGCGTACTACCTGAAACAAGAGTACTGGAAAGACATCCACTAAACTGCTGAATTACATTTGATGTAATTTGAGTGGTTTTTACGGCCGACGGACTTCCGTCGGCCATGTTATTTTAGGGTAATCATTATGATGACGTTGTATTCTGGCAATACTTGCCCATACAGCCAGCGCTGCCGTATCGTCCTGTTTGAAAAGGGTATGGATTTTGAAGTGATTGACGTGGACTTGCAAAACAAGCCCGAAGATCTCGCGTTAATGAATCCGTATAATCGTGTTCCCGTTCTTGTGGAGCGCGATCTTGTGCTATATGAGGCTAATATCATCAATGAATACATTGATGAGCGTTTTCCTCATCCACAATTAATGCCGGCCGATCCTGTTATGCGTGCCCGCGCACGCTTGTTTCTGTTCACATTTGAGCAAGATCTGTTCAGTCATGTTAATGCTATCGAGCATGGTAGTAAAAGTGCTGCAGACAAAGCGCGGATCATGGTGCGTGACAATCTGACGCAAATTTCGCCTATTTTTGCCAAGCAAAAATTCATGCTGAATGATGATTTTTCTATGCTTGATGTGGCAATTGCACCATTGTTATGGCGCTTGGAGCATTACGATATTCAATTGCCCAAGCAGGCGGTTAATTTATTGAAGTACGCTGAACGCTTATTTAGCCGTCCGGCATTCATTGATGCATTGACGCCAAATGAAAAGGCAATGCGCAAATAATCATGCCGGATAAGTCAACCAAACCCTATCTGATACGGGCAATTTACGAATGGTGTATCGATAGCGGGTACACGCCTTTTTTGTCCGTAGTCGTGGATAGTCATACCAGAGTGCCTCTGGAGTACGTCAAGGATGGTCAGATTGTTTTGAATCTGTCTCCAAACGCCACTCAGGGAATGCTGATGGACAATGACTGGGTTAGATTTTCAGCTCGCTTTAATGGCATTTCGAGACAAATTGAAATACCCGTTTCATCTGTAGCGGGCATATTTGCTCGCGAGAATGGGGAAGGTCTCGGTTTCGAAGTAGCAGCGGTTGTGGGTGCTGGTCCGGTAGACTCTAAGACGGATCTGCAAACGGATACAGATCCACCTCCGTCGCCGAAACCAACGGGCAAGCCGAAGCTGCAAGTAGTTAAATGAAATTTACTTTCCGTTAGTAAGTTAACATACCGTTTTAACGACTAAGTATGTAATTGTTGTTTTTCCTTTTGACCATTTTCCTTGAGAATGGCATAATAGCAAGCTATGCCGGCATAGCTCAGTTGGTAGAGCAGTTGATTTGTAATCATCAGGTCAGGGGTTCGACTCCTCTTGCCGGCACCAGTAGTACAAAGGGTTGGATTTTTATCCAGCCCTTTTTTTCGCCTTCCTGTAATGTATCGGTATTTCCTCCCTCTCGTTTTACATATCATAACTACCGGTGAATTGTTTATTTTCATCCGGCAATCCGATCGCGTCCGTTCACATGCCTGCCCATACCAGAATCCCCTTTTTGTAAATTGCTATGTGATTTGGTCGTGTGTTTGCCGAGATATTTATTAAAAATTTTATTTTGATTTTAATTTACAAGACAAATGATCCTTTTTGAGATAATCTATTACAGATTTTGTCTGTAGTTGTGTAGTCTTATGTAATGATTTGTGTAAGAGCGTTCTTTGATAAAATGAAATTGGTTTAAAGTATTAATAAATTTAATAGGTTAGATACAGGTGCTTTATTTAAGTTTTATCGTTTATTTCCTTTTGGTCAGCAGTGTTATTGGACTGGCTGTGTTTTCGGCGATAAGGGAAGCTGTTGTAAGACAAATTAAAATCATAACGCTGATATTTTACAGACGAATAACGCTACAGTTAACTGCAATAGCGTTGAGATTTAAATACGTAGACGTTCAAGTAAAACAGAATGGCCTAAGCGGCGGGGAATATATCAGTAGAAATCTATGGATGGTTTTACTGGTTTCTGGACTGTTAGTGTTGCCACCGGTATTTGTATGGCTGTATAGCGGTAAAAATATACTGGATGGTTTTGACGATGCGCATGTTCGTCATCAGAATGATCAGGTTACTGATTTACTGCTTGGTGAGCGGTTGGTGCCCCCTGCGGCTTTGCCGCCAGAAATGTTTGAAACTCAGGAGGTTTTGCGAATAAGACCATCCTTGATTGACGCGAGCAGAAATTGGCAACTATTGGATAGCGATTTTTCACAAAACGTATTGCTGATTTTTAAAATTATGAAAGAACGTTATGGGTACGACATGGCTATCCTGGAAGGCTATCGTAGTCCAGAGCGCCAGAATGCTTTGGCACGCATGGGTACCAGCGTTACAAATGCAACGGCATTTCAGAGTTATCACCAGTTCGGACTGGCTGCAGATTGTGCATTCAGGCGTGATGGTAAGCTGGTAATTAGCGAGAAAGACCCTTGGGCAATGCGTGGTTACCAGCTATATGGAGAAGTGGCAGAGTCATTAGGATTGCACTGGGGAGGGCGCTGGAAAATGATGGATTTGGGTCATATTGAATTGCGGAAAAATAATACAGTAAAACATTAACAATAACTTTGGTGGCAAGACAGTGAAGAGTCGTTAGCGAGGATGAAATGGGTAGAGGTTTTATAGTGCTTGGGGATAAAACATCGCATGGCGGCACAGTGATTGAAGCATCTGGCAATTCTGCGAGCGGTGATGTTCGTATTGCGCGGATAGGGGATAAGGTGACGTGTCCAAAAAAGGGGCATGGCACCTGTGCCATAGTAAGCGGAGACCCGACCATCATAGTCGATGGAAAACCAGTTGCGCGGGATGGCGATAAAACTGCCTGCGGTGCTGTGCTGATTGCTAGCCAAGGAATGACAACAGCCGGGTAAGTGCTTGTAATAACAAATAGTGGTTAATTAAGTGAATAATAAATAATGAAAAATTCAATATCAGTGTGACAAACATTTACTGAAATTGGATGGGGGAGTGATAAGTGTTGCAATCTTGGATGAGCCGTATCCTGCTGGCAGGTTTCGTTGTAGTTGCCGTATGGTTATTGGTGATCTCATATTGGCGTATCAGTATGCATATGCCATCAACGACAGATGTGGTGATGTACCTGGTGCTGACCCCGGTTATATTTTTGCTGTCTGTAGTTATGCTCAAGAAACTGGGTGCAGGACTTATTGCAATAAGCGGTTCAGCAAACGCTGGTATAGCGCCATCCGCTAATGTCAATCCAGCATCTGAAGCTGAGTCGGAAAATACTGGCAGAGGCTGGACACTATCAGTTGTTGCGGGCAGTGCCATTACGCGATTAGGGTATACGGCTGATGAACTGATGAATGCGCTGGCTGATAAACAGCCGAATTTTGAGCTGGATGCGCAACTGGTTGATCAACATGGGTATCCACTACTTACTGCACGTGTAGACGATTTGCACGAAGCCGAAACATATGAGCAGTTTGAGCAATGGTTGCTGGCAAAAGGGCTGCCTTCTGCTCCGTGGGAGCAGGCGGATAAGCGCGCCTTAACATTGGTGCAAGCCGTGTTCATGGAGCTGGTGCAGACCCTGTTATCGTTTCCGCAATTGTCAGAACTGCTATCAGATTCTGAAATAAATGACCCAAATCGGGCATTGCCAACAATCAACGTAGTCGCAATTTTCCCGAAACGCTGGCTCGATCAACAAAGGCAGGATGTCGCGGTATGGCTAGCGACGCACATCGCGCAGCTTGGATGGCCTGCAGACAAATTTCTGATTCACCCCTATAGCTACCTGAGTAATTCGGATCCGTTAACGTTGATTGATCAAGTGAACGTCGAGGTTAATCAGAAGAGTTTGTCAGGTCTCTATGTGTTCATGGCAACGCAGTCGTTTATGGGCGAGCAGGCTTATGCCGAACTGCAATCAGAGCGTAATGCGCAGGGCGCAAATGGAAAAGTAAGTTTTATACCCGGTGAAGCGGCAGCTGGAGTGGTTGTGGCCGATACGTTATGGGCTCAAAAATTAGGGGTTGAACCATTGGTGCGCATGCACCGGATTGCGCAACGGAAACGTGATAAGTCTGCGGATGCGGCTGGCAAAATAAAACCGGATGTGCTGATGCATAGCATCACCGATGCACTTGTGAATGCGCAAATCATCGCTGAGCAGATTGGCGCGGTATCTGCAGATACCGATGCCCGAGCTAGCCGGATCGGAGAATTATACGAGGCATTGAGTGAAGTCATGCCAGATATGGACCTGCACGCGCGCTGTTTCAAAATGGAAGCAGGGTGTGGAGCAGTCGGCAAAGTCGCGGGTTTGCTGACACTGCTAGCCGCCAGGCAGTTGGTGGTGGCTGACAAGCAACCTGTACTGTGTGTCAGCAATAACGATGAGTACGAGCGAATCGCATGGGTAGTTGATTCCGGACAAATCACGCCGGACTCAGCTGGTTCGGCAAAACATTAAAATAATTTATAACTAATTCAAAAAGTTAAACTCAATATTATGCAAAGAATTATACAGTTTATAACGGATACACGAACCTTGGTCGTGTTGGGGTTTTTAGCGTTGGCCGGTTTCCTGATGCTGGGCGCCCAGTTTTTTACAATCGCAGCAAAATGGATAATTGCCATTCTCGTTCTGGGATTAATAATATGGGGTGGCGTTTGGTTATATAAGCGTTGGCAAGCCAAACGCAGCTCAGAACAGCTGGGTAGCATGCTGGAAAGCCAGGCGGATAAAGCGGCATCTAAAGCGCAGTCGAGTCGCCGGGATGAAGTTGACGTTATCCGCAAACGAATGGTCGAAGCCATCAGTACGATCAAATCATCCAAGCTGGGAATTACATCAGGTTCATCGGCTTTGTATGAGTTGCCGTGGTACATGATTATCGGCAATCCGGCAGCAGGCAAAAGCTCGGCTATTGCCAACTCGGGATTGCAATTTCCGTTTGCGGACAAAGATGGCAACATCATTCAGGGCATTGGCGGCACACGTAACTGCGACTGGTTTTTTACTACTGACGGAATATTACTGGATACCGCAGGTCGATATGCTGTGCACGAAGAAGATCGTGAAGAATGGTTTGGCTTCCTCGATTTATTGAAAAAATTCCGCAAACGCGCGCCCATCAACGGCATTATCATCGCCGTCAGCATCGCTGAACTGACCAGCAATCGTCCCGAATTCGGTATCAATCTGGCCAAGAATTTACGTCAGCGTGTACAAGAGCTAACCGAGCGACTGGAAGTATTTGCCCCAGTTTATATCATGTTCACCAAAGTGGATCTGATCGCCGGATTCAATGAATTTTTTCGTGATGTAGACAGCGAGGAAGTATCCCGTGTCTGGGGTGCAACGCAAGCATATAGCCCGAATACTAAAAATCAGGACATCCTGTCATTCTTCGATGAGCGTTTCGATGAGCTCTATGACGGCCTCAAGGATATGAGTCTCGCGAATATGGCCATGTACCGCGGTGAGGAAATGCCTCCCGGGTTGCTGACGTTTCCGCTGGAGTTCGCGGCGATAAAGAATTCGTTGCGGGCATTTATTCTCACGCTTTTCGAAGATAATCCTTATCAGTTCCGTCCGGTTTTCCGCGGCTTTTACTTCACCAGCGCGCTACAGGAGGGTATGTCGCTGGGCGCTTCCAGCCAGCGCGTGGCAGATCGCTTCGATTTGGGTTTGCAGCCGCAGGCGCAGACGGTGATATCTTCCCGAAACGGATTTTTTCTGCTCAACCTGTTCCGCAAGGTGATTTTTGCAGACAAAGGCTTGGTCGCACAGTATGCCAGCCGGAATAAAATAAAACTACGTTATGCCTCCTTTTTGCTAGCCACATTATTGTTAGGTCTGTCACTCGCAGGTTGGAGCTGGTCATACAAAGCCAATAGTCAGCTGGTAGCCAACGTGCAGGCGGACATGGATCAAGCCGTGCGCTTGCAAGATAAGCATGCCGATTTGCAATCACGGCTTGATGCATTGCAGATATTGCAGGACAGAATTGAGCAACTGCAAAAATATCACAGTGAGCATCCGTGGAGTCTGGGGCTGGGCTTGTATCAAGGTGATCTACTGGAACGTAAGTTGCGTGAAGAGTACTTCGCCGGTGTGCGCGAAGTGATGTTGAAGCCGGTGATGACTAATCTTGAAGCATTTCTGACTGAAGTAAATACCAATGCCGATAAACTGGGCGCAACGCAGCCTGCGACAGCAAGTAATTCGGGCACAGCCGAGCCGGTAGCAGCAAGTGCCAGTGCTGAAAAACTGTATCAGGATGCCTCGCCTACCCAAGTGCAAGATGCTTATAACGCACTCAAAACCTACCTTATGCTAGGTGACCGCAGTCATGTCGAAGCTGGCCATCTCAATGATCAAATTACCCGGTTCTGGCGCGGCTGGTTAGACAGCAACCGTGGTGCCATGCCGCGTGAACAGATGATCCGTAGTGCAGAAAGCATACTGACCTTCTATCTGGCGCAAACCAACGATCCGTCCTGGCCAACGATGGAGACCAAGCTCGCTCTGGTGGATCAAACGCGCGAATCCTTGCGTAAAGTCGTACATGGCATGCCGGCGCGAGAACGCATTTATGCGGACATCAAGGCGCGTGCATCGACGCGTTACGCATCCATGACAGTAGCGCGCATTGTAGGCGAGCAGGATAGAACGCTGGTTGCTGGCAGCTATGTCATCCCCGGCGTATTTACCCGTGAGGCATGGGAGGGGTATGTGCAGGATGCGTTCAAGGACGCTGCGAATAAACAGTTGCAGAGTACCGACTGGGTACTGAAAACCAGTTCGTCAGATGACCTGACCCTGGAAGGCAGCCCGGAGCAGATCCAGAAATCACTGACCGAACAATACAAAAATGAATATGCGCAAGCATGGCAGAGCTTTTTGCAGGGTGTGGTCATCTCGGATCTGGGTAATTTTGATCAGGCAGTGAATGCCATGAACCGTATAGGTGATCCGCAGACTTCGCCAGTGGGAAAGCTAGTGGAAGCCGTCTACCAGCAGACTTCATGGGATAACCCGTCTTTGGTCAATGCCGGTTTAAAGCAGGCACAGAGCGGGTTCGTTAACTGGTTTAAATCCACCATCCTGCAGCAAAGCCCGAGTCAGTTGAATATGAATATCAACGTCAATGCAGCGGGTGCAGGCATACCGATGGGGCCGGTTGGTCAGCGCTTTGCCGGCATTGCGAAACTGGTGGTGGTCAAAGATAAAGATCAATCGCTGATGCGTGGTTACCTGACGATCCTGTCCAAGCTGCGTAGCCGCTTTAACCAGATTCACAATCAGGGTGATGCCGGGCCGGGTGCGCGTCTGCTGATGCAGCAAACACTGGATGGCAGTGGCTCGGAACTGGCTGACGGATTGAAATATGTTGATGAGCAAATGCTGCAAGGCATGAGTGATGGTCAGAAACAAGTGATGCGGCCGTTACTGGTGCGTCCACTGATGCAGGCCTTTAGTGCCATCATTCGCCCCGCGGAAGTTGAGCTAAACAAGACATGGGCGGCACAGGTCTATAACCCGTTCCAGACCAATCTGGCAGCTAAGTATCCATTTTCCCCTAATGCGCATCTGGAAGCTTCCAGTCAGGAAATCGGGCAGATATTCGGCTCTGACGGTGCGCTAGCGAAATTCTTCGGCACCAATATGGCATCATTGGTTGTGCGTCGTGGCGATATGCTGGCGCCGCGTACCTGGGCAGATTTGGGTATTCATCTTTCGCCGCAGGTTACCAGTAACTTTGCCAGCTGGATTGCACCGGTAAGCGCTGGAGGAGTCGCGAGCGGCGGTGCGGGGGCTGCACCACAGACGTTGTTCCAGATACAGCCCTTACCGGCGGCCGGCGTGCTGGAATACACGATAGAGATAGACGGTCAGCAACTACGCTACCGCAATACTCAGGCGGGCTGGACTAACTTTGTCTGGCCGAATGCGCAAGGCACGCCCGGAGCACGTATTGTGGCAGTCACTTTTGATGGGCGCAGCATAGAGGTGGTGAACGAACCCGGGCGTTTCGGATTGGAGCGGTTGCTCAGTACAGCCACCCGTAAGCGCAAGGAAGATGGTGTGTTTGAACTGAACTGGGGTAATGGCTCAACCAGTGTGGCAGTGAATCTCAAGCTGATTAGCAGCCCGCAAGCAACCAATGCGCCTGCAGGTACATCCAGTACCGGTTACCGAGGCATGAGTTTGCCGCAGAGCATCATTGAGGTGACTCCGGCAGCCGTAGTTGCTGCGCCGGGAGTCGTTGCTACCCAGGCAGCGCCGGTCATGGAGGGGGCGCAATGAGCCAGCAAGGTAGTCTTATCAGTATCGGCTATTTCGGTAAAGTGCCAACCCGTGGCGATTTTATCAAAGCCACCGACAACGCCAATCTGATTGGCCTGGTTGATGGCTGGCTGGCACGGGCAATGGAGTTGCTCGCCGTAGAGCCGCGCTGGAAGTCCATTTACGATGGCGTCGCACCCATGCACTTTGCAATTGCCGCTACACGCACACAGGGTGCTGTGGCAGGGCATTTGATTGCCAGCCGCGATCAGGCGGAGCGGCGCTTCCCATTTATCAGTCTGGGGGCATTGCATATTACCCAGCCGGCTGATTTTCTGCCATACAGCCCGCTGGTGCTGGGGCGTTTATGGAATCGCCTGGAAATACAGACTAGCCAGGTCATGCAAGCCGAAGATGCCAGTGAGTCATTGCAGCAATTATGTGCCGGGGATGTGTTACTGGACCTGGGGGGGCAAAGCTATCACAGCGCATTCGCTGACTTCATGGAAGCCCGTACGCTGGCTGATTTGCGCGATATGCTGACGCAAGGCGGCTATAACGGTGATCTGCGACAGCTTATCCTTGCACTGGGTTTACTCTTGCATCCGGTCATGGCCAGCGGCGCAAAACGACTGGATAAAAGTCTGGTGCTGCCGCTGCCACGCGATTTGCAGCAGCGCTATTACGTCGCGGCCTTGTGGATGCACTTTATCAGTCCGTTTCTGTTCAAGGCCGATTTCGAACTGGCGCTGATAGTCACCCGCCTGCATGACCGTCACGTATTGATCATCGGCTTCGATGGTGCATCGCCGCGCACTCTGCAGGCAGTGATGGACCCGCCTGCCGGACAGGGTCACCACATCGGCTTCGATGACACCGAGTGGGTGGAAAATGCGATCAGCGCCGATTATCGGCTGGAGCGCCTCTCCAGCTATCTGGCGCAGCCGACGCTGCAACTGGGTACTGCGCTCTCTCACTTCAAAGAAATATTCTTAGGATAAATCAACATGCGTCATAGCTGGATACTGCTCCTCGCTTTACTTACCTCCCCGCCAGTGCTGGCTGAAGGGGGTGCTCCCAACTTGCCGGTGGTGGTTTCGGGTACCGTGCCCGATGAAGCCACACATGCCAAACTGATAGCCCGTGTGCGTGAATTGTATGGTGCCGACAAAGTGGTGGATCAACTGGTGCTGGGCAAGGTAATCATGCCGCCCAACTGGGTGGAGCATATGGGCCGATTGCTTGACCCAGGTTTGCGGCAGGTAAGTCACGGTCAGCTCAAGATCGAAGGCAATCAGGTCAGCGTGCGTGGCGAAGTTGCCAATGAAGCCCAGCGCCAGCAAATAGCCAGCGATATGGCAACCCGGCTTAACCCCACCTATACCATCCACAACGGCCTGCATGTCAGCGCCCCGGATCAGGGGTTGATTGACAATGCCCTGGCCAATCGCAACATCGAATTTGAGACCGGCTCGGCCAACCTCACTGCTGCAGGTAAAGGCATCCTGAATGCCATCGCCGCCGCGATGAACAAGCTGCAGGACAAGCACGTTGATATCACCGGCTATACCGATGACCACGGCTTGCGTGCCAGCAATATCAGCCTGAGTCAGGCGCGTGCCGATGCGGTCAAAGCCTATCTGGTCAGCCAGAATATTCAGGCTGATCGTATCAATACCTATGGCGTCGGCCCCGACCGCCCAGTCGCCAGCAACGATACGGCAGAAGGGCGATCCCGCAATCGCCGCATCGAATTCCGCGTTGTTCAGTAACCCAGCCAAGGAACCCATGTCTATGTGGAATGCCAGTACATTACTCCAGCCCGTGCGCCCCGATCAGCCTTCCGGCGACGATCTTTCCTTCTCGCGTGAATTTGACGCCATTGCCGAAGCGCGCCGGTTTGATGACCCCAGCATCGATCAGGGCGAATGGGAAGTGGACCTCAAGGAAGCCAACTGGAACGAAGTGATTGCACTCAGTACTACCCTGCTGGAGAAGCAAAGCAAAGATCTGCGTCTTGCAGTCTGGCTCACTGAGGCCAGTGCCTATCAGCATGGCTTTAACGGGCTGGCGCAAGGGTTCGGGTTGATAGCCGGATTATGCAACCAGTACTGGGAAAGCCTCTACCCGGAAGCCGAAGACGGCGATCAGGAACGCCGCGCCGGCAACCTAAGCTGGATAGTCAGCCGTGCCGAACAGTTGGTCCGTAATATTCCGCTGACCGAAGGCCGTGGCAGCGCTTACAGCTACGCCAGCATACTCGATGCCCGCAACCGATCGCAGAGCAAGGGGGACGGAAATCGCAGCGAAGCCGGTGTCAGTATCGACGTCATTGAAAGCGCACGGCGCAAGAGCAGCTATGCCTTCTACCAGACGCTGATAGCCGAAGCGCAACTGTGTGCAACCGCATTGACCGACATGCAGACGGCTATTGATGCGCGACTGGGTATGGATGGCCCGGGTTTTACCGCGTTACGGCAAAGCCTGGAAGACGTGCTGCATACCCTGAACAGGTTCGCTAACGATCAGGGGGTGCCCAGCAGCACGCAATCCGCAACAGCCGACGACATCAATGATAATCAGGATATAGCCATGCAGACAGCCCAGCCGAACTCCCCGCAGACAAACGCACGCGGTGGCATACAGAGTCGCGCGCAGGCCATCAGTCAATTACGTGAAGTTGCCCGGTATTTCCGTGAAACAGAACCGCACAGCCCGGTTGCCTATCTGGCTGACAAGGCCGCGCAATGGGGTAATTTGCCGTTGCATGAATGGCTGCGCACGGTGATCAAGGACAACACCTCGCTATCCCACGTAGAAGAACTGCTGGGGCTGGATATTAGCAACCATAGCGACCCAGTCTGATGCCGGATTTAATCGCAGACATAATCATCCACATAAACCAGTATTCAGTAAAACGACTATGACCAAGCCAATATCAGCTTCTGCCCCCAGTTTATTAGATGCAGTCGCAAGCCCAGCGCAGGAAGCGCCAAGTTTGCTATCCAGCCTGGGGAATACGACACCCAGGCAAACAGGTAAAAAGCAGGGACGGCCTGTCTTCTGGTTTATCGCCATTCCACTGCTATTAATCGCTCTGGTGGTGGCTGCCGCGATGGTAATCGCCAATAACGTAACAGCATCATTTACGCCCGCTAACCCATCTGCACCGACAAAGCCGGCGAACATGCCAAAGCCAGCCGTACATGCCGAAGCAAAATCGCCCGTTGCCCCCGTTGAAGCAGCGCCTGCTCAGGTTGCTACGATTATCAATGACTTGCCTGCAGAGCCACAAAAAAAACCGGAACATCCTGCAACTGTTCCGGCCAGCAACCCCCATGATCGCCTTAGCGCTGCGTTAACCAGCACGTCAGATGCACCCAGCAAACCTGCGCCGGTCGTAGCCACCACTCAGGCTCACGCGCAAACTGTTGTTGCAGCACACCCCCCACCCCAACCGGCGACAGGCAAGATCAAGTCTGCTTCAGCGCCAGCCCAGACAGACGTGGATGATCGCGATGTCAAATTGCTGACCGCACTGGTTGCCAGCACGAAAGAAACACCGCCCAAGAAGACCAGTACTGAAAAAACCAGCCATCCCAAAACCGAGAAAGCAACGGCTGACAGCAAAAACAACAGCAGCAAAGACGACAGCCGTAATCAGGATGTGGTTGAACGCAAGCCAGGTGACAGCACCGCAGGTCTGCTTAAGCGCTGCAAAAAACTTGGCATTATTGAAGGTGAACTGTGCCGCTGGCGTATCTGTTCCGAGCGCTGGGATACCGACCTGGCGTGCAAAGCCAATGCCCAGCCAAAATCACCCGCAGCAGATAACACCCCCCAGTAATGGTGCCAGATATGACGAACTTTATCGAATCCATGTCCACGCAGATGGCGGATAGCCTAACAGCCTTTACCGGCTACGGCAGTGACACCCGTTTATATGAATTCACTCTCAGGGACAGCGACGACCTGACCCTGTGGTTTAATAAAGGCAGCCTGCTGGTAGAGGCATTCAGTAGTCAGGATGGCCTGCATCAGTTGGCGCACACCGATGTGCTGGTATTATCCCGCCGTCCCGACCTGCCCATTGCCAAACTAATGGGGCGCAATGCCAGTTTGCATATCAGTCAGGCCGACGCCAGCCGTACCCGCATCACCGGTATCATCAGCCATGCCCAAAGTCTGGGCAGCGATGGCGGCCTCTCGCGTTATCAGTTGCGTATCAGCCCATGGCTGGGCTTGCTTGATCAGAATGCACACAGTCGCGTCTGGCAGGAACAACCTATAGAAAGCATCATCGACAGCATCCTTACCGACTACGCCCCGCACGCCCACTGGCAATGGAGCGAAGACACCCACAGCCTGCTGCAGCAACTCCCCGCACGCAGCTACTGCATTCAGTACCGCGAAACCGACCTCGGCTTCATCAGCCGCCTGCTCGCCGAAGACGGCCTGAGCTGGCGCATGGAACAGGATGACCCCAATGCGCCGGACGGCCACAGTCTGGTGATCTTCGCCGACAGCACCCACACCAGCGCCTGCCCGGCCAACCCCGACAACGGCGCCACTGGCCTGCGCTACGCCGGCACCGGCTCGCAACAGCAAACCGACAGCATCACCGCACTCAGCGTCGCGCACAGCCTGCAACCCGCACGCCTGACCCTGGCCAGCTATGATTACAAAGCCAAAGCCATCACCACGGCCAGCACCCCCACCGACCTCAAACTCGGCGGCCAGCACTACAGCCAGCTACCTCCGGTCGAGCATTATGACCACCCCGGACTATACGCCTTTACCGATAATGACCAGGCCACCCGTCATGCCGCCTTGCGCATCCAGGCCCATGAACTCCGCCACCAGTATTGGCAAGGGCAAAGCACTGTACGCAGCCTGCGTGCCGGCCAGCGTTTCCAGATCGACGGCAACCCGCGGCTGGAAAGTGAAGCCACCCCTGACACTTTCATCACCAGCCACGTCACCCAGCTCGGCATCAACAACCTGCCTGACACCGTCGCCGAGCACGCCACCCTTGCCTTTGGCCGTCTCAGTGACTGGCTGCGCAGCACCCTGAGCCAGGCGCAAGCAGACAGCGACCCGCTCACCACCCGCCCAGAGCAGCTGGATAAACTCATCGCCACCACTGAACGCCTCGGCTATGCCAACGCCTTCACCGCCATCGACGCCACCCGCCCATGGCGCCCGGCACAGACTCAACAGCTCAATCATCGCCCCACCGAATACGGCAGCCAGACGGCCCGCGTCGTTGGCTTTGACAACAACCACAGCGACAACCCCGAGCAACTCGGCAACGACGAAATCTGCACCGACCAGCTAGGCCGCATCCGCATCCGTTTCCACTGGCAAGACCCGCTCGACCAGACCAATAGCCGCGCCAGCTGCTGGGTACGCGTCGCCCAGCGCAGCGCAGGGGGCGGCATGGGCAGCCAGTTCCTGCCGCGCATCGGCCAGGAAGTGCAAGTGCAATTCCTCGAAGGCGACATCGACCGCCCTGTCATCATCGGCGCTCACTACAACGGCCAGGGCGAAGCCGGCACCGCCGCCAGCCCCAACGGCCAGCAAACCGACAGCGACACCAGCGCCTTTACCCAGTCCAGCGACACCCGCGCCAGCGCGCAGAGCAACCTCACCGCCGGCAACGCCCCCGTCTGGCACGGCGCCAGCAGCGCCACGGACGAACACAACAACGCCGCCGCCCAATGGGGCATCCGCAGCCAGGAATACAACGGCAGCGGCTACAATCAGCTCGTCTTCGACGACAGCGACAGCCAAGGCCGCATCCAGCTCAAAACCACCCAATCCGGCACCGAACTCAACCTCGGTCACCTTATCCACACCGCCGACAACCGCCGCGGCAGCTATCGCGGCAAAGGCATCGAACTGCGCACCGACGCCTGGGGCAGCCTGCGCGCCGGATCCGGCTGGCTCATCACCAGCTACGGCGTCAGCCACAGCCAAAGCCAGCGCCAACCCGCAGGCGACCTGCCCGCCAGCTACGGCCTGTTGCACACCGCCAATAAACTCGGCGCCAGCCTCAGCCAGCTTGCCGACAGCCACCTAAGCGTCGGCATCGCCGCCCTCAAAGGCAGCAGCAACGCCAACGCCAGCAGCCTCAATGACAGCGCCGCACCGATCCCCGCATTAAGCAAAGTCATGCAAGGCATGGTCAACGCCAATCAGCTCGACGCCGCGCAAGATGACGCAAGTACCCAAAACACGCAACCATCAGACCAGCATCTGCCGCACCACACCGACCCCATCATCAGTCTCATCGCCAAAAATGATTTAAGCCTAACCGCAAGGCAAAACATACAATTCAACACCGGCGAAACCCTCAACCTGCTCAACGCCGCAGACAGCCAGCACAGCACTGGCGGCACCTGGCGCATCCACAGCGGCCAGGCCATCGGCCTCACCGCTGGTGGCATGCAAAAGAACGCCACCGCAGGCTTGCAACTCATCGCCGCTCAGGGCGACACCACCCTTCAGGCACACAGCGACAGCATCAGCCTCAAAGCCAAAGACAACCTCGACATCAAAAGCGCGCAAGACAGCATCGACTTTGCCGCCGCGACCGACATCACCCTGCGTACCGCGGGCGGTGCCAGTATCAAGATAGCGGGTGGTAATATTACGGTGCAGTGCCCGGGCAAGATACTGGTGCAGGCGGGGCAGAAGAGTTTTACGGGTGGGACGAGTATGAGCTATCCATTAGCAACATTACCTACCGCAGAATGGATTAACAAACAGAGTGTGAGATTCTGTTTTGCAGGAAGCGATGAGCTGGTAGATGATATGGCGCTGGTTGATAAGGCATATCGGATTGTTGATGCTGAAGGTGCAGTGCTGGCGGCAGGAAATATACCTAAAGATGGGCGATTGCCTCGGATAGTGACCGATAGCAATAAAGCTGTGAATATCGAAATAGGCGAGAATAAGTGGCAACGATCTTTCTCAGTGGTTAGCCAATCAAGAGACAGTGAATTCACCAATGATAATGTTTCTGTTGAATATGACCCTTATATAGCCAGATTACAAAAAGACCAAAATGAAGCTTTTTTAAATAAAGAGCAGTTGTTGAAACTGATTGGTAACATCCAAGGAGAGGCCTAAAATGTTTTCTATTTTCATTAAGTTAGATTATTTATTACGTTTGGTAATAATGTTTGGTTTCATGAGTTTACACATTATGACCGCACAAGCTGAGGAATACTCTACAGGTTCACATAATGTCAAATCTGAGCAAGGTACTCTGTCCATTAATGTAGGTCATGTAAATCATTTTAATGACCATGATTTTTATGTATACAGTTTTTTATTCCAGCCTAAAGGCAGTAATGATTGGAATCAAGTTCCTAGAATAGAAAAAGCAGACGATCCTAAAATGCTGTTTACGGTTCAAACAAAACATTCGGCTGATTTACAGTTCTTTGATGCAAAAATAATTAATGATAAGAAGATGCAATTGATTACAGTCAATATGGAAACGGGTGAAACCTTGGCTGATAAAGGTCCAATAACTGTAATTACTTATACGTTGGTTAAGCTTGATGATTATGATAGATGGGTTTTTTTACGTACAAATGTTAAAAAAATTGAGTCCAAGTTAACCGTTGAGCAGATATTGAAAAACACAAAATAACCCAACAAAAAGTCATTTTAAGGAAATGGTTTACCATGACTAAATTTATAAATGCTATTTACTATCCTGATATATTGACCGTAGAGTATATCGCGGATAATGGTGATCATCTTTTACGCTCAGGTGGAACGATCGCGTGGCGTTTTAACAATCCAGGTAATTTACGACCAGGTTCAAAATATACTTTGCAAATTGGCAAGGGGAAAACTAAAAGCGGTGAATTTTTAATTTTCCCAACAGTGGAGGCCGGTCGTGCTGAAAAAAAAGGCTTGTTGTTACGCAAATATAAAGGTGACACCATAATTCAGATGATGAAGCAGTACGCACCGCCTAGCGAAAATGATACTGCTAAATATACAGATTACATCACTACAAAATCAGGATTAAGCAAAGATTCAATAATTGGTGACTTGACTGAAGCGCAGCTTGATTCATTGATGAACTCAATGGAACAGTATGAAGGCTTTAATGCGATGATTGATACTCGTAAAGAAAAATGGATCAAAACAACAATAATAACCTTGTCTGATGGCGCTCGCCCAATAGCAGAACATGAAGTCATAATTAAACAAGATGGAAATGAAGTAAAGCACAAGACAGATCACTATGGTCAATTACCAGCAATACCTCACCTGAAAAAAAATGATGAGGTTGAGCTATGGGTAATTAATGCCAAACAAAAACTTGAGAAAATAGATAGTTTTATACTTGGCAACGTATCGCAATCATTTAATTATTTCACCGATTTTTTTAGTGCTAATGCCGCTACACAACCACATGTTGCTTTAGTAAAACAGGACAAGAAAAAACCAGAGCCATACTCCTATGTAATACAGCCAGGCGATACATTGGGGAAAATTGCCAAAAAATTCAAAACAAGTGCCGATAAAATTCAAAAGGAAAATCAATTACGCGACCCTAACAAAATCCTTCCTGGACAACGTTTATCTATTAATGGCTCAAGTTCAGCGCCAACTGGCATGCCTACGGTAGCTAAAGTTCACAGTAATAAATCAACAAAAATTGCAGCCATTCCAACACGAAGTAAGGAGGCTCAAGGACAGCCCTTAGCTGTGATGCCATCAGACCAAAAGCGTGCACCTTGGATGGAAGTGGCAATTAAAGAAGCAATTAAATGGGCTGGTAAAAAAGAAACCATAATTACCAAAACTGATAATTTTCATGAAGAAATCGGACTTGGCGGCGATTTAGGGAATACGCCATGGTGTGCGTCATTTGTTAATTATTGTCTGATGGAAAGCGGAAATCCATATGAGCGTTCTGCTAGCTCGCAATTTGCAACACATAGTAAAAAATTTACCAAGATAAATTCTCCAATCTATGGCTCAATCATTGTTTGGCAAAAAAGTGGAAAAGGTCATGTCGCCTTTGTATATGGCAAAGATTCTATTTCCTTAAAGACTATTGCCTTAGGCGGAAATCAAAATGACAAAATTACGTTCATGTTAGAAACGGATACCACGAAGACTCTGGTTGGTTATTTTGTACCAAATACATATCTTGAATTTAGCAAAAAAGAAAATGTACTTTCAGAATTTGATGTGGTTAATCTGAACCGAAGTATTGGCAATACTGCCTACAGTAGAAAAAAACAAATTATTAAGGATCGTTAATGGACTTACGCACATATTTTATTTTTTTTATTGCGTTGTTTGTGTGTAGTGAATCAGCATACTCAGGTAATAGAGGGTATAAAGTCGTTTTTTTTGACAGTAATAAAGTCTTCCAAAACAAAACATTATTTAAAAAATATCGGAATCAGTATGGTTTTGATACATTGGGTTCGTGTTGGAAAGAGCGTAATGGGAATTGGATTGACATAGCTTATATAAATAAATTGCCTACCGGTATAAACGAAAAATTAATTTACGATGTGCAGCATCAGTTGCCTGGCGCGATTGGAAAATTAAAATATATCCTTAGTAATTATAAAGATGATGAAATCGATAATGGTTTTGATGGTATCTATATAGCCGAAAATAAAAATAACACTCTAGTCATTCAAGGTATTTCAAGTTCTGGAGAATCTGTTATTACTAACAAACAACTACCCATTTCTCTTAAACAGTTTGATCTACTTATTTGTAAAGCGAGTAAGGCTTTTGATAAAAAATTCAATCCATAGCTTCTTGGATAATCCCCCGTTTGCAGTTCCTGGCTACGCGATTTTACTTAGCGATAGTCTGCATTTCCCGTATTAGCGCTTGTTGCAAATTCTCCCAGCCAGACTTCTTATCTATCGGGTCATAGCAGGCTGATTCCAGCTGCTGCACCAGCTGATTTAGCGCGGCGTGGTTACCATGACTATAGTCCAGTTTGCTTAGCCACGCTCGCAGGGTGTTGGCTGGTAGCGGACCGCTGCCCCAATCGAAATCCAGCAAAGCCCGGCTTAACTGCTGTGGCGTCGTGGCCGCTGCCATGCGTTGCAGCGATGCCTGGCGGATGCGTTTGCGTCGATACAGGCGCAAGCTGATTTGGGCTAACCAGGCGATTAAAACCAGGCTGGCAGTGATGGTGATAAGTTTAATCACGGTGTGCCATAGCGGGTTGGTTACGGTACTGACGGTTGATGCGGCTGTGGCTGATTCAATAAGGCCGGTGGCCGGGTTGTAGTAGGGCAATATAATTTCAGGCAGCTGGACAGAGCCCGCGCGTAGGGGCTGGAATGGTAACGTCACCAGTAAGGTTTGTTCCAGTGATTTGTCATTTCCATCGGCAAAACGTATTTGCGGCGGATAAAAATGCACTGAGTCACTACCCATCATTTCCGGCAGCAGTTTGCGCAGCCCTTCTGCACTGATGCCGGTGCCGCGCACGATCAGATTCCAGTTGGCGGGGCGATTCAAGATCAGTTCGCCTGTGGGCGGTTGCGAGCTTACGCTGAGTTTGCCGATGGGGACATATACCGGCAGGTAGCGTGGTGCCGGGGTGGCTGCAAATTGCAGCGGCGGCACCGCATAGCGTAAGCGATTGCCAAATTTGACGGCGTTCATTATTGGGAAAGTTAGCGTCATGTTACCCGAATTTAACGGCATGATAGCCCAGGTCATGCGGTGAACGGTAAATGCGCTGCCGTTGAGCGTGGTGTCCCACTGGGATTGCGCCAGTTCACGGACATAAGTTCCGGCGGGGGTGGGTAATTTCGGGGGTGTCCACTGCAGGCTGCCGTCGTCGTAGATATCCAGGCTCAAGGTGGCCACTTCGCGGGTAAGCGGGTGCGCCGGAGTCAGGCTGGGCTTGAATATGACTTGCGGTGTCTCGGCGTCGGAATCATGCACGGTGATGCTAACTGGCCGGCTGGTGCTCGTGCCAAAGGTGAAGGCAGGTAGTTGCATCTGTCCGCTACGCAACGGGTAGAGGATCAAGTTTGTCGTTTCGATGGTGCTGAGTTTGCCTCTGACCAGTTCAGTTTGCTTGCTGCTGGAGCGGCTGTAGATATCAAAATCCGGTTTGAGCGCATCGAGATTAAGCGTGTCCAGTGCGGCGTCGGTATCCTGGGCACGGATAGTGACGGTAATGGCGGCGCCGAGGGCGATATCGTGTTTATCTGCCGTTACGCTGAGTTGTGGCTGCGCCCAGGCTACAGTGCTTAGCAGGGTCAGCCACAATGCGATCAGCAAGCGCCTTACCATGACAGCATCTCCCCAGTTTCTGCGCCGTTACGCGGCACATCCAGTTTAAGCATTTCCTTTTGCAGTTGGGCGGGCTTGTCGGTTGTTAGCTCGAGTTTTTTTAGTGCTGCACGATAAGCCAGCTCGGACTGGGTAGCGTTGGCAGATGGGGGGCTGACCTGGCTGCGCAGGCGGGCTTGATCAACGGCTAACTGGCGGTTGGACAGATCAATTTGCGGGCCGCCCTGTTCTTGTGATTTTTCCATGGAGACGGGCTGGTTGTTGATGTCCTGATTCAGATCGCCGCCCACCTGCGTGCCGCGCCGTCCGGGTATGCCCGCGCTGCTGGCGTTTGGTTTTCTGGCGGCGGCGAGACGTCCTGCGGTCAGCGCCAGATTGGCAAGTGCATTGGCATCGCGTGGGCGCTGTTTGAGCACGCTCTGATAGGCATCAGCCGCGCTGAGGAAATCACCGGCGGCGAAATAGCTGTTGCCCAGGTTGTACAGTGCATCGGCACGTTGCGCAGGGGTAGGCGCTGTGAGCATGGCCGCCGTGAACTGGCTAACCGCATCGGCATAATGGTGGCGCCGATAGGCTGCGGCCGCGCTGCCCATGCGCGCTGCGTAGCCGGGCAGGCGCTCATACAGCGCTTGTGCTTCGATGTAATTGCCTTGCCGATATGCGCTATAAGCGGCTTGTGCCAGGTTGTCGTCAGCGGCGTGAGCAGTCTGGATGCCTGCGTGGTAGATCAGCACACCTGCCAATAACCAGCCGGCCACCTCCGGGCGGATACTGCGGCGCGTTAGCGGGAAATGGACGTAAAGCAGCAGTAGCCATGCCGGCAACAGGCACCATGCATACAGTTCATGCCATGCCTGTGCGGGTTCGGCGGTATGCGGATTGCCGGGCAGGGTCAGGATACCGTGGTCATACAGCGCTTTCAAGTCAGTGTTGCCATCTGCTACGTGGGCATAGCTGCCGGCACCCAGCTGTGCCAGCCGCTTGAGCAGTTTGGCGTCGAGTGCGCTGGTGATGGCGCTGCCATTGTTGGTGAGCGTGCCACCCTCAGCCAGCGGGATAGTGGCACCCGCTGATGTGCCGACGCCGAGTACATAGAGAGGCAACCCAGCCTGTGCGAGTTTGTGTGCAGCGGTTTGAGCGGCAGATAGCTGCGCTGCAGAAAGTGCGCTGCTGTCACCATCACTGAGCAGCAGTACTGCGCCGTGTCGGGTGGTAGTGGCTGGCGTGAGCAGGGTCTGCCGTGCCAGTTCGAGTGCCGCAGCCAGATTGGTGCCGGGCGTGTCAAACAGGCGCGGTTCGGCGAGCGTCAGATAATACGGCAGCGCAGCCTGATCACTGGTTAATGGCATCAACAGGCCGGCATTGCCGGAAAACGCAATGAGGCCGATGCGCTCGCCGTGCAGGCGTGGCAACAGGTCGAGCAGTTTGAGCTTGGCGCGTTGCAGGCGCTGGGGGGAGATATCCTCCACCAGCATGGAGGGCGACACATCCAGCACGATCATTAGGTCCAGATCATGGCGGGCTACGGTGGCTGGCTGCTCCGTTGTGGTGACCAGAGGCAGGCGCGGTCCGGCGGCAGCGCAGGCGAGCAGCAGCCAGGCCAGGATGTTGGCCAGATTGCGCCACTTGCCGGATGTGGCATCCAACGTGCCGCGCAGTACCCACGGCAGCAAATGCGCATCGGCATAGTGGTAGACCTTGCTGCGGCGCAAGCGCAGCAAACCCAGCATCAACCAGGGTTGCAGCGCCAGCGCCAGCCACCACGGGTTGCGCCAGTCCAGCTGCGTCAGTTCGGTCAGGCTGATCATGTTGCCATCCTGCGTAATTGATAGAGGCGGCTGATGCTGAGCAATGCGCCAGCCAGCAACAGTGGCAGCAGATACCATTCCTGCACCTCGCGGCGCCGGGCGGGTCGCACCACGGTTTTTTCCAGCTGGCCGATATCGCTGATCACCTGCTGCAGGGCTTTGCGATTATCGGCCTGATAATAATGCCCACCGGTGAGGGCGGCAATCTGTGCCAGGCCGGGTTCGCTAACCTGAATCGTGGCTGTTGTTGGTCGCCCGGCGGCAAACAGGTCGCCGCCTATCTGTACGGTGTAGATGGATACGGCCATGTGTCTGGCCAGCGCCACGGCTTCGGTGGGCGTCATGTCACCCGCTGTACTGTCGCCATCGGTAAACAGGATCAGGGCAGGGCGCAGGCGCTGCTGCTGGTGCAACTGCTTGAGGGCGAGGCCGATAGCATCGCCCAGTGCAGTATCGTCTCCGGCGATGCCGATCTGCATACGCCTGAGCATGCTGTTGACCAGCTCGCGGTCGAAGGTGGGCGGTACCAGCGTGCCGGCGCTGCTGCCAAATGCAATCAGGCCGAAACGGTCGCCCTGGCGTCCGGTTACAAAGCGGGTGACGAGGTCTTGCAGGACGGCGAGGCGTTCCACCGGCTGGCCATGCACTTCGAAATCGCTGATGCTCATGCTCTTGGAGGTATCCACCAGAAGCATGATTTCGCGGCCTTGCGGCGTTTCCGGTATCCAGTTGCCCAGCCATTGCGGTTGCGCCAGCGCCACGACCAGGCAGCTTAGCGCCAGTAAATCCAACCCGGGAACCAGCCGGGAGTTGGTGGGTGCGGCAGCTTCGCTGTGCGCGAGCTGGTCGAGGTTGGGGTGCAGCAGCGACACTTGTGCAGTGTCATGCGTCGCGCCTGTGCTGGCTCTGCGCCGCCAGAACACGAGGGCGAGTACCGCCACTAGTGGTAACAGGGCGAGCCAGCCGGGCTGGGCCAGCGTCAGCATGGGCCGCTCCGGCGCAGGCAGGTGTCGGCCACGGCGAACAGTTGTGACCAGCTGGCGGTATCCATGCTGGCATCTGCCTGATAGCGCAGCTGATCCAGGGTGTTGAGCAGGGTGGTCCAGTCTGCATGCAGGGTTGGTGGCAACAGCTGTGGCGGCTGCTCGGCCTGCAATTGCCGGAGCCGGTAAGCCTGAGCCAGTTCGTTTGCCAGTGCATAGGCGGCTTGTTGCTGACTGGTGTTGCCGGTCTGCAGGTTGTGTTGCAACTGGTGCAGTCGTTTACGTGCGGCACGCTGGCAGCGCTGGCGTCGCCACGATATCGCGCCGCTGATCAGCAGCAGCAATGCCAGTGCCGCCGCCAGCCAGATGTAGGGCAGGTTGCTAGTGCTGACTAGCGGAGCCGTGGGCTCAATAATGTCGATCAGACCACTGGTGGCATCGTTCATGCTTGCGCCATTTCCTGCAGCAGGTTGAATGGATCAGCATCGGTCATGCATTGCAGCAACGGGATGCCGCAGCGTCTTAATTGGGCCTGAAGGTCGCTGTGCTGGCGTGCCGCCTGTTGCTGATAGTGGGTGCGTACCGCGCTGCGGGCAGTATCGACCCAGCGTGTCCGAGTGGAATCGGTATCCTGAAAGCGCATCAAGCCGACGTCAGTGAGTGTGATTTCGCTCGGATCGAGCACTTGGATTGCCTGGACGTGATGATGGCTGGCAAGGCGCAGCAACAGCGTGGCGTCGGCGGGCTGCAGATGGTGGAAGTCGCTGATCAGCACCACTCTGGAGCCGCGCGGCAGCAGGGTGTCGAGCTGTTCCAGCACTTCGGCAAATGGGTGCATGGTCTGTGCCGGCATCAACGGCGGACAGGGTGTGATCGCCGCCTGTATCAGTTGCATCGCGCCGGTTTCGCCGTTGCGACAGGGCAGGGTGTAGCCATCGGGTTGCCACAGCGTGCCGCCGATACAGGTGTTGCTGGTCGCGGCGCTCAGGCTCAGGATGCTGGCGATGCGGGCGGCTTGTGTCACTTTTAGCTGGCTGCGGGTGCCAAAGCGCATGCCTGGGCCGCGGTCGATGACGATATGCATTGCGGGCTGATGTTCTTCGCGATAAATTTTGATGTGCGGTTTGTTGGTACGCGCCGTGGTGCGCCAGTCCATGTCGTGCACATCATCTCCCGCCTGATACAGCCGCGCTTCCTCGAAATCCAGGCCGCTGCCCAGATAGGGTGAGCGCAGGTCGCCGGCATGACGCTGGTAGGCTTCCCTGAAGTAGGGCATGTTCTGCAGCGAGCGGGTGCGGCGCATGAGCTCGGCCAGTTGCGCGCTATCCAGCAACGGGGCTAGTGTTGTGGCTGGCGCTGGCTGCACAGCAGCGCCAGCAAGCCATTGCTGCCCGCGTGTGAGCAGTTTATGCAATGACGGTTTCACTGCGTTCAGCGGTTCACGGCACCGGTACCACGGCCAGCAAGGCCAGTATCAGGTCGTTGCGGGAGAGTTTTTCCATGCGCGCGTTGAAGCTGAGGATGATGCGGTGGCGCAGGCAGTCTGCGGCGATGGCGAGAATGTCGTCGGGGATGACGTAGTCGCGGCCCTGCAAGTAGGCATGGGCGCTGGCGGCATGGGCAATGGCGAGTGAAGCGCGCGGGCTGGCGCCGACTTCCAGCATGTTGGCATGATCCGGCAGCCATGCCCCGATATTGCGGGTAGCGCCCACCAGCGTCACGATGTAGCGTTCCAGTTCGGTGCTGATATGCACTTGCTTCACTTCGGCGCGTGCCGCCAGTACGCTGTGGACATCGATACCGGGTGCTGCGGTAGTGCCATTGGTATGGCCGGTGCGATCACGTTGCAGGATCAGCAGTTCTTCTTCCGCAGAAGGGTAATCCAGTTCGATATGCAGCAGAAAACGGTCGAGCTGTGCTTCCGGCAACGGGTAGGTGCCGGATTGTTCCAGCGGGTTCTGCGTGGCCATCACCATGAACAGCGGCGACAACGCGCGGGTCACGCCGCCGACGGTGATCTGGTGTTCCTGCATGGCTTCCAGTAACGCCGACTGCACTTTGGCGGGTGCGCGGTTAATCTCGTCGGCGAGGATGATGTCGTGGAACAGTGGCCCTTCTATGAAACAGAAGCTGCCGGCCTGCGGGTTGTAAATGTCGGTGCCGGTCAAGTCGCCAGGGAGTAAATCAGGGGTGAACTGGATGCGCTGAAAGCTGGCATGCACGCTGTTGCTCAGCGCTTTCACCGCCGTGGTCTTTGCCAGCCCGGGCAGACCTTCCAATAAGATATGCCCGCCGGTGAGCAAACCGATTACCAGCCGGTCCAGTAATGCGGTCTGGCCGACAATGGCATCTGCCAGCGAGCGGCGCAATTCGATGATTTTCGGCTGATTCAACATTATCCTGGTCCTGATGGCGGGTTATCGATTTGTGGTCATGATCGTTTAGCGCAGTATAAAGAGCGCACTGGAAATTCAGTATGGTTGATATGAACCAAGTTGCTGGCGCTGGATGTCAGTATTATTTAATGACCAGTGTTTGCCCCGGACGTTGACGGTATTGGGTTTCTTTCGGGCCTTTGCCAGCGGCGCGTGCGACCAGTGGATCGATATCCTGCAATAATTGCTGGCGCTGTGCTTCGGTGATTTTCGGATTGCGTGAAATGGCATGCCGGACGTTAGGGTCACGGTCATTGACACATTGCGCGATCATTTCTGCGGTCAAATCCGGGCGTTTGGCAATGCATAAGCGAATGACATGATCCTGGTCTTCAATCAGCGCGCTGATTTCGGCTAAATTTAGGTCAGCGCGACGGGCAAAATAACATTTAATTACCATCCATTGTTCACGCACCATGAATGGGCGGTAATCCAGCGGCAATGCCTCACTCAGGGCTAAATCCAACCGTTCCGCCAGCGGTAAGGCTTTATATTGTTTTTCTAAATCAGTCATTCTCTAAATCCCGGCTTTCCAATATGAACGAACTATGAAAAAATGCACCTAATTGTAACGGATTAAACTTGGGTGGCGAATATGATCGACAAGGACGGGTATCGGCCCAATGTCGGCATCATTCTTTGCAACTCCCGAAATGAAGTGTTTTGGGGCAAACGGATACGGCAACATTCTTGGCAGTTCCCGCAGGGCGGCATTAACCACGGTGAAAACCCGGAGCAGGCGATGTACCGGGAATTAATGGAAGAAGTCGGCCTGGAACCGCAGCATGTGCGGATTTTAGGGCGTACACGAAACTGGCTGCGTTATGATGTGCCGCGTCACTGGTCACGTCGTGATTGCCGCGGTCATTACCGTGGACAGAAACAGATCTGGTTTTTGTTGCGCTTGACGGGACGGGATTGCGATGTGTGCTTGCGTGCATCGACGCATCCGGAATTTGATGCTTGGCGTTGGAATGATTACTGGGTAGCGATGGAGACGGTGGTGGATTTTAAACGCGAGGTTTATCGCGCGGCACTGTCGGAACTGTCGCATTATTTGGATCGCGATCAGGCGCATCGTCAAGGTGCGCAGCGTGAGCACGGGGTTACCCTGCAAGTGAGTAAATAAATGCAGTTATTGTTTGAATCGTTCGATAGAGCGGTGTATTACCTGCCGGGCAGCCGCCCGGCGGTTTTTTTTCTGGCGGATAAGGAAGGTGGCGGTATTCTAATCAATACCCCTGTTTATACTCCTGAATTACTGGCGGAGATTAACGCCATCATGCCGCTGAAATTTATTTTTTACCCCAGTTATTTCGGGGCGACGGATGTGAATGCCTGGCGTGACGCCAGCGCTGCACAGACCATGGCTTATGGCCATGAAACGCGGCGTATCAATGGCACAATAGACCTGGTGCTGGATCGCGAGAACAGGTTTTCACGCACTATCGATTTTTTACCGATGTCGGGACGTACCGAAAGCAGTTGTGCATTGCGCTGCAAGAACAAACCCGGCATGGTGTTTTTCGGGCCGATATTGTCGATGGGTGAATCGGGCTGGCCTACACTGACTGAACAGAGCGACGATTATTCATTCGAAAACCGTCTGTTTGGCACGCTGGGGCTGCAGGATGTCAAATTCGAATATGCATTTACTGATGACTTTGACCCGAAAGTCAGTCAATTTGGACCAGGAGCTGATGTTGCTATTCAGCGCGAACTCGCAACCGTGTTCGATTAACTCAGCCTTCTACAGTTAAAGGAAATACCTAATGGCAATCTCGGAATTACAAGTACAAACAGCTTTAAAAGCCGCAATCGATCCTAATACACATAAGGATTTTGTTACCAGCAAAAGCATACGCAATATCCAGATCAGCGGCGATGATGTGTCGCTGGAAGTGATGCTGGGCTACCCTGCGCAAAGTCAGGCCGCCATTATTCAGCAGATTGTAACTGCTGCGCTGAAGACTATCTCCGGCATCGGCCGCATTGAAGTAAAGGTCAATTTCAAGATCGTGTCGCATAGCGTGCAGCGCGGCGTGAAGCTGATTCCGAATGTGAAAAACATCATTGCTGTTGCTTCTGGCAAAGGCGGCGTGGGTAAATCCACTACCGCCGTGAATCTGGCGCTGGCGCTGGCTGCAGAAGGCGCCAAAGTCGGCATGCTGGACGCGGATATCTATGGCCCGTCACAGCCGACCATGCTGGGTGTGCAGGGTCGTCCGGAATCACGTGACGGCAAGAGCCTGGAGCCGATGGAAGCGCACGGACTGCAGATCATGTCGATCGGCTTCCTCATCGATGCGGAAACGCCGATGGTGTGGCGCGGCCCGATGGTCACGCAGGCGCTGGAGCAATTGCTCAACGATACGCGCTGGCGCGATCTGGATTATCTGGTGGTGGATTTACCGCCGGGTACCGGCGACATTCAGCTTACCCTGGCGCAACGTGTGCCGGTGACCGGTGCGGTGATTGTGACCACGCCGCAGGACATCGCGCTGATCGACGCGCGCAAAGGCTTCAAAATGTTCGAGAAGGTGGGTATTCCTATCCTCGGTATTGTCGAGAACATGAGTATTCATATCTGCAGCAAGTGCGGTAATGAAGAGCACATTTTCGGTGAAGGTGGTGGCGGTAAAATGGCCAGTGATTACGATGTCGAATTCCTCGGCGCGTTGCCGCTGGATATCCGCATTCGCCAGGAAGCCGATGCTGGCGCACCTACCGTAGTGACTGCGCCGGATAGCCGTATTTCCGAGATTTACAAACAGATCGCCCGTCGTGTTGCCGTCAAAGTCGCCGAGCAGGCGCAAGACCATAGCAATGCTTTCCCTAAAATCGTGATTCAGAATACCTAAACATGAGCATTAAAGCCGATAAGTGGATACGTAAAATGGCGGAGCAACACGGTATGATCGAGCCGTTTGAGCCGGGTCAGGTACGTGAAGTCAATGGCAACAAGATCGTGTCTTACGGCACATCAAGCTATGGCTACGATATACGTTGCGCCAACGAATTCAAGTTGTTCACCAACATCAATTCCACGATCGTTGATCCGAAGAACTTTGATCCCAATTCGTTTGTGGACGTGACTGGCGATTCCTGCATCATTCCGCCTAACTCGTTCGCGCTGGCGCGCACCGTCGAATATTTCCGTATTCCGCGTAATGTGCTGACGATCTGTCTGGGTAAATCCACTTATGCGCGCTGCGGCATCATCGTGAATGTCACGCCGTTTGAGCCGGAGTGGGAAGGCTATGTCACGCTGGAATTTTCCAATACCACGCCGTTGCCTGCGAAAATTTATGCCAACGAAGGCGTCGCGCAAGTGCTGTTCTTCGAAAGTGACGAGGTATGCGAAACCTCGTATCGCGATCGCGGCGGTAAATATCAGGGCCAGAGTGGTGTCACATTACCTTCTATGTAGCTTGGTATGATGTAAGTAATGACGAAGCCGCCAAGACAACAATGTCATCAAGTTTGTCTTGGCGGTTTGTATTTTTTCAGGATGTTGTCCATGCCGCCCAAAAGTCGGCGTTGAGGAGTATGCAATGAAATTCCGTTTTCCTATCGTAGTGATTGATGAGGATTACCGTTCTGACAATGCCAGCGGGCTGGGTATTCGTGCCCTCGCCAAAGCGCTGGAGGATGAAGGCAGCGAAGTGCTGGGTGTTACCAGTTACGGCGATCTGTCCAGTTTCGCGCAGCAGCAGAGTCGCGCTTCGGCCTTCATTCTGTCGATAGATGATGAGGAATTTTCGTCACCGGTTGCCGCCGATCAGGCGGTGGCGCAATTACGCAGCTTCGTCGAAGAAATCCGCTTCCGCAACAGCGAGATCCCGATTTTCCTGTATGGCGAGACACGTACCTCGCGGCATATTCCCAATGATGTGCTGAAAGAGTTGCACGGCTTCATCCACATGTTCGAGGATACCCCAGAGTTTGTTGCTCGCCACATTCTGCGCGAGACCAAGACCTATCTGGATTCACTGGCGCCACCGTTCTTCCGTGCGCTGACCCATTACGCTTCGGACGGCTCCTATTCCTGGCACTGCCCCGGTCACTCCGGCGGTGTCGCATTCCTGAAAAGCCCGGTCGGGCAGATGTTCCACCAGTTTTTCGGTGAAAACATGCTGCGTGCCGACGTCTGTAATGCAGTGGAAGAGCTGGGTCAGTTGCTTGACCATACTGGGCCAGTAGCGGCTTCCGAGCGCAATGCGGCGCGTATTTTTGGTGCAGATCATCTGTTCTTCGTTACCAACGGTACATCGACTTCCAATAAAATCGTGTGGCACTCTACCGTGGCGCCAGATGATATCGTGGTGGTCGACCGCAACTGTCACAAATCGATATTGCACGCGATTATCATGACCGGCGCGATACCGGTATTCCTGACCCCGACCCGTAACCACTACGGCATTATCGGGCCGATTTCGCTGGACGAGTTCAAGCCGGAAAATATCCAGAAAAAGATCGACGCCAATCCGTTTGCGCGCGGTGTCAAAACCAAACCGCGGGTGCTGACTATCACTCAGAGCACCTATGACGGCGTGCTGTATAACGTCGAAACTATCAAGGAGTTGCTCGACGGTCAGATCGATACCTTGCATTTCGACGAGGCCTGGCTGCCGCACGCAACGTTCCATGATTTCTATCAGGGTATGCATGCTATCGGCCGTGATCGTCCGCACTGCAAGGAATCCATGCTGTTTTCCACGCAATCCACCCACAAGATGCTGGCGGGCCTGTCACAGGCGTCGCAAATTCTGGTGCAGGATTCAGAGACGCGCAAGCTCGACCGCGATGTCTTCAACGAAGCCTTCCTGATGCACACCTCCACCAGCCCGCAATATGCCATTATCGCCTCGTGCGACGTGGCTGCCGCGATGATGGAGCCGCCTGGTGGTACTGCTCTGGTGGCAGAATCGATCATGGAAGCACTGGATTTCCGCCGAGCCATGCGCAAGGTGGATGCAGAGTTCGGCGATTCGTGGTGGTTCAAAGTGTGGGGTCCGGATCATCTGGCAGAAGAGGGTATAGGCGAGCGTGACGACTGGGTGTTGCGCGCCAACGAGCGCTGGCACGGTTTCGGCGATCTGGCACACGGTTTCAACATGCTCGATCCGATCAAGTCCACCATCATCACCCCGGGGCTGGATGTGGATGGCGACTTTGCCGACAGTGGTATGCCGGCAGCCATTGTCACCAAATATCTGGCTGAACACGGCGTGATCGTGGAGAAAACCGGGCTGTATTCGTTCTTCATCATGTTCACCATCGGCATCACCAAGGGCCGCTGGAATACCATGCTCACCGCATTGCAGCAGTTCAAGGACGAATACGACCGCAACCAGCCGTTATGGCGGGTATTGCCGGAGTTTGTGATCAAATACCCACGCTATGAGCGCATGGGGCTGAAAGATCTGTGTGACGCGATTCATGGCATCTACAAAGCCAATGACATTGCCCGCCTCACTACCGAGATGTATCTGTCCAACATGGAGCCGGCGATGAAGCCGACCGATGCGTTCGCCAAAATGGCGCACCGCGAGATTGACCGCGTGGAAATTGACAAGCTGGAAGGTCGTATCACCAGCGTGCTGTTAACCCCATATCCGCCGGGTATCCCGTTGCTGATCCCGGGCGAGCGTTTCAATGCCACCATCGTGCGTTACCTCAAATTTGCTCGCGATTTCAATGAGCGCTTCCCCGGCTTTGAGACTGATATTCACGGTTTGGTGAAAGGCGAAGTGGACGGCAAAGCGGTTTATTATGTGGACTGCGTGCGCTAACTGGCTGGCGCAGGAGAGAGGATAAAGATATGAACGCAGTAAAACTTGTCGCAATCGTGCTGATTGCTGCAGGCACTCTGGGCCTGGCTTATGGCAGTTTCAGTTATACCAAAAATACCGACGCAGTTAAATTAGGCCCGGTTGAGTTTACGCTCAAGGAAAAAGAGACAGTAGACATTCCGGTCTGGGCGAGTATTGGTGCCATCGTGGCAGGCGCAGGTTTGCTGCTGTTTGCAGGTAAGAAAAATTAACCGCTGGTGCTGCGGGAATAGCACAGTGCTGCTGGGATGAAAATGTTACGGAAATTATTAGCCATTGCGGGCGTAGACTTTACCCCGATAAGCCATGCTGAGCGCTGGATTTCAATCAGCGGTGCGTTTGTCGGGATATTTTTTGTCTACTTATGTTCGAGTTATTTTTTGCATGGACAGAACGTGCCGCTGGTCGTCGCCTCGATGGGGGCATCCGCGGTGCTGTTGTTCGCCGTGCCGCACGGGGCGTTGTCGCAGCCCTGGGCGCTGGTCGGTGGTCAACTGATTTCAGCATTGATTGGCGTAACGTGCAATGAACTGATTCCGCAGGCGCTGATTGCCGTGCCGCTGGCAGTCGCACTGGCGGTGGGGGCGATGCATTATTTGCGCTGCATACATCCTCCCGGCGGGGCAACTGCACTGGTTGCAGCCATGGGTGGTGCAGATATGCATGCACTTGGTTACGGCTTTGTGCTGGAGCCGGTCTTGCTGAATGTGGTGATTATCCTGATCGTTGCAGTGGTGTTCAGCTGGATGATCCCGTGGCGGCGTTATCCGGCGTACCTGTCCGAGGATAAAGTCGAGACGCCGAGTGAAGTGATAACCGCATATCCCGCCATTTCACATGAAGATTTTCTTTATGCACTAAAGCAGATCGATTCGTTCATCGACGTCAACGAGCATGACCTGATGCGGATTTATCAGCTGGCGACCAAGCATCATACGCTGGGCGCCGAGCTGGCATCCACGTCCCGTAAAAAAACACGGCTGTTCATAAGCACTTAATCGCGGGCAACTGTGCTGGCCTTGCTGCGCGGCAGCATTGCCAGGCTCACGCCACCGATCACCAATATCCCGCCGATGATTTGCACCAGCGTAGGCATGGTGCCCATGATGGCGGCCGTCAGCATTGCAAATACCGGTACCAGATTAAGGAATAAAGCCGTGCGTCCCGCACCCAGATGGGCGATGCCGGTATTCCAGAACAGGTAGGCAAGCACGGTGCCAGCCGTGACCATGATGGCCAGTGCTATGGCGGCATGTACGCCGGGCATGGTCAGCTGTTCGCCACTGCTGATGGCCACTATCAGTAATAACATCGCGCCGGCCGACATCACCAGCGTGGTGTTGGTGAGTGCCGGCAGTTTCGGCATCGCGCTGCGGCTTAGCACGTTGTAAGCGGCCCATGCAACATTGGCGCCGAGCATGAGCAGGTCGCCGCGCACATCTTGTAAATGAGCCAGTTTGCTCATGTCGCCGCCGGTGACCACTACGAATACGCCTGATAATGCCAGTGGCAGCGACAACAGCAGGCGTCCGCCAGGGCGCTCGCCCAGCGTCACGGCAGCAAGCAAGGTGGTCATTAACGGGTTGGTCGCCATGATCAGTGCCGCATTGCCTGCCGAAGTGGTTTGCAAGGCATAGAAAAACAGCAGATTAAAACCGCCAATGCCAATCGCGCCAATCAGCAGGTAAACACCGGCATGGCGCCGTGCTGGCGCAATGAGGCTTTCACCGCGCCAGCTGACGAAGGTGATCATGATAAGCGCGCCCAGTGTAAAACGCAGTGCTGCGGCCCATAACGGCGCAACGTCATGTAGTATCGGCCCGGCCAGCGCGAAATTCGCCCCCCAGAACACGGTTGCAACGATAACAAGCAGATATACCGAGTTGGTCTTCATGGCATGGGTTTAAGAAAGTCTTGTGATTGACGGAGTCTAATTGACAGAAGTAGTCTGCACAAACTAGACTTTCTAACATGAGGATTAAGAAAATCTAATGTCAAGACGATTGCCATCATTGAATGCATTGCGTGCCTTTGAAGCCGTCGCGCGGCATCTGTCATTCGCCCGCGCCGCCGAGGAGCTGCACGTTACTCCGGCGGCAGTGAGCCAACTGGTCAAGCAACTGGAAGCGCATCTGGATATGAGCCTGTTCAAGCGCGGCAAAGTGCTGGCCCTCAGCTCATCCGCCAGCGCCGCGCTGCCGTTGATTGCCGAAGCTTTCGACCGGCTGGAGCGGGCAGTGGAACAGCTGCGTATCGATAACGACAGTGGCACACTGGTGGTTTCGGCACCGCCGGCATTCGCCGCGCGCTGGCTGATTCCGCGCCTGGACGATTTTCAGACCTTGCATCCTGATATCGAGATACGCTTGCTGGCAACGCGCCGTGTCATTGATTTTGCATTGGAAGATGTCGATGTGGCGGTGCGCTTCGGCTCCGGTGTCTACCCCGGTTTGTTCAGTGAACGCCTGATGCAGGAGACCATCGTCCCGGTCGCGGCACCTTCGTTGGCAGCATCTATCCATCATCCGGCGGATTTGCTGAAATGCACGCTGCTGCAAGACGATGCCTATGAATGGGATCCGGCATTTCCGGATTGGGAAACCTGGCTGGCAACACTGAATGTGCCGGTAAAATTACCGCTGCGCATTCGCCATTTTGGCGACGTCAATCTGGTAGTGCAGGCTGCAACGGCCGGGCTGGGGGTGGCACTGGCATGGCATACGCTGGTCGTGGATGAACTGGGTAGCGGCAGGCTGATCCCGTTATTTGATACGATGTTGCCAACCGATCGCGCCTATCATCTGGTCACGCTTAATCATCGGCAATCTTTGCCTAAGGTGCGGGCATTTCGCGATTGGCTGCAGGCTCAGGCTGCCCGATAAATAAAAATCGGGCTGAATGAATTTATCCATGTGTATGTGGTCTGCAAGTACTAACATCGCCATATTCAAGCCGGACAAAACTGTTTATCATTGATTAGCAATGCTACGTTTGAGTCACTGACGGTCGCAGTGCTCCAGGCGTGCTGAAGTTAGCATAATTTCGTTTATAACCCAACCAGATTCAGGATCGCCCCATGCTCGATTGCATCAAACAATGTCCTATTCCTGAAAATGAAGTACAACGACTGCAAGCTGTGCGTTCTTACGATATTCTTGATACGCCGCCAGAGGTGGATTTTGATACGTTAACGCGGGTTGCAGCGCATGCATTCAATGTGCCCGCAGCGGTGATCGGGTTAATGGATGCTGATCGACTCTGGTTCAAGTCGGAAATCGGGCTGGGGACGCAGCAGCTCGACCGTCAGATTGCGTTTTGCGCGCACGCCGTGATGCGGCCGGAAGAACCGCTGGTGGTGGAAGATTTGCAGCAGGATCCGCGGTTTCTGGGAAACCCGCTGGTTACCCAGCTCCCACATCTGCGCTTTTACGCCGGAGCGCCTCTGATCGACCGCCATGGTTATGCGCTGGGAACCATTGCCGTAGTGGACACCCAGCCACGTACATTCAGTGAATCCCAGCGTGCATTGTTACGCGATCTGTCTACGTTGGCGATTACTGCGCTGGAAAACCGCCAGCGGGCAAATCGGCTCAGCCATCTGGCCATGACGGATCATCTGACCGGCCTTGCAAACAGGGTGCAATTCGAGCGAACACTGAACTCCGAGTTGGCGCATGCCCGACGTACGGGTGAGCCTTTTACCGTGTTTTACATGGATTTGGACGGTTTTAAAGACATCAATGATACGTTCGGTCATTTCTCCGGGGATGAAGTGCTATGTGAAGTCGCAGCGCGTATGACGCAACAGATACGTACTGAAGATCTGCTGGTGCGCTTGGGCGGTGATGAGTTCGGTATCTTCATGCGGCAAAGCGCGGGTGCGTCAGCCGAATCTTTAGTAAAACGCATTATGGAAGTCGTATCGGCGCCTATCATGCTTGCCACGGGGGACAAGGTCAGTATCGGTATTTCGATTGGCTTTGCGACGTACTCAGACGCTACCGACTCTATCGCTACCCTACTAGCACAGGCTGATCAGGCGCTGTACGCGATTAAGCGCAAGGGCTGACAGCGCCTTCACCGAGGTTAGCGAGAGCGTGCTATTTTAAACGCATCCAGTCAAGGGTTATTGACTGGATGCGTTGTTGTCGTGCCCTATTTTTTACCACCCAGCAATGAACCTAATACCCCGCGGATAATGCTGCGTCCGACTTCCGAGCCGATCGCGCGTGCCGCACTCTTGGTCAGCGCTTCCAGCGCGTTTTCACGCCGCCGTGTGGCGCCGGGCTGATTGTTGTTGCCGAATATGCCACCCAGCCAGCCGCCAGTGGATTCAGGCTGTGTCTGTGTATCTGTTAGTATGGTAGTTGTGCTGGCAACGGCGCGCTGTTTGAGTTTCTCGTAGGCAGATTCGCGGTCGACTTCCTGTTCGTAATGACCGACCAGTAGTGACTGGCTGATAATGTCTTTGCGCTGTTCCGGGCTGATCGGGCCGATTTGTGCGGTAGGCGGCAGGATCAGTGCGCGCTCGACGATACCGGGGCGGCCTTTTTCGTCCAGGCATGACACCAGTGCTTCGCCTACGCCGAGCTCAGTGATGACAGCGGCTTCGTCCAGCGCCGGATTGTCGCGCATGGTTTCGGCAGCGGCCTTGACTGCTTTCTGGTCGCGCGGGCTGAAGGCGCGCAGGGCGTGCTGGATACGGTTACCAAGTTGGGACAGTACCTTGTCGGGTACGTCGGCCGGGTTCTGGGTGACGAAGTACACGCCAACTGCTTTGGAGCGAATCAGACGCACCACCTGTTCGATTTTGTCCACGAGTGCGGTAGGCGCATCGTTAAACAGCAAGTGGGCTTCGTCAAAGAAAAATACCAGTTTGGGTTTGTCCATGTCGCCTGCTTCCGGCAGATTTTCGTACAGCTCGGATAACAGCCACAGCAGCAGGGTGGCATAGACCTTGGGCGCTTGCATCAGGTCATCGGCAGCGAGGATGTTGATCATGCCGCGCCCCTGAGCGTCGGTCTGGATCAGGTCATCAATGTTGAGCATGGGCTCGCCGAAGATATTTTCTCCGCCTTCGCTTTCCAGTGCCAGCAGTCCGCGCTGAATCGCACCGATACTGGCCGTGGAGACATTGCCGTATTCCGTGGTGAAGTCTTTGGCGTTATCGCCGACGTATTGCAACATCGCGCGCAAATCCTTGAGGTCGAGCAGCAGCATGCCGTTATCATCGGCGATTTTGAATACCATGTTCAGTACGCCAGCCTGAGTATCATTCAGATTGAGCATGCGCCCCAGCAGCAGTGGCCCCATGTCGGAAATGGTGGCGCGCATCGGGTGGCCTTGTTTGCCGAAGGCATCCCAGAACGTGACCGGGTAAGCGCTGTATGCGAAATCGGTCAATGCCAGCTGAGTGACGCGCGCTGCGACTTTGGGGTTGTTGCCACCCGCCACGGCCAGGCCGGACAGATCGCCTTTGATATCGGACATGAACACAGGCACGCCGATACGCGAAAATTGCTCGGCGAGTACTTGTAGGGACACAGTCTTGCCGGTGCCGGTAGCGCCGGTAATCAGGCCATGGCGGTTAGCCATTTGCGGTAACAGGTAAATAGGGTGTTGTGCTTGCGCGAGATAGATAGGGTTGGTCATATTAGTGAGTGATTAAATCAACAGTGACTTACGGAAGTGTAAGTTTACAATCTTTTTCGGCACTGTGTTCAGCTTGACGATATACCTTACGCGCGAGTATCATACCTGATAGATTTAGTCGGGTATTTAATTTTCAGGAGTATTAAAAATGAGTGTGCAAGATACCATTCGCGAACAGGTTACAGGCCATAAAGTCGTGCTTTACATGAAAGGCACACCGCAGTTTCCGCAGTGTGGTTTTTCGGCCAACGCAGTACAGATTCTGAAATCATCGGGCGTGACCGATTTGTTCACCGTGAATGTGCTGGCAGAGCCTGAAATTCGTCAGGGCATCAAGGAATTTGCCAACTGGCCTACCATTCCTCAGCTTTATATCAACGGTGAATTCGTTGGTGGTTCTGACATCATGAAAGAAATGTTTCAGAGCGGCGAATTGCAAAAGATTATTGCTGCGTGATGTAGGCTCCGTAGTTTGCTGGATTGCGTAAGCAAGCCCTTGCCAGTGTGACTGGTGAGGGCTTTTTTGTGACCGGTTTGTGTGAACTATACGGTCAGGCGGCGGGTGTTCAGCAAGGACTGTTGTCGAGACAAAACAGATATTCAGAAGACCTGTGAAAGCCGTGAAGTCCAGATACCTTACTTAACCTTTCAGGGGTTTAACGCCGCCTCGACGTCCCATGCCATATCCAACCCGGTACACATCAGGCAAATTGATTCGCTTATCCTTTAATTGCTCGACAAGCCCCAGTGCAAGCAAATCGATCAAGATGCCATCTTCTCCATTGTCTATATGCACAGGAGGAAGTCGGACAGATGCATCCTGAATGCCATTTCGAAGCGATGTCACGATATTATTCTTCAGCCATTCGGATCGAATATCTTCAAATGGACAAGGCACTGAAATACCTCTTAGCGGTTCAAATAGCTTGCTTATCCAGGGGTAATCCTCTTGGAGCTCACGTACCCTAATTGCTGATGCTTCTTGAACTCCGCGCTTAATACTCTCGTAATGAAGAACGTACTCCTGTTCATTTCGAACTTTATCCTCAGCCGCAAACCTGAGTGCAGCAAGAAAACTACGCGGGCTAACTTCACCGCTAGCATCGCCAAGATGACTTGGTAGCCATGAGTAAGGAAAGCCTCGCCGTTTATCTTTACCCATCCATGGACCTGAGATCGCGTGGAATAATTTTTTCTGGAGTTCTTCATCGCTTCTAATAACTTCAGGTACTCTCCAAATATTTCCTATCTGCTCCCATTGAATAGTCGGCGATACCATACGAGCCCCTTCTCTAAAGGGTTCACCAAATTCAACATTATTCGCTAAGTATTGCCAAAGCAGTCCGTATAGCTCACGACGCGGCCAATCGAGATTAACCTTCTGATTCATGACCTTTGATGCATCTGGAAAAGCAGCAACAGATGGGTCGTCCAATTGATCAGGACGCGCAAAAACTTTAAGGCGAATACGTCGAAATGAGCGCGTATCTAACACCACTTGCAACAATCCTTTTATGAGCTTATTCATTGTTAGCCAATCATCGGCGGTACGATCAAGTGCATCAAACAGCACGATGTGGAACTGTTTCTGTTCGTCTAACTGCATATCAGCTTTGTACCAAAGCTGATCAGCGGATTCAGGGTGATTTACAACCCAGTCAATACGATCCTTCCAACTGGTTATACCCCGGAATTCATCTGGGGCCTGATCACCAATAACCTGCCGAAAAACCACCGCTTGCCAAATACGACGAGGCTCATATCCTGCTGTAATCAAAGAAATTAACGTATCTTTGCTTGGATACTCATTACCACCCGATGCAGGGGAAAAGCCAACTGATACACGTGTGTCTGCATCCAACCCAACCTGCACTCCCAACAAAGCCCGTAAATCACGGTTCTGGAGCGACTGAAACCAAAAGCTCTTACCCGATCCTCGCATACCTTGAATCAGTGTATTGTTTGGGTGTAGCGCCTTGGCATGCGTGCTGGGTAAATAGACATGCCCTGCTTGCGGCGTTTCACCATGTTGAGAAGTTTCCTCAGGTAATGCGGCAACAATCCCTGCACGAAGAGTTTGTGGGAATTTATATTCACTATTCATGTTTAGTCTTGTCCTGCAGATGCTAATAGACGATCCGCTTGTTCAAAGAATATACCTAGAGCTTCCGCTGCCGTTTTAGTATCTATGCCGCCTACATTTGGGTTAAATTCTTGCAGCGCTCTATGCCAGAAAATCGGCACAGGTGCGTGTGGTGCAGTTTCATCGTCAAGGTCAAAAGAGAATGCATCGCTATCGTCAGGGCCAGCAGAATCATAAAGGTGATCCCTGAATAAATCCCAAGCATGCTCCCGGAAGCTCTTCAGATAGTCATCCCTGTTTGTCTCTGGCACCATGCTTGCAATGATTTGCAAGCGAGACCGAAATGCCCGCACACGAGGGTGATTGTGCCAATGTTTGAAAAGCAGCGAATAACCGTCCCATGTTTGAGGAGTATTGATGGCAAACAAAAGTGTATCCGCATCCATACGTGTCGCTAATACGGCAGCAATATCATGTAAACCCGCGCGACTATCTAGAATGACCACATCGGGGTTCACCAAACTTTCCATGCGTTCGACTAGTCTTTGCAGACGCTCCGCCCATGAAATGGGTGCATTGCCACTGAATTCGGCGTAGCAGCGAGAGAGCTTTGGCAGATATTCACCTGTTTTACTGCCATAAGCAGAAATAACATAGATCTCGCCTGCTAACCCTTGATCTAATGGGCTTTTACCCAGAATTTCTCCCTCAATAACATCAGCTTGGCCGACTCCATCCTCAACAAACCAGTCGACGATGCCGAAATCTGGTAAATGGGAGGTCGGTAGTAAAGAACTGCTTGCGCCAGGTGATTCGAGATCAAGATCAAATACCAAAACTTTCTTACCTTGCTCGGCGAGATGCCAAGCCCAATTTACTAGTGCGGTGGAGCGCCCAACGCCTCCCTTAATTCCGTAAAAAGTCACGCGTGGGTTGGTTGTGGTGCGATTCAGAGCATTACGCATCCAGTCTTGACCAATTATTTGGCGATCAAGCAAATAAATGTTTAAACCATTTAGACTAGGCAACAATCGCCGATCATCGAAGATAGTATCTCTTTCACTCAATTCATCAGCAAACACGACTGAACGGCCAGAGCCAAATCCATATACCCCCAGACTTGTTGAGATCTTCGCCTCAAACATTTTAAGATTATCTACATTTTCCGGCTTGGACTTCAATACAACCCGAATTCGTCCGCGTAAATCACGAACCAAAGTAAATTCGTCAGCCAATGACGTACCAAATTCACGCACGACCACGAGTGCAAGATCTAATGCATCACCAAATAGAATGTTTTCTGATTGCCTCATCTCACACCACTCCATCCACAATCGCTTGAGCTAGACATCCATATGCTAGTTCTGCTGCATTTCTATGATCAGTAACAACTTGAGCATCCACAACGGTAGTATTTTCATACCTGTCCTTAACATTCCAATTAATAAAAGGATTTGTAGTACCCAAGGCTGCTGCATAGCGCGCCTGACCTTTACCGTTCGCGAAGGTAATAAACTCATCCCAAAGCACATTTACATGCCCATGTCTCCGGTCCATTGGCTTGCCATTTGTCATTAACATACCAAGAGGAAGCATAATAGCCTTTAACGCACATTCAGCTGACAAACCAAACAGCTGGTCTGCATTCGGTAATCGATCTTGAGAAAACAGCTGGTTCGCATCATCCCAATGACGTTGCGCAGCATCATAATAATCTGGCATTAGAACTTATCCTTATCTTTGCCGGTGCTTTCTTGAATTTGGCCTCTGGCCCAGCGTACAGATTTTCCAAGCCTTGAGCATTGGCGGTAATTTGCATTTCAATGTACAAGCTAATGTTAACAGCTTTACCCTCTATAAAGTAAGGTGTTACTCATTCGAAAATCGTACCTGAACTTACAAATTCATTCCTGAAAATCTTCGATCCTTGAATATCTCCTTATAGCACATCTGAGATATGTAGGCTGGTTGTCTGATGAGGTCTTCTTAAAACCATACTACCCCGTAACGCTTGACCGTTACGGGGTAGTATGGGGTGAAAATATAGATTTAATGGCTTATGCTGAAGAGCGGGATTTTTTATTTTTCGTTGATGCGCCCGGCAATGTGTGCCAACGCTTCTTCCACCTGATCGATCAGTATCAGGCATACATCCCCCGGCTGCACTTGTGACAGTGCATGGTCAATGGCATTGAATTCGCCATTGATTTCGCTAACCTGCTGGGCGCGGCTGGCATTGGTGAGGCCCTGGCGCAATAACGCCAGTACTTCGCCGTCAGCTCGTCCACGCTGGCATTGATCCTGATAGAGGATGACATTGTCGAAGGCGGCACCGAGGATTTCGGTTTGCTGGCGGATGTCTTCGTCGCGACGGTCGCCGGCGCCGCTGATGACGACGTGGCGGCGTTGCGCGGGAATCTGGTCGATGGCGGCTACCAGTGCCAGGATGGCATCGGGGTTGTGACCGTAATCGGCGATCAGTGTGGCACCGCGATAATCAAATACGTTGAAGCGTCCCGGCGCAGTCTGCGCGTCATTGATAAAGTCGTTTAAACCCAGGCGGATGATGTTCCAGTCTAGCCCCAGGCCCCATGCTGCGCCGATGGCACCCATGGCATTTTCGATCTGAAAGCCGATGCTGCCATTGCGAGTGAGCGGGATGTCTGCCAATGCGATGCGTTGTTCAAATTCACCTTCGCGGGCGACGATGTGCTGATCGTCGGTAAACAGGACGCGCAGGCCGCGTGCGCAGTGGGTGGAGATAACCGGGTTTTGCCGGTCCTGCGCGAAAAAGGTAACGTTGCCCGGGCAGGCGCTGGCCATTTTGACTACAACCGGGTCGGCAGCATTGAGCACAGCGACGCCGCCCGGGGCGAGGTTCTCGACGATGACGCGTTTGACTACGGCCAGTTCTTCGGTGGTGTTGATGAAATTCAGGCCCAGATGATCGCCGATGCCGATATTGGTGACGATAGCCACATTGCAGCGGTCGAAGGCGAGGCCTTCGCGTAATACGCCGCCGCGAGCGGTTTCCAGTACGGCTGCATCGACTTCGGGGTGGAATAATACATTGCGCGCGCTTTTCGGGCCGCTGCAGTCACCGGTGTCGATGCGCTGTTTTTCGATATAGACGCCATCCGAATTGGTCATGCCGACGCGCAGGCCGCTGTGGGTGAGCAGGTGTGCGGTGAGGCGTACGGTGGTGGTTTTGCCATTGGTACCGGCTACTGCCACCACGGGAATGCGTCCGTCTTCACCGTCAGCGAACATCATGTTGATCACCGCAGCACCGACATCGCGCGGTTTGCCGAATGATGGCGCCAGGTGCATGCGCAGGCCGGGGGCGGCGTTGACTTCGACTATGCCGCCGCCTTGTTCTTCCAGCGGTTGGTGTACGCTGTTGCACAGCACATCCACGCCGCAAATATCCAGCCCTATCATTTGTGCAGCATCAATCGCACGGGCTGCCAGTTCCGGGTGCACATCGTCGGTGACGTCGGTGGCAGAGCCACCGGTACTCAGGTTGGCGTTGTTGCGCAGGGTAACGCGCGCGCCAATTTCGGGGATGCTGTCGGCGGTATAACCTTGCGTGCTCAGGGTCGCGAGCGCAATTTCGTCGAGGCGGATTTTGCTCAATGCAGTGGCATGCCCGTCACCGCGACGACTGTCGCTGTTAACGATGTCCACCAGTTGGCGAATGCTGTGCTCGCCGTCGCCAAATACGTGCGGCGGGTCGCGGCGTGCGGCGGCAACAAGCGTTTTGCCCACAACCAGCAAGCGGAAATCATGGCCGGTGATGTAGCGTTCGACGATCACCGGCGTGCTGATTTTGGCAGCAGCGTGGTAAGCCGCAATGACTTGTTCGCGGGTTTCCAGGTTGACCGCAACACCCTTGCCCTGATTGCCAAACTGCGGCTTGACCGCGACTGCGCAGCCGATTTCACGTGCGGCTGTCCACGCATCTTCCGCATTGGTGACCGGGCGGCCGAACGGTACCGGTACGCCGGCGGCATTGAGCAGTTTTTTGGTCAGGTCTTTATCCTGAGCGATGGCTTCAGCGACTGCGCTGGTGGTGTCGGTTTCGGCGGCAAGGATACGGCGCTGTTTGCTGCCCCAGCCGAATTGCACCATGCTGCCGGCAGTCAGACGCCGGTAAGGGATGCCGCGTTTGATGGCGGCTTCGACGATAGAGCCGGTGCTAGGACCCAGACGGATGTCTTCATCGAGATTGCGTAATTCATTGAGAGCATGCTGGGCATCGAACGGGGTGTCATTGGCAGCGGCGAGGCAGAGTGCAAGGGCGTAATCCAGCGCTGCGCGGCCGACGGCTTCTTCACTGTATTCGATCACGACCTGATATACGCCAGGCTCTACGGTTTGCGTGGTACGGCTGAATGTGACCGGGCAACCTGCGTGTGCCTGCAATTCCAGCGCGACCAGTTCCAGTGCGTGTGCCATGGGGATATGGGCGTCGCTACCTATGGGTTGCAGTGCGCCAATTTCCGGGAAACGTGCGCGTAGCCGGGTTTCAAATTCAGGCAGACGGGCAAGGTCCGATTCCAGCGTGACGCAACGTACGATTGCCTCGATTGCCGTGTGCCGGCTCCAGAGGTTAGGGCCACGTAGGGCGCGAATGCGTGAGACTTCCATGGGTTGATCCTGTTTTTATCTAGCTTTGGTTATCAGTAAAAGCCTGCAAGCCGGCACGAATCAAATCGAAGTCCAGACCCAGTGCCCAGGCGGCAGCAATGCCGGCCAGTAACTGATGCGTAGCCATGGCCATCGGCGGCAATTGCGCGAGGGAAATGAGCTGTGTGGTGCTTGCGCCATGTGCAAGTATGATTTCCTCGTTGTCAACGATGACGGCACGGCCTTGTTTGGCGCGGTGCTCGGCAATGACGGGGAGGCTGGCGTCGGTGGCAAAATACAGCACTTCGCCATCGCACAAATCATGCATTGCGACCAGTTGCGGGTCGGCGGCATTGAGCACGGCTGCGCCATTAGGTAACACGACGTCGACCAAGGTACGGTAGACGTTATAGCGCTTTTCATCCGTGGATATCGCATATTCGGCGAGGTCTTCGTTGGCGTCTATACCGCTGAGCACAGCAATCTGGCAACGGTCGAATGCTAGGCCTTCACTTAACAGCTCGCGGCCGCTGGTTTCGATGACGGCGGTTTCCACGGTAGGGTTGAGCAGGAGTTTGTGCGCGGCGGCCCAATTGGCGCGATTACCGGTTTCCACCTGACGCCGGTTGACGAACATGCCATTGCGGCAGGCGAGGCCGACGCGCTGGTTGTTCAGGCATACCAGATGGGCAATCAGTCTGGCGATGGCCGTGGTGTCGGTACTGCCCGATACGGCAACAATAGGGATGCGGCCGCTAGCATCTGCCGGGAACAGGTGTTCGACGATGGCTTGCCCGACCGGGCGCGGCTGACCTTCAGCCGGCTTGAGGTGCATGAGCAGGCCGGGGCCGGCATTGACTTCAACAATGGCGCCGCGCTGTTCGAGCACCGGGCGGGAAATGTCTTCGACCACCAGATCAATACCGGCGATATCCAGCCCGACGATCTTGGCGGCCAAAGCGACCATGGCGGCAGTGCTGGGGTGAACAATGTCGGTTACGTCAAATGCCACGTTGCCGATGCGCTGGATGACAATGTGGGTGCCGGCAGCGGGAACGGATTCGGCGGTGTAACCTTGGCGAGCCAGTTCCAGGGTGGCGGCAGAGTCAATGCGGATAGGGTTGAGCGGGTGATCCTCGGTATTGCCGCGGCGTGGATCGGCATTGAGCTGCACAGTGACCAGATGTTCGATGGTAGAGCGACCGTCGCCGACTACGCTGGCGATCTCGCCACGGGCAGCGGCGACCAGCTTGCCGCCGATGACCAGCAGGCGATGCTCCTGGCCCGGCACAAAGCGTTCAACGATTACGCCGCTTTCTTCTTCCAGGGCTACCTGATAGGCAGCTTCAACTTCTTCACGCGTGGTCAGGTTGGTGAATACGGCACGGCCATGATTGCCGCTGCATGGTTTGACCACGACCGGCACGCCGATGTCTTCGGCAGCTTCCCACGCGGCGGCAGGGCTTTCCACATCATAGCCTTCAGGGATAGGAATGCCGCAATCCTTGAGCAATTGTTTGGTGAGCGATTTGTCGCGGGAGATGGTTTCGGCGATGGCGCTGGTGTGTTCGGTCTCTGCTGTCCAGATGCGGCGTTGTGCTGCACCGTAGCCCAGTTGTACCAGATTGCCCGCATTCAGACGGATAGAGGGGATATCGCGGTCATCTGCGGCATCGACGATGCTGCGGGTGCTGGGGCCCAGTAGTCTGGATTCCGCCAGGTCGCTCAGGTCTTCGATGGCGGCGGCTACGTCAAACGGACGATCATCCATTGCCGCCAGGATCAGTGTGCGGGCATGGTGCAGGCTGGCGAGGGTGACATCTTCGTGCCAGGCTCGTACTACCACTTTATAGACGCCGCGGGTGTCCATTTCCCGTGCTTTGCCAAAGCCGCCAGGCATGCCGGCGAGATTTTGCAGTTCCAGCGTGACGTGTTCGAGAATGTGCGCCGGCCAGGTGCCATCGCGCAAGCGCTGAATAAAACCACCGCGTTCACCGATGCTGCAACGATGCTCGATCAGGCTGGGTAGCCAGGCAATCAGTCTGTCGGTGAAGCCGGGAATAGTATTGGAGGGCGACTCTTCCAGTTCGCCTATATCTACCCAGACTTCCAGGACTGGACGGTAGGTCCAGATATTAGGGCCCTGCAATGACATGATGCGGAGAAACTTCATGTCGCGTTTTGTGTTATTCATTGGCGGCTCAGTAGTGTGATTCTATTGATATTGTAATAGGATTACAGATTGCTTTCAGCAAAATGAAAGCAAAGTGCTGTACTGTTATATAACGCACAAGTAGAATTTACGTTTACTTGTGTCTGCAAATTATTCTAAGTGCCCCATAATTCGAATCCTCTTATTGCCATTCCCGTTGACCTCCCCGAAATCTGGCGGGATACGTTAACGCCTCAACTCCTGCCTGGTGAACACGTGCTGGCAAGCATGCCGCTGGACCTGGATGCGAATCTGCACTTTGTGGCGGGTATTCTGGTCGTGACCAATCAGCGTCTGTTAGCCAAATCGCATGCCGAATCGGACTGGCAGAGCTGGGATTACCGTGTTGGCATGATTCTACATCGTCGTGACCATGCGGGTGTCGGGAGTCTGGATCTGGATGATGACCATGGTCGTGTGGTGAGCTGGCATTATACCTTGGCGCATAATAATGCCGCCCAGCGCCTGATTGCACAATTTGATGTGCAAATGGCAGCGACCATGAGCGGGCAGGAGGCGGTGCAGCATCATCTGGCGGTGTGCGTGAAATGCCACGCACCTTTGCCTGAAGGCGAAGAAGAGTGTCCGCTGTGCGAGCAAGCCACGCAATCCGCACCGTCAACCTGGGCGTTGCTGCGCTTGTGGCGTTTCGCGCAACCGTATAATGGCTTGCTGCTGCTTGGTTTTCTGTTGACGCTGGGGGCTACTGCAGCCACGCTGGTACCGCCGTATCTGACCATGCCGTTAATGGACAATATTCTGATTCCTTATCAGAACGGCAAGCCGATTGATCAGGGGCTGGTCGCATTGTATCTGTCTGGGTTGCTGGCTTCGGCGCTGTTTGCATGGGGGCTGGGCTGGGGGCGCACCTATCTGTTAGCGCGCGTCAGTGAGCGCATCTGCATGGATTTGCGGCTGACCACCTATGAGCACATGCACAAGCTGTCACTGGCATTTTATGGCGGCAAGCGTACCGGTGATCTGATTGCGCGGGTCGGTAGCGAGACCGATCGTATTTCCATCTTCTTGTCGCTGCATCTGCTTGAATTTGCCACCGACGTTCTGGTGATCGTGATGACGGCGGCGATACTGATCTCCATCAATCCATGGCTGGCGCTGGTCACACTGGTGCCGTTGCCGTTCATCGTGTGGATGATCCATGTGGTGCGCGACAAGCTGCGTTTCGGTTTTGAAAAAGCCGATCGCATCTGGGCAGAGATCAGTAATGTTCTGACTGATACCATCCCCGGTATTCGCGTGGTCAAGGCGTTTGCTCAGGAGCAGCGTGAGATCGCACGTTTTCGCGATGCCAATGAGCGTAATCTGGCGATCAATGACAAGGTCAACGCGGTGTGGTCGCTGTTTACCCCGACGGTCACGCTGCTGACGGAAGTCGGGTTGCTGATAGTGTGGGCGTTCGGTATCTGGCAAGTGGCGCATGATCAGATTACTGTCGGTGTGCTCACTGCATTTCTGGCCTATATCAGCCGGTTTTATGCGCGTCTGGATTCCATGAGCCGAATTGTTTCGGTGACGCAAAAAGCGGCCGCCGGCGCCAAGCGGATCTTTGATATTCTTGATCATGTTTCCAGTGTGCCGGAACCTGTGCAGCCGCAGCATCTGCCTGCGGTACGCGGTGAAATCACCCTGCACCAGATCGGCTTCCGTTACGGCAATCGCGGCGTTATCCGCGGTATGGATCTGACCATTGCGCCAGGGGAGATGATCGGTCTGGTCGGGCATAGTGGTTCCGGCAAGAGCACGCTGGTAAATCTGATCTGCCGTTTTTACGACGTGACTGAGGGCGCTATTTTGATCGATGGCGTCGATATTCGCGCGTTACCGGTCTCGGAATACCGGCGCAATATCGGACTGGTGTTGCAGGAGCCGTTCCTGTTTTTCGGCACCATTGCCGAAAATATCGCTTACGGTAAACCCGATGCCAGCCGTGAAGAAATCGTGGCGGCAGCACGTGCAGCGCATGCGCATGACTTTATTCTGCGCTTGCCGCAGGGCTATGATTCGCTGGTGGGAGAGCGCGGCCAGGCCTTATCCGGTGGCGAGCGCCAGCGTATTTCCATTGCGCGGGCGCTACTGATTAACCCGCGCATCCTGATTCTGGATGAGGCGACGTCTTCGGTGGATACCGAAACCGAACGTGAAATTCAGGGAGCGCTGGAAAATCTGGTGCGCGGGCGTACCACGATAGCCGTGGCGCACCGCTTGAGCACCTTGCGCCATGCCGACCGGCTGGTGGTGCTGGATCGCGGCAAGATCATCGAGGTCGGCAAGCATGAGGAATTGCTGGCGCGTAACGGTGCTTACACGCAGCTGTACGAAGCGCAGGCACGGCAAGTGGATAGTGAGGGTGAAGATGATAGCGTTACAGCTTAGCCGCAATGCCTACGGGCAGTTGTGCTATACCGATGCCGATGGCGTAGTGCATGAACAAGTCACACCGGTGCGTGCGTTTCCCATGAGTGCGCCGGAAGCAGGGGTGAGTCTGGTGAATATGCGCGGCCATGAGCTGGTGTGGGTGTCTCACCTCAATGAACTGGACGCCGCATCGCGTGTCATGGTGGATACGGCGCTGGCCAGTCGTGAATTCATGCCGGAGATTCGCAGTATCCGTCATGTTTCCAGCTATGCCACGCCCAGCGTGTGGCAAGTCAGCACTGACCGGGGTGATACCGAATTTACCCTGAAAGGCGAGGAGGATATTCGCCGTTTATCCATCTCGCGACTGCTGATTGCCGATAGTAATGGCGTACAGTTTTTGATAGAAGACATCCAGCAGTTGGATAAAGCCAGCCGCAGGCGGCTGGACCGGTTCCTGTAGCGTAAAGATGCGACAGAAGTCAAATGCTGCAAGCCCTGGTAGCTATATGGTTATCCGCAAGAAGTGATGTTAGACTGAGCACGATCAACTCAGAAATGAGGCTTTTGTAAGTGTATTGCGAAAGAAAATAACATGACAGTTTGCCAATACAGTCTCGCTGATTTCCAATATATTGCTGCAGGGGCCGCCATTCTTGCCAGCGGCGGAGGTGGCAGCTATCAGGATGCTGTCAGTGTGCTCAACGAGTTAGCCAGCACCGGCTGGAGCGGCTCGGTACAGGTGCGGGATTACGACGGCGTGACTAATTGTTGTGTGCTGGCATTAATGGGTTCGCCGGATGCTGCCGACAGTCTCACGCTGACTGATATCGAATATGCCATCACCAATACCCTCAATCTTTTTCAGGCTACAACCGGTGCTGCGCCGGGTTGTGTCATTCCGGTTGAAATAGGGCCGATCAATTCTATAGTGCCGCTCATCGCAGCAGCCTTGTCCAGTAATGCAATTCAATGGGTGGTTAACGGTGACGGTGCCGGGCGCGCTGTGCCGGAACTGCCGCAGACTACTTATAGCGGCAGCGCTGTTCTAGCTGCCAGCCCGTGTGCATTGGCTAACGATGCTCAAGCATCAGTCGCCATCCAGTCTGCCGCGCTGAGTGCGTCGACAGCTGCGCAGGTTGAAACGCTGGCAGGAGGCATTGTATCTGCTTTTGGCAGCTTTTCCGGCATCGCGCTATGGCCCTCTGATGCGAGCAATGGTTATGCGCTGACAGGAAGTTACATTGCCGGTACCTTGGGGCAGGCGTGGGCACTGGGGCAATATCTGCTGCTCGCGGCAACGCCTGCTTCGACGGCCGATGTGGCTGCGCAGATCAATGCGCTGACAGGGCGCGGGACGACGCCTGTCATTACCAATTTTTACATCACTGCCGTGACGCAGTCGACCACCAGCGCTTCGCTGGATGCGGGTGTCATTCGTCTGGATAACACACTTGATCAGGCTGACAGCACTGAAACACATTACATCTACAACCTGAATGAAAACCTGATTATGTACTCGAGTCTGAGCAGTGCGCCGGACATAATCGCACCGGATTCAATTTGCTATTACTCCGAAAGTACAGGCTTGGGTTTTTCCAATGCGACGGATGATCTGGCGGTATATTTCGATGCGAGTTCGGGTAAAAGTACCGGCAATCGCGTGAGTATCATCAAAGTCGACGCTGCTACTCAGCTCTGCAAAGCTAATGGCGTTGTGGCCTCGTTTGCCGGGTTGTTGCGCAAAATCGGTTATGCCGGCTCGATGCCTTACCCTGGTTGAGATAGACACATACATGGATGAACAGGATATCTACAAAGAGCGGCTGGAGCTTGCCCTTGAGGCTGCCGGGCTGGATTTGTGGGAAAACGATCTGGTCACTGGAGATGTTCCCTGCAAGGTGACTAAAATCTTTACCGAACTCGGTTACAGTGCAGAGGAGACTTCCTGGTACGTCGATGATTTGTTCAGCATTATCCACCCCGATGATATCCCGATGTTAAAAACCGCCATCAGTGAGCACTTGACCGGTGTTACTAAGCAGTATCGCTGCGAATTCAGGATACGCGCCAAATCCGGCGCATGGGTGTGGTATGCGAATTATGGCAAAATCATGGACCGGGATGGCGTCAACGAGGGGCGACGGTTTATTGGTGTGACATTTAATATCGATGACAGAAAATGCAAGGAGGATGAGCTGGCGCAAGTCAACCGCAAGCTTATCGAACAGAATGCAATGCTGGAGAGCTTGAATGCCACGCTGCAATCGCTGGCGACGAGCGATCCGCTTACCGGTGTTGCCAACCGGCGCAAGCTGATGGAAGTGGGTGCCAGTGAAGTTCAGCGCGCGCTCCGTTTTGGTGATCCGCTGTCACTGCTGATAGTCGATATTGATCTGTTTAAGCTGGTAAACGACACCTGGGGTCACATGACAGGCGATCTGGTGATCTGCGCCATTGCGGAAGCGTGTGTGCAATACGTACGCAGCAATATTGATATTGTCGGTCGTATCGGTGGCGAAGAATTTGCCATTATCCTGCCCCAGACTGATGGTGTGATTGCCAGCAATCTGGCAGAGCGCTTGTGTCAGGCCGTGGCGGGATTGCAAATCGCAATTAATGATGCAACCAGTCTGAATTGCACAATCAGTATTGGTATCGCGACGCTATCTGCCTCTTCTACGTCGTTCAAACATTTGTTGATCAATGCAGACAAAGCGCTTTATCAGGCAAAAGATGCCGGCAGAAATTGTGTGCGCTGTGTGCAATCATGATGCTGATTGGCGGTTAGTTATTTAAATGGCGCAATCAGTTTGCGCACCGGATCATAGTCTTTGTCTTCAACCGTAACAAAGCCATCGTAGGTGTGATCGAATGCCTGCAATATGGCAGCATCAGCACCTTGTTTCTTCAATTTCAGAAAAGCGGCTTTCAGTTTTTCCACTACTGGTTTCGGGGTGTCTTTGCGGACAGCGAAAACATAAGAAGGCAGCGGTGGTGTAGTGCCTATGATTTTAATGCCCTTGTTTTTAAATTCGAGCGCAACACTGTCTTTTAAAATGCCGCCATCAAAATCCCCGGCAATAATCGCTTTGGCAATATTGTCATAGTGTTTTAGATAGGCTATTTGCGAAAAATCCTCAGCCTTCAGCCCCATGCTGGCAACAGCCGCCTTCTGCAACAATGCTTTTTCGTCACCAAAGGCGAAGCGTTTACCTTTTAAATCGCCGGGTGTTTTTATCTTGCCGGGATTACGTGCGGCAATAACCAGAGAGAAACTGGGTTTGCCATTGACGGTAGGTGCTACCAGTGGCACTACCTGATATTTTTCATGCGCCTCCAGATAGGCAACCGGAGTTAAATAGCTGATTTGAGTCTGGTTGTTACCCAGGTCTTCCATTGCGGCGGCTAAATTAGGCGACGGCTTGAAAGTGACATCGATGCCGGTAGTAATAGAGAGGTAGTGTGTTAATGGCTCAAAGCGTTTGATCATCTCGACAGGAATGTCCATGGCCGCCGAGCCTATGGTCACCGATTCGCTGGCCTCGGCCGCCGGTAGCCAGCAGAGGCTCAATAATGCCATCAGTGTCGTTGTTATGCGTTGTTTGTTATGAATCATGTAATCCTCGTTACTCATTATTTATCAGTTGTGAATACAGTGTATAGCGGTTACGGCCGCCTCGCTTGGACGCGTAACATGCTTTATCGGCAGCAAAATACAGACCTTCCGGAGAGAGCATGGACGGGTCAAATTGTGCGATACCTATGCTGATGGTACAAGGGATAGGCTTGTCTTCGTATATAAAAGGATGCGCTACCAGGGCAGCTCTGAGATTTTTGACGAAAATTTCAGCCAGGGCTTCATCTGCATGGGACAGGATGATGGCAAATTCATCTCCACCAAGCCGTGCGGGGATATCCGCTTTGCGCGCGTGGTCGCGCAAGATGGCCGCCACATGTTTGAGCGCTGCATCACCGGCAGGGTGACCGAGGGTGTCGTTAATATCCTTGAATTTATCCAGATCAAACAGCACCAGGCTGAGCGGCTCCCCGTAACGTTCATTTTGCGCAACGCTGACGGCTATCATTTCGTCGTAATATCTGCGATTGGGTAGTTCAGTGAGGCTGTCGGTGGTGGCCATGCGCTCAACCAGGGCAAGTGCTTTTTCCAGTTCTTTATTTTTTTCTACCAGCGCCTGATCGGCCAGGTCAATCTTCTGGTGCAGCTTGTCATGGTAATCCGACAAGGTGACTGTCAGGCGGTTATAAACCTGTACCATCTTCCCGATTTCGTCATTGAATTCAAACGGCAATGCTTCGCCTAAATTGCCATTGTCGGTTTCGGCTGATTCCATTGCGCGTGTTAAACGCTGCACAGGCGCTACAACTGCCCTTGATACCAGTAAGTAAATAATGAATGACAGCAGCAGTCCACCCAGTATCTGTTCTATCGTGATGCGTAGTGCTGCTGCTGAAGATGCTTGCTCCAGGGCTTTAGTGGAGACCGTGAGTGATGCTTGTCCAATTTCCTTGTTGTTCAGTTGTATAGGCGAATCGAACCGCAGTCCTTTTTCTGGTGTGGCTTTGCTGAAATCAGCCATGGCGCGGCCATTAATGTTGCGAATGCTTACCGCGAGGACGTCAGGCTGGTTCAGCAGGTTTTTGGCCAGTCCTTCCAGGTTGCCATAATCATAGCCCGCAACCAGATTGGCGGCACCGGCGGCGAGCGCTTTGGCGCGACCCGCACCGGCAACATTGATAGATTGCTGCAGGTGATCCTGTTCCGTTTTTATTCGTACCCATCCGAAAAATATGGAAATCATCACTATGCCGAGAAATAGCGCCAGTATCAGCTTGCCTCTCAGGCCGATATTTTCAAAGAATAAAAAATAGTTTTTATGTTTCATGCGAGTTCAAATGGCGTGGTTGGGCTATGAGCAAAGGGTACGCACGCAGTCGTGCAACACTCAGGAACATGAGGCTGGTTTTGTGGTGGCAAGATTGGCTGGCGGCATATTTCAAACGCGTGCTCCCCGCGGATTTTTATAGTTGTGTATGTGCTAATAATAAACTGATTCAGTCGCCATGTCAGCTGAATGATCAACCGTAGTGATATACGCAACCAATGCATATTTCTGGGATTTAAAGAAAGTTTCCAGTACCTCGTCCAGCAGAAAAATCTGTTAGATTTTGCTCAGTCGCGGTTGCGATGGCTTCTAGTGCTTCAATGGTGAAGAATGCCTGATGCGGGGTTAGTAACACATTAGGCATATTCAGCAGTTCCTTAAGTAAGGCATCTGTATAACCACTTATTGAACAATCGCGGAAAAACAAACAGGATTCATTTTCGTAAACATCTGCCCCGTAAGCAGCCAGTTTTCCATGCTTTAGTGCGGCTAACACCGCGGCCGTATCAACTACCGCACCTCGGCTGGTATTGATCAGGATGGTATTGGGGTGGCACTTTTCTAAGATGGCAGCATTGATGATGTGTCGGGTCTCTGGCAATAGCGGGCAGTGCAGCGAAATAACTCTGGCACGTGTAACGCCGTCAGCCAGATCGTCTATATATTCAATCTGGGGAATTCTATGTGCCAGTGGCATGGCCGGGTCATATGCTAATACTACACAACCAAATCCTTGCATGATGCATGTAAATGCCTGACCTATGCGACCTGTGCCGACCACCAGTACAGTTTTTCCGTGCAGATCAAAACCCATCAAGCCTTGCAGGGAAAAGTTGCCATGCAGTACTCGTTGGTATGCGTGATGAACATGTCGATTCAATGATAACAATAGCGCGACCGCCTGTTCAGCTACGGCATATGGTGAATAGGCAGGAACACGGGCAATTTGTATTCCTACCTGATGCGCCGCAGCGAGATCGATATTATCGATACCCGCTGCGCGCTGGGCAATCAGTTTGACGCCTGCTGCTGCTAATGCGCTGATGACTGGGGCAGATAAATCATCACAAACGAAAGTTACCACCACTTCAAACCCTTGCGCACGCTGGACTGTTTGCATATTGAGCATATCGGATGTGGTTTCTATATCGTGACCAGCTTTGGTTAGTACAGGGATTAGCGTATCCAGATCATGCTGTGCGACGCCGGTAACAAGAACTTTCATATGCTGTACCTATGGGGTATTTTGCGGAAAAAGTCAGTATTTCAACTCAAGCTATAGTTACGCTCTATGCATGTTATTCTACTATTGTGTGAGCGATTTATTTGGTGCTTATAGGGGTAATGTCATTGTTCAAAACAGTAATCTTTGGCTGCATATAACTTCCACCCGCCATTTCCGTCGAGTTCCAGTACCTGCGGGTGATATTTCAGTATGGAAGGGCGATGGCCGACGCTGACCATGGTGGTGGCGCTACCTGCCAATTGCCGATACAGATTGTCTTCGTTATCGATATCCAGCGCGCTGGTGGCTTCATCGAGGATGGCGTATTTAGGAGCGGCGAGCAGCACCCGTGCAAAAGCCACGCGTTGCTGCTCACCCACTGACAACACCTTGGCCCAGTCCAGCTCGGCATCCAGTCCGCCCGAGCGTGCTGCGATGTCTGGCAGGTTGACGCGTTTCAGTAACTGCAGCAGTTCTTCGTCCGTGATTTCTTTGTCCTGCTGCGGATAGAGTAGCTGGCTGCGCAGGCTGCCCAGCAACATGTAGGGTCGTTGCGGCAGAAACAGCATGTCGTCGGTATCCGGACGGATGATGCAGCCGCTGCCAGCGTGCCACAGACCAGCAATGGCACGCAATAACGAGCTTTTGCCGCAACCGCTGGCACCCACGATCAGCACGCCCTCGCCTGGATTGATAGCCAGGGAGAGTTCTTTGATCAGTGTGCGTTCGTGGTTCGGTGTTTCCAGGGTCAGGTTTTCGATGACCAGTCGGGAATCCTGAACCAGCGCGATACTGTCTTCAGCCTGCGGTAGATTGGCGTTATTGCCGCTGAGGTACTTGGCGAAGCTGTCGAGACGATCTATTCCTGCGGCAAATCGGCTGAAACTTTCAAAGTTGTCTACTATCACCGTCAGTGCGCTCAATATCGCTGCAAACGCACCCGCCGCCTGAATTGCGCGACCGACTTCCAGTTCGCCTGACAGCACCCGTCCGGCGATGATTGCGCTGGGCAGAATGATAGTCAGGAAGCTGTAGCCATATTGGAACAGATTCAGATGCAGCTGGGATTTAATGAGTTTGTTGTAATTGGTAAAGGCTTCATTGAAATGCTGGTTGACCTGCCGTGATTCCTGCTCCTCGCCGCGATAGAAGGCGATGGCTTCGGCATTCTCGCGGATGCGTACCAGGCTGAAACGGAAATTGGCTTCGCGCCTGAGCTGGTAGAAATTAAGCCCGATCAGCACCTTGCCGAATACCAGTACAGTAACTGCCGTGCCGACTATCGCATAGACGATCAAAAAATACACCAGATCCGTGGAAATCGACCAGAGCACACCAGAGAAGGCCATGAGCTGCAGCAGCGCGCCGATCATGATTAGCAGAAAATAGAGTGAACGCTGGGTGAAGGTATTGATGTCTTCAGCAATACGCTGATCCGGGTTGTCGATCTCGGCATTACCATTCAGCGCATAGTACGCACGGTTGCTGAAATAACTGCCGAGGAAATTTCGGGTCAGCCAGCGCCGCCAGTAAATACCCAGCTTGTCGCGCACATAATAGTAAAACGCATAAATCGGCACGGCGATAACCAGGATAGCGAAGCACTCTTTGATCGCAATCCAGAATCGGTCGGCGTCTTTTGCTGCCAGCGCCGAAGTGAATTCGCCAGTGAGCTGGTTGAACAGTACAGCGAATCCGGTCTGTCCCAGCAATAGCACCACCAGCAGGAACAGCAGGCTTCTGGCCTGCCACTTTTCTTCGCGGGACCAGTAAGGCGCTGCAATTGTTTTGAAACGCCGCCATAAATGAAGATCAAATTGGATCATGCGGGTGTGTATGGGTTGGATTTTCCGGGGGAAAGGTAGGCTCGGCGTTCCGCCGCTGAATAGGCATCGATACGCTGGTTATGCCCATCCACGATGACCAGGGATTCCATCTGTGTAACGATTGCACCATGCATGTCGCATGTTTGCGTGGGCAAATCATCAATAGGTAAGTGGTAACCGGCGCTGGACATGGCTTTCTCCTGATCATGGTGGGGTGTTGATGAATCATGACTGATGCTGGAAGTATGTTAATCAGGCAAGCCTGATCATAGTCCGTCATCGGTCATTTTTGCACTTCGCACAGGGTCAAACCTGATTAATTGTATGTAGACTTCAGGTATGTATGCAAGTCTAGCAGCAGGATTCGGCGCGGTCGGTACGCTTGCGTACACAAAATTATTTGGGTGGGTGAACAGCAGAGAGTTTAAGCCGGAATGTTCAACGATTTTTCTAATAAGGTCAGTTGCAGGCCGGCAACGCGAGGTATACCGAATCGGGGTGAAGTAGGGAAGGGTTGGAGCAGGCCGGTATTGCGGTAGCCGCGCCGTTCATAATAGGCGATCAGTTCGAGACGCAGGGTGATGACAGCCATCTGCATGGTAGTGACGCCCCACAGCTGCTGCACGAGATTTTCGGCTTGTTGCAGGCATAGTTTGCCAATGCCTGCGCCCTGCAAACCGGGCTGGATGGCAAACATGCCGAGGTGGGCATGGCGGCCCTCCTGTTGCAGATGCAGTGAGGTGATAATTTCCTTGTCGCGCACGCCCAGCAAAATGACGGAATTCACGGATTCAATCAGGCTGCTGATTTCATCGGTATCAGTGCGTTGCCCGTCGAGTAAATCGGCTTCAGTGGTCCAGCCGACCCGGCTGCTGTCGCCGCGATAGGCTGAATTGACCAGGTTGGCGATATGTTCGATGTCCAGAGTGTTGGCGAGACGGAAGTTCAGGGGTGACATGCGGCGCTCAGGTACGGATGATGTTCAGGTTGCTAAAGTGCCCGCCCGGTATGCTGCTGGCAGGAAGTCGCCACCATTTTTCGTGGATGGTGCTGTACAGGCTACGAAAATCCACGCCGTAGGTCAAGTTGCCGTTTTCCAGTTGCTGCAATGCAGGTGGCTTCCCATACAGTCCGCCCTTGACCTTGCCGCCGATGATGAAATGCGGGGCGGTTGTGCCGTGATCAGTGCCGTTGCCGGCGTTGTCTTGCGGGCGGCGACCGAATTCGGAGTAGGTCATGAGCAGGCTGCTGTCCCAGCGGTTGAGCTCGGTCAGTGCGGCTTTGAGAGCGACCACGCCGTCTGCGAACTCCTTAAGCAGGCGTGCCTGAGTGGGTTGCTGGTTGGTGTGAGTGTCGAAGCCATTCAGCGAAATGCGCACCACGGCCACGCCGGACTGGTTGGCAATGATCTCTGACGCAGTGTGAATAGCGTTGCCGAAGGTGGTTTTGGGGAATTCAGTCGTGAACGTGTAGTGTCCGCTCAGATGGCTCGCGGCGTGCTGAATATCGTTTTCGACTTTGAGGATATGCGCCAGTGCGGCGTTCCCGGAACGGATCAGCGCATCGTCTGCCAGTTTGGCCTGGCGCGAGAACTGGTCGGCATTGTTGAGGATGATGGCGCGGGCACCACCGGCGAGCGGGCCGAGGTCGGCGGAGCCTATGCTGACACCTTCTGCAATGTAGCTTTGAGGCGGCGGGAATTGCGCGAATGTGCGGCTGAGCCAGCCCTGCTGCAGGTATTCGTTGCTGGCAGAAGCCGTATCCCAGATTTCAATAGCGCGGAAATGCGACATGTTAGGGTCGGGGTAGCCTATACCTTGCACCACTGCCAGTTCGCCTGCCTGCCATAATGGCAACATTGTTTGCAATGCCGGGTGCAGACCGGTGCGTTCATCCAGTTGCACAACCTGGTCGCGAGGGATGGCGATGCGCGGGCGCAGGGCGTAGTAGGCATCATCGGCGTAAGGTATCGCCATGTTCAGACCGTCGTTGCCTCCCTTGAATTCGATCAGGATCAGCAAGTTCTGGTATTGACCTGTCGGTGAGGCCGCGATGGCGAGGTCGGGCGCTGTGCAGATCAGTGGGACACAGCCAAGGGCTTTAAGAAAATCGCGACGCAGCATGATGTCATTGCCTCCAGGCTACTTGAGTTGATAAACCGGATCCAGCAACAAGGTGCGGACGTAATCTGCCGGCGGCAAACCGGACGCAACCGGTTCGCTAGGTGTGCTGGCAAGTAACAGCCGTTCGGCATGTCTGTATTGTTCTTGCGGATGCGTTGCGAGAGTGCCGATCCAGTTGTCGGGCGCGTAGTCGATACGGTTCATGCTGCGATCGGTCAGTCGCGCCAGCCGTTGTTGCGGGGTGGGTGGCTGCATCATGTATTGCTCGGGTACGGGCATATCGGCACCACGCGTGAGTTTATCCAGAAACTGTTTGCGGTTGAGTAGCGTGGTGCTGTTAATCCAGTTGTCGTTACCTGGCCAGCCTTTGACATTGGGCGGTGCGAACAGGTCCTGTTCGAGCTGGCGCGAGGTCAGTGCCAGCACACGTGGGTCGAGTTGATGGATGGAGAGCTGTCGTACGCTGCCGACCAGTAATTCCACCGGAGATTTGACCAGGTTGCCGCGATGTCGGGGTGCCCAGAAAGCATCGCTGAGCAGCATCGCACGCAATAGTGGGCGGATTTCGTAGTGCTGGTTGCGGAATGTCGCGGCGAAACGTTTTACTTCAGCCGGGTCGGGGTTTGCGGAAATCAGATCGCGCCACAGTTTTTGCGTGATAAATTCTGCGGTAGCGGGTTGCTGGAGCAGAATATCCAGCACATCGTCGCCGTTGAAATTTCCAGTTTGGCCGAGTATGGTTTTCACGCCGTTATCATGCTGGAACGGGCGGTCCAAGAATGTGCCGGTATCGCGATCCAGGCTCCAGCCGGTGAAGGCGCGGGCAGCTTCCCTGACGTCTTGTTCAGTGTAATTGCCGATACCGAGGGTGAACAGCTCCATGACTTCGCGCGCGAAGTTTTCGTTGGGCTGGGCTTTGCGGTTTTGCAGGTTATCCAGATAAATGATCATTGCCGGATCTTTGGCAACGGCATGCAGCATATCGCCAAAATTGCCCAGCGCATCGCGGCGCAGCAACTGGTTTTGCGTCAGCATCAGGGCAGGGGATTTGACTTTCTCCATGCTGGAGACGAAATGGTTGTGCCAGAACAGAGTCATGTGTTCAGTTAATGGCGAAGGGGTGGCGACCATTTCCTGCATCCACCAGGCGCGTAGTTGCATGCCATACTGGGCTTGCTGGCGTTGCAGTTGTTTTTTCTCTGCTTCGGACACGTCCTGCAAGCGCGGCGGAGGCGAGTATGCGGCCAGTTCTGCTGGAACAGGAGTGACTGCTTGCTGTGTGCTTTGAGCCAGTAGCTGATCGACGGCTGCACTACGGCTCAGTCGGGCATAGGTTGATAGCTCTGCAGGGCTGGGCGCGAATCCGGTACGCGCCAGTAAATGCCATGCGTCAGCTTCGCCCATGCCTGCGGCTTGCGCCAGTGTAGCGGTAAACAGGAACGCCAGGCCCAGGCAGTAATAACGCATGGTGTAGTTTACTGAGTCATGGCGCCATTTTGTTGGGTATGAGCCTGTTTGCCCATCTGCTGCTGGAATGCAGCCTGCATTTCAGCTTTGGTTACCTGCCCATCATGGTTGGTGTCAACTTCGTCGAAGTGCATTTCCAGCATAGGCATGTTGCTGGCCTCGGCTTTGCTGATTGCGCCGTTATGGTCTTTGTCGGATGCATTGAAGCGGGACATCATCATGCTGTACATCTGGCTGCTGTTCATTTGCGGTCTGGCACCTATGCTGTCCATGGGCGGAGTGGTCGAATCGGCAAATGCAGGTGCTGTAAGAGCCAGGCCTAAAAGGCAGATCAGGGTTTTGGTGGGGTGCATGGTGCGCTCCTTGCTATTAAGAAATAGGGTTATTGATGTGTGATGATAAACAAAATCAACGAACTGGATATTTCTATTTCTGTTTAAATTGTAACAAGGTGTAACCAGGTAATAGAATGCTGTTTTGCAGTTGTGTAGTTATTTAGTTAAAGGTTGTTCATGTTACTCCCAGAAATAGAGCAAGGTTTTGTGGCGGCACTCAGTCGTGAACAGGTCATCACCGATACGGATGTGCTGGTTTTGTATAGTCACGACGAAACACCGCGCGCGTGCATGCCGCTGGCTGTGCTGTTTCCTCGTGAGCAAGATGAGGTCGTGGCGCTGATGCAGGTGGCGATAACGCATGGTGTGGTGCTGATTGCGCGTGGGGCAGGGTCAGGCAACGTCGGCGGGGCGCTGCCTGCGCCGCAATCGGTGGTAGTGAGTTTCGAATGCATGAACCGCATACTGGAAGTGCATGCGGCGGATCGCTACATGGTGGTGCAACCGGGCGTCATTACCTCTGAAATTGATAGAGTGGCTCGCGAGCATGGATTGTTTTATCCGCCAGACCCGGGCAGTGCTGCTTATTGCCGTATCGGCGGCAACCTGGCGATGAATGCCGCCGGGCCACGAGCGGTGAAATATGGGGTAACGCGCGATTATGTGCTCGGACTGCGCGCGGTAACCGGTGCGGGGCAGTTGATCCAGACCGGTTGTCGTACCACCAAGGGGGTGATGGGGCTGGATTTGACCCGTCTGCTGGTTGGTTCGGAAGGCACGTTGGCGCTGATTACCGAAGCGACGTTGAAACTGCTGCCTGCACCCGAAGCACGTGCAACCTTGCGTGTGTGTTATGCCAGCAATGCCGATGCGTGCCGTGCGGTTGCGCGGGTGATGAATCAGGCCGTGGTACCCTGCGCGCTGGAGTTCATGGATCGGCAGTCAATCACGGCGATACAGGCCGCGGGCGCGGCAACCGATTTGCCCGCGGGTACTGCAGCGCTACTAATGGTTGAGGCGGATGGGGTGAGCGCAGATTTGCCGCGTCAGGTCGAAGCGCTGAAGCAGGCTTTGGCAGGCGAGGGTATGCTGGAACTGCTGCAAGCAACTGATAAAGAGTCGGTAGCGGCATTATGGCTGGCGCGTAAATCGCTTTCACACGCAGTTAAGTGCATCGCACCGCTGAAGATCAATGAAGACGTAGTCGTGCCGGTGTCGCGTCTGGCCGAACTGGTGATTTATATTGAGTACCTCGCTGCTGAACATGCTCTGCCCATTGTCAGTTTTGGTCATGCCGGCAATGGCAATCTGCATGTGAATATCATGGTTGATCCGGCCAATGCGGTGCAAATGCAGCAGGCCAAGCAGGCGTTACGTGCGCTGTTCGCTCAAGTGCTTGCGCTAGGCGGTACGCTGTCAGGCGAGCATGGTATCGGCAGCGAAAAGCGGCCGTATGTGGATATGGAAATCGATGCGGCGAGTATGCATATCATGCGCCAGATCAAGCAGCAGTTTGATCCGGATAACTTGTTGAACCCGCTCAAGCTGTTGCCGGATGTGAGCTAAGCGAACGGGATTCTTATTTATTTCGCTAGCCAGGGTTTACAACAGGGGTTAAATCCACCTATAATTGCCGTCTTTCGGGGGTATAGCTCAGCTGGGAGAGCGCTTGCATGGCATGCAAGAGGTCAGCGGTTCGATCCCGCTTACCTCCACCAAGTATTAACTCAACGCCTCGGTTTGATTGATTGAAAAATCAGTTGAACCGGGGCGTTGTGCTTTCTGTCAGTCTTCAGCCTCATCGCGTCGCAATGTTTGGTGACGCTATCTGATATCCAAATCGCAATACAGCCTTGATGTTTCTACGTCGCATCCGCCTGGAAAATTAGTGGAGCTCTGCACGCTTTTTGAGGTATTCTGCAAAAGAGGATGTTTCCAGTTGGTCTGCACAGCTTGATATAAGGGATGGTTGCGGCGATGGCGGAATTTGACGAAACCAATAAAAAAATTACGATAAAGCTGGTTTATTACGGCCCGGCCATGAGTGGCAAGACCTCTAACCTTATGCGCCTGCATGATATGCTGGCACCCGATTTAAAAGGCGAGATCATGACGCTGGAAACGCAGAATGATCGCACGCTGTTCTTTGATTTGCTGCCGCTGGGGTTTCGTACGCCGTCAGGGTGGCTGATCAAACTCAAGTTATATACTGTTCCCGGTCAGGTTGTCCACGATGCGACGCGTAAGGCAGTGCTGTCACGTGCCGACGGGGTGGTGTTTGTCGCGGATTCGCAGCAGTCGCAAGGTGTCAATAATTCCGAAGCATTCCAGAATCTGGAAGAAAATGTCAGCCGTGTAGGGCTTGATTTTGAGACACTGCCTCTGGTGGTGCAATTTAATAAGCGTGATCTGCCAAATATCCTTACTGAATCCGAGATAAAAACGCGCTGGGCTGCCGCGCCCTGGCCGCTGGTGCTGGCTTCTGCACTGGACGGAACGGGTATCAAGGAAACATTCATCCAGTTGCTGCAAGCGGTTTATCCTATACTGAATCAGCAGGTCGCCCTGGATGACGTTCATGGCATGGATATGCCTGCTTTTATCAGCGCTGTGGTGGGAGATTGACTTGGATCTGCGTTCTGGAAATTTCGACAGTGAATTGAGCTTGCATGAACTGCTATCCGGGGTTTCGCCGGAGCGACTGACAGCGATACTCACGCTGATACTCGGTACGCCATTTCGGTTGGTGTCAACACAGGGCGAACTGGTGATGGGTATAGCGCTGCCTTTTGAGGGGGATGTCAGTCGCGCTCCGCTCAGCCATGATCTGGAAACAATCGCTTATATAGAATCACCATCCGCCGAGCCTGACAAACTGAGTGCGGCGGTGATTTTGCTGGAGTTGTTGCTGCAATCCGGTGCCCGCTATTTCATGGCGGCCAAAATGCATATCGAAGTCGTGCAGTCAGATTACGAGGCGTTGCAGCGTAAGCATACCTTATTGCAGGAATCGGAAGCCCGCTACAAAATACTTGCCGCGCATCTGGAAGAGCGGGTCGAGGAGCAGGTAAAAACCATAGATGCAGCGCAGAGGCAGTTGTATCAGGCAGAAAAGATGGCTTCAGTTGGTCAGCTGGCTGCCGGGGTGGCGCATGAAATCAATAATCCTATCGGTTTTATCCGCAGCAACCTGAGCACTGCCCAGTCTTATGTGCAAAAACTGGCTACTATGGCAGGCATGATGCAGTCGCAAGGGTCGGCGCAACTTAACGCGGCCTGGCGGGATGCCGATCTTGATTTTGTACTGGAAGATTTTGCCGCGCTGCTTGAGGAGAGTGTGTCAGGTGCGGACCGGGTGGCACGCATTGTGGCTGATCTGAAAGGGTTTTCCAATGTCGATCATGCCGAGGAAGAAATCGTTAACCTCAACGATAATTTACGTTCGGTTTGTAACGTGGCTGCCAGCCAGTTGCAGGGGCGTGCTGATCTGGAGCTGGAGTTGGGTGAATTGCCACCATTGCGCTGTTTGCCTGGTCAGTTGAACCAGGTGTTGCTGAATCTGCTGCTCAATGCGGCGCAAGCGATGACTACGCCGGGTAAGATACGCATACGCACAGCAGTGGATAATGCGCAAATCAGCGTCACTATTGCCGATACCGGCAAAGGTATCCCCGCAGAGGTGTTGCCGCGTATTTTCGAGCCGTTTTATACGACCCGCGACGTCGGGCAGGGAACAGGGCTTGGGCTAACCGTCAGCCGCGATGTCATCGTAGCTCATGGCGGTCACATCGAGGTGGAAAGTCAGCTTGGTGCAGGAACGACATTTACCATTTATCTGCCTGTGGCGAATGCTGATCATCCACGATGAGAGGGTAATATCGGTGTGGGCTGTTTGCCATGGCTTCGATTTAAGTAACTATTCCAAGAGAGACGCAAATGTTCCATTATTCATCCTTGTTTACCGGTGCGCCACCCGATAAGGAGCCGAAATCCGAGCAGGCGAAATCGACTAAATACCGGATACTGCTGGTCGATGATGAGCCGAATGTGCTGAAGGCCTTGCAGCGTGTTTTTCGTCAGGAAAACTATTTCATTGCCACGGCCGCCAATGGCCAGGAAGCCATGGAGTTGCTGCGTTCGGAAACCTTCCAGCTGATGATCTCGGATTACATGATGCCGGTCATGAATGGGGCGGATTTGCTGAAAAAAGCCAAGGCTATCCGTCCGGAGATGATCCGTATCATGCTTACGGGCCACGCGGATACCGGTGCGGTGATGGGCGCTATCAACGAAGGGGCGGTATACAAATTCATCCTCAAACCCTGGAATGATGATGACCTGCGGATAACGGTGGCGTTGGCGCTTGAGCAGTATGATCTGATACAGAAAAACAAGGCGCTGCAAAAAGATAACAAGGATAAATCCAAGGAAATCACTGCGCTGTCCAAGCTGACGGTTACCAACCGCAGTCAACTTGCCATCATGCTCAACAAACGTAATTTGCTGAATGATCATCAGGTACAGGAGCTGTACCGGCAACAGCAGCAGCGCAAGGAGCCGATGATCAAGTTGCTGCTGGAACATGACTGGGTGGCTGAAAAAACCATACGCGACATCATGCGTAAAGAGTTTCTGATGGAGGAAGTGTCGCTGGCCGAATTCCAGGTCGATCCGGCGGTTGCTGCATTGATACCACACAGCTTTTGTGAGCGGCAGCTGGTGGTGCCGTTGCGGCTGGAAGGCAAGCGCCTGTTGCTGGCGCTGGCAGATCCTATGGATATGGGCCTGATTGATGATCTGCGCTTCGTTTCCGGGCTGGAAATACAGCCGGTCATGGCGGATATCGCTGACATTAAAGCCAAATATGCCGAGGTTTATGGTGTCGGGGAGGGGGTTGATTTCAGAGAGCTGGAAACGCTGGTTTCCAGCCCTGATCCCTACGAAGGTATCGAGATTGTTATTGAAGAGGAAGATAACAGAACGCTGGAAGATCTGCTGCGCGGCACCGATGAGCCACCCGCTATTCGTCTGGTGAATGCCGTTATGCTGGAGGCGATCCGGCTGGGGGCCAGCGATATTCATATACAGCCGCGTACCAAGAGCGTGGTAGTGCGCTATCGCATCGACGGCGTGCTGGTAGACAAGATACAAATTCCGCACCATTTGCATCAATCACTGGTATCGCGGCTCAAAGTCATGTCGGAGCTGGATATCAGTGAGCGGCGCAGACCACAGGATGGACGTATTACGGTAAAAACGCCGATGCGGATTGTGGATCTGCGCATTTCCACCTTACCTACGATCAATGGGGAAAAAGTGGTGATGCGTATTCTTGACCGCAATTCAGCGATTGTCGGTCTGGACGGACTGGGCTTTTCGCCGTCTGATCTGGAAAAAGTGCTGAATATGGTAGACAAGCCGCAGGGTCTGATTCTGACCACCGGCCCGACCGGCAGCGGCAAAACGACTTCGCTGTATGCGTTATTGCAGCACAATGCTACCCCCACCAAGAATTACGTCACTATCGAGGATCCGGTCGAGTATTACATGGATCAGGCCGGGCAGGTTCTGATCAAGGAAAAAATCGGTCTGACTTTTCCTGCGGTGTTACGCGCCATCCTGCGGCAGGATCCGGATGTGATTCTGCTCGGCGAGATTCGTGATTTTGAAACCGGTGAGGTGGCTTTCCATGCTGCGTTGACCGGGCATTTAGTGTTTTCCACCCTGCATACCAATTCGGCGGTGGCGACTATCTCGCGGCTGTTCGATCTCGGACTGAAACCCTATGTGGTGGCGACAGCGCTGGAAGGTGTAATCGCCCAGCGTCTGGTCAGGAAAAATTGCATACATTGCAGCGAACCGGAAGAGCCTACACCGGCGTTGCTAGCCAGGTTGGGGCCGTTGTTCAGTCCGGAAAAAATTACCGCATCAAAAGGCAAGGGCTGCAGTCAGTGCAATGGCAGCGGATACCGCGGGCGGCTCGGTTTGTATGAAGTGCTGGTGCCCAATGATGAGATGCGTCATCTGATTGCCAGCGGCGCCACCATACTGGAGATTACCAATCTGGCAAAAAAAATCGGTACTTCCTCGCTGCTTGAGGATGGTCGCGATAAGGTTAATCAGGGGCTCACCACCATTGATGAGTTGTTGCGTGTATTGGGGCCGCAGTAGCTTTTTTAATTGCACTGGTGCAGATACATCAGTGAGTTGAGCGGAGGGTATAGGCAGAGATTGTTTTCAATCCTATACCGAAATATTGAATGTATGTTCTGTTTAGTGCATAGCGATTACATCGCGTTCTGGATCGTGATGCGTTTGTTTGTACGAACGGTCGAAGCTAAATTGGGTTAGTGCTTGCATATCTAATATTAAGGTATTGCACCTGAAAATACTCGGTTATTGTTCCGGAAATAGGGGTGTAAAGTTACATTCGGGCTGGATGCTGGTTTGTACCTCTGTGTTAAGGGGGCTAGGTATTCGACAAGTCAGGAGGATGGATGAATAGAACATTGCTGTTGGTTGATGATGAAGAAAATATCACCTCATCGCTAGTGCGTTTGCTGCGGCAGGATGGTTATCGCGTGTTGACAGCCAATAGTGGCAAAATCGCATTGAGCCTGTTGGCAGAGCATGCTGTGGGTGTCATATTGACCGATCAGCGCATGCCGGAAATGACAGGCGTGGAGTTGCTGACGCAAGTGAGAGAGCGCTATCCTGAAACAGTGCGTTTGGTATTGAGCGGATACGCGGATATTGATTCTGTTAAAGCGGCAATCAACCAGGGTGCAATTTATAAATACCTGACCAAGCCGTGGGATGATGAAATATTGCGCGCCAATGTGCATCAAGCTTTTTTGCAGTTTGAATTGACTCAGGAAAGAGCGCGACTCACGCACGAAATTGAAGCTGCCAATCAACAGCTGGCACAAATTAATCAAGAGCTGGCAACGCAGATAGACGAGAAGAATAGGCGCATCGAGCAAGCCGTGAATTATGATGTTACGACGCATCTGCCGAACCGTTTCTTGTTTGTAGATCGTTTGCAACAAGTTCTGGCACAGGCTGAACGCACTCAAACTCCGGTTGCTGTCATGATGCTGGATCTGGATCTTTTTAAAAAAATAAATGAGTCGCTGGGTCATCCAGTCGGCGATAAAGTGCTTGGTGCTGTTGCGGAAAGGCTGCTCGGGGTGGTGCGTAAAGGAGATGCCGTTGCGCGGGTCGGAGGGGATGAGTTTTGCTTCATGATGAGCGGTTTCCATGATATTCATGAAGTGAGCGACAAGGCTCAGGCATGCCTGAATCTGTTGTCAACTCCCTTTGCAATAGAGAAAGACGAGATCTTCATTTCATTCAGTATCGGTATCAGTGTTTATCCGGTGGATGGGGTGAACTCGACTGAATTGCTCAAAAATGCTGAAACCGCTATGTACCACGCGAAAGCTGAAGGCAGAAATAATTTTCAGTTTTATACAGAGCAAATGAATGCAAGCGCGCTGCAGCGACTCATGTTTGAAAGCAGTTTGCGTCGGGCATTGGAGCGCAACGAGTTTGTGCTGCATTATCAGCCACAAGTTGATCTCGGGAGCGGACGGGTTTTTGGTGTGGAAGCATTGTTGCGCTGGCAGCATCCTGAGAAAGGATTGATACCCCCTGCAGCGTTCATACCATTACTGTAGGAAAGCGGGCTAATTATCCCGGTCGGAGAGTGGATATTTCGTACCGTAGCCGCGCAAATTAAAGTTTGGCAGGCAGAAAAATTGCCGCCGTTGCGCGTGGCGGTCAATTTGTCTGCGGTACAGTTCAGGCAAGCGGGATTGGGGCAAATGATCGCTTCGATTATGTCTGAGGTCGGACTCGATTGCGCCTCGGGTTGTCTGGAGGTGGAGCTAACAGAGAGCCTGGTCATGAAGGATATGGAAGGTACGATTGGCGTATTGCAGATGCTGCATGATATGGGTATAAAAATTTCTATTGATGATTTTGGGACGGGGTATTCGTCGTTAAGCTATCTGAAAGGTTTTCCGATTGATACGTTGAAAATAGACCAGTCTTTTGTGCGCAATCTGTCCAGTGATGAAGATGATGTCGCTATAGTTACGGCAATTATCGCGCTGGGGCACGGGCTTAAGCTAAGAGTAATTGCTGAGGGTGTGGAGACGGTTGAACAGTTGGCGTGCCTGAGAGAAATGAAATGCGATGAAATGCAAGGGTATTTGTTTAGCAAACCCGTATCTGCAGAAAATGTGACGCGTTTGCTGCAGCAGAGCGAGTATCTGCTTAAACCGATGGAGGTATGATGGAACGAACTTTGCTGCTGGTGGATGATGAAGAAAATATTGCTTCCGCATTAGTGCGGCTGCTGCGTCGTGATGGTTATAACATTCTGAGAGCAAATAGCGGTAAAGCGGGCCTGGAGTTGTTGGCGCAGCATGAAGTAGGGGTCATTATTTCAGACCAGCGGATGCCGGAAATGACCGGAGCTGAGTTTTTGAGTAAGGTGAAAGAGCTCTATCCAGATACAGTGCGCATTATGCTAAGCGGGTACACCGATCTTAATTCTGTGACAGATGCGATTAATCGCGGGGCCATTTATAAATTCCTTACCAAGCCGTGGGAAGATGATTTGTTGCGGGAGAATGTAGAAGAAGCTTTCAAGCACCATGAAATGAAACTGGAAAATGCACGGCTGACGCAGCAATTGCAGACAGTCAATGATACGTTATCCAACGTTAATCATGAGCTTGAGCGACGTGTGGCAGAAAAAACCGGTGAAATTGTGCGGAATTTGCATATCTTGCAGATTTCACAGGACATTCTGGATTTTCTGCCCGTTGCAGTATTGGGAATCGGTGACGATGGGCTGATAGCGATTGCGAATCAAATGGCGCACAAGTTATTTGGAAACTTGGAGGAATGCCCTTTATTGGGTGAAATGGCCAGTGATGTTTTGCCTGCGGAGTTGTTGACGGGGGTGGCTGCCAGAGAGTGTTGCAAGCAAGCCGAAAAAAAACAGGTGCGTTTGGCAGACGGTCAGAGTGTTAATTACTGGTGCTATTCGATGGGCGAGCTGTCTCATGCGAAGGGGGTGGTACTGGTGGTTGATCCAGGTGCGCCTTCCTGAAAGTTACCCGATCTCTAATGACTGTGTTTATGGGAGATAAAACGAAAATGGTTACTGCGGTCAGTTTGGACGAAGCTCTCGCCAAGTTACATCAGCTTCCTGTTATCCCCGTTGTGGTGCAGGAGGTGATCAGCAGTTTTAATGATCCTGATCTGGATAGTGTGCTGCTTGCACACAAGATTGAGCAGGATCAGGGGTTAACTGCAAAAATCCTGCGTGTTGTAAATTCCGCATTTTATGGCTTGTCACGCCGGGTCAGTTCCATACATGAGGCCGTGGTCGTGATGGGCTTTAACAGCGTTCGTTCGCTGGTATTGTCGACAGGCTTTGTAAAGGCGTTTGCAGTTGCCGAGGCAAGTGAATTTGACCGTCATGCTTACTGGCGGCGCAGCTTCCGGGTAGCGGCTTATGCCAAGGCGTTGGCAAAGTGTCTGAGGCATGATCAGGATATGGCATTTACCGCGGGCATGTTCCACGATATCGGGCTGCTGGTGCTGGATACCTGTATGCAGGCACAGTTTGCGGGCGTGCTTACGCAGCAAAACCAGTCAGGTGAGAATTTGTTGACGCTAGAGCGCTCTGTGCTGGGGTTTGACCATGCCCAGATTGGCGCAGAGGTGGCCAAACGCTGGAATTTCCCGCCATCCATCGAACATGCTATCCGCTATTGCCACACTCCCGAGCATGTTCCGTTCGAGCCGGTTACTGGTATTGTCTATGTTGCGGCATTGATTGAAAGTGGGATAACGGGTGAAACGTTGATTAGCCAGTTGCCGGGCAGTTTGCGGGATCATCTGCACTTGACATGGGAGAGTATTGAGGCAGGTTTACCGGATGCTGAGCAGATTGATGCCAGTGCTGAACTGCTGCTGACAAGCTAGCGCGAGGGAGGGGGTATGGCTTTTGGCCGGATGACAAAACTATCCTGGATTTACGATTTATACCGTCTTGGGCAAGATGTAACCATGCGGGAAAATACGGCAGCCATTTATCAGCAGATTATTGTTCATATCGTGGACGGATTTGAAGGAAGAAGTGGTTCATTGGCTTTGTGTGATGCGGATGGTGTCAATCTCACCATCGTCGCCGGTATAGATTTGCCGGATGGGGTTGTTGGCAGCCTGGTGAAAATGGGCAGCGGCGTACTGGGATTGGTTGCCCAAGAAGGTAAAGCGTTGCTGCTGAATGGCGACATTTCTAATGATGTGCGTTTCCAGCGTAACAGGGAGGGGCGGGAGGCCGCTTCGACGTCTATCAATTCGGCAATTTGCTGGCCGTTGAAAATCGAAGATCGCGTTATCGGTGCTATCAGTGTTAACCGCCCCAATGCCACCACCCGCTATTCGGAGGCCGATCTGGAGCAGGGTACGGCGCTGTTAAGTATGGTTAGCCTGGCGCTGGGCAATATGCAGTTGCATCTGGATCAGAATCGGCGGCTAGAAGAATTGCGACTTATAAACGCAAAGCTGGAAGCGGCTCAGAATCAGTTGCTGCAATCGGAAAAAATGGCCTCAATAGGTCAATTGGCTGCCGGTGTGGCACATGAAATCAATAATCCCATCGGTTATGTTTATTCCAACCTGAGCACGCTGGAAAGGTATATGCAGGATGTGTTCAGTATGGTGGATGCCTATGAACAAGCAGAACACGCAATATCTGATGCGGAAGTGCGGCAACGGCTGCAGTTGAAAAGAGAGCAGCTGGATATGGCATTTCTGAAAGAGGATTTGCGGGAGTTGATGCATGAATCAAAAGATGGGATTACCCGCGTCAAACAGATCGTGCAGAACCTGAAAGATTTTTCTCACGTGGACGCTACAGATGAATGGCATAGCGCAGACCTGAAAGGGGGCATTGAAAGCACGCTGAATATCGTCAATAACGAGATCAAATATAAGGCGAAAGTGATCCGGGAATATGGCGCTATTCCTGAAGTGGAGTGCCTGTCGTCACAACTGAATCAGGTGTTTATGAACTTGCTGGTGAATGCTGCGCATGCCATTGAAGATCAGGGCGAAATTGCGATTCGTACCGGAGTGCAGGGGACGGAAGTATGGGTGGAGATCGCGGATACGGGGAAGGGCATTGCTCCGGAAAATATGAAGCGGATATTCGATCCGTTTTTCACAACCAAGCCCGTGGGCAAGGGGACCGGGCTGGGGTTGTCTTTATCGTACGGCATTATTCAGAAACATAATGGCCGAATTGAAGTGAAAAGCGAGGTTGGTAAAGGCACTGCGTTTACGGTCTGGTTGCCCGTGAAGCATGCCAATACTGAGGGGGCTGTTTCAATGAGGGTTTCGAATGACTAACAGCAATAAGGGGGGGGG
>NZ_BHGL01000033.1:116786-310702 GCF_003864975.1 Sulfuriferula thiophila
ATGGTGGTTATGTTATTGATGGTTTTTCTGGTGACTTTCGGGCTGTCGCGATTGCACAGCATCAACCAGCAGCTAGAACAGGTTGTTAATGAATATAATGTAAAAGCTGAACTGGCTTATAAAATGCAATTCATTGCCCGCGAAAGAATTATTTTGCTGCAGTCGATCGTTGCTACTGAAGATGTGTTTGATCGTGACATATTGATTCAGCGTTTCTATGCATTATCCCCGCGTTTTATGACGGTATTCAATGAAGAAGTCAATCAGGGGCTGGTTGGCAAGGAAAAGCTATTGGTAGAACAGCAGCGTAAGTTCATGGCGATTGCCACGTCGATACAGGACCAGGTGCTGCAATTGGTATTGGACGGCAAAAACAGTGACGCAGTCAATTTGCTGATAGATCAGGCTGTTCCCGCTCAGGACAAAACCTTGGGCGTGCTGGCACAGCTTATTGATTTGCAGTTTGATCGGACACACAGTGCTGCAGAGGTAGCCAGGCAGAATTATCAGCGTGCCGTTTACTCTATGGTGGTTAGTGGCATCGTTGCCTTCTTATTGAGTCTGCTGATTGCGTACTTTGTTAATCGGCGCATGTCCGGGCTGGTAGGTAATCTGAGGTTAAAAGAGCAGGAGGCGCGTGTCCTGCTGGATAATATTCCTGATCTGGTGTGGTTGAAAAACAGTCACTCACGTTATGTTTGGGCTAACCAAAAGTTCGAACAGGCTGCTGCATTGATGCCAGAACAGGTGGTTGGCTTACTGGATGATGATATATGGTTCGAGAGCGGAGCAGTCTGTCAAAATGATGATCGGCAAGCAATTGAAACTCGTTGCACTGTTCATCATGAAAAAACCTTGACAAATCGTTCAGGAGTATCTCGGCAATATGTCACTTCGCGCACGGCAATTTTTGATGAGACCGGGCAATGTACGGGCGTGCTTGGCGTCGCCCATGATGTGACTGAGCGCAACCGGATGGCTGAACAGATTCAGGCCGCGAACATTGAGTTGCAGTTCCAGAAAACGGCACTTGATCAGCACGCTATTGTCAGTATTGCGGATGTCAATGGTGTTATTACCTACGTCAATGACAAGTTCTGCGAAATCAGCAAATATGGGCGTGATGAGTTGCTGGGGCTGAACCATCGGGTGCTGAAGTCGGGTTGCCATCAACCGGAGTTTTATGCGGCGATGTGGAAAACTATCGCCAGTGGCAAGGTGTGGGAGGGCGAGGTTTGCAATTTGGCAAAAGATGGCAGTCTCTATTGGGTCAAGACAACGATAGTGCCTTTTGTGGATGCCAATGGTTTGCCGCAGCGTTATATCTCGATACGCACAGATATCACCCCGGCTAAAAGTGCAGAATTGTTATTGCAACGCAGCCATGAAGAGCTTGAGCAAATAGTCTACGAACGCACGCATGAGCTTGTGGTGGCTAAGCAAGCTCTGGAAGCTGATATTGAAGCTCGTCGGCAGATCGAAGATGCCTTAAATCAATTCAAAGCAACCCTTGATCAGACTCATGATTCCGTATTCATGTTTGCGCCGGATACGCTGCGATTTATTTATGTGAATCGGGGGGCAGCGAGTCAGGTTGGTTATTCTATTGAGGCGCTTTTGCAAATGACGCCGCTCGACCTTAAGTCCGAATTTACGCCAGAGGATTTTCGGGAAATTCTGCAGCCTTTGCTGTCTGGGCAGCAAAGCGCCATCACTTTTGAGACTACGCATCGGCACAAGGATGGCCACGAAATCCCGGTCGAGGTGTTACTGCAATATATTCATCCCAGCGGTGGAGAGGCCCGTTTTATCGCTGTAGTGCGTGATATTGCCGAGCGCAAACGGACAGAGGGTGAGTTGATCAGGCGTTATGAAGAAGTGGCCGCCCTTAATAGCCAGCTTCAGGAAACCCAAAGTCAGTTGCTGCAATCGGAAAAAATGGCTTCTATTGGTCAATTAGCGGCAGGTGTGGCGCATGAAATTAATAATCCTATTGGTTATGTGCATTCCAATCTAGGCACTTTGGAAAAGTATGTGAAGGATCTGTTTGGCATGGTTGAAGTGTACGAACACGCGGAGCCCATGATCGCCGATGTCGGGATATTGGCAGGGTTGCAGACTGCCAAGAAAAATTTTGATCTGGAGTTTTTGAAGGAGGATGTGTCTGCATTAATGAGTGAGTCCAGGGATGGTATAACCCGGGTCAAGAAGATTGTGCAGGATCTGAAAGATTTCTCCCATGTGGATACCGCAGAAGAGTGGCACTGGGCTGATTTGATAAAAGGAATAGATAGCACCTTGAATATCGTCAATAACGAGATCAAATACAAGGCGCAAGTTGTGAAAGAATATCAGGAGATACCTGATGTGGAGTGCCTTTCTTCACAGCTGAATCAGGTGTTCATGAATCTGCTTGTCAATGCGGTACATGCTATTGAGGAACGGGGTACTATCACGATACGGACGGGGCGGCAGGGTGATGATGAAGTATGGGTAGAAATTGCTGATACAGGTAAAGGCATTGCTCCTGAAAATCTTAAAAAAATATTCGACCCGTTTTTCACCACTAAACCGATAGGTAAGGGCACAGGTTTGGGTTTGTCGCTTTCCTATGGCATTATTCATAAACACCATGGCCGAATTGAAGTGCAAAGCGAAGTAGACAGAGGAACGACGTTTAGAGTATGTTTGCCAGTCAGGCATGTGCCATCAGAAGTGCAGGTGGATGCTTAACCGGTTCGCTGGATGTTGTTTATATTTCATTGGTATGTTGCTAAACAGGAGTCAGATTTTTATGCCGAACATGCCTGGTGATAATCCATTGATCATGACGATTGACGCAATCAGTGATTTCCATCAGGCGGTGCCCCTGCCGCCGGATGCAGATGAAGCGGCAATAGTGCTGGTGGAAAGCATTAACCGGTTGCTTGAACGCCTTGCTGCCAGGTTTGATGTGAGTAATCAGGAGGCGAATAGTCTGGCAGCAGGCAGTATCCGCATGGTGGTGATGGCGGATGTTCAGGAGCGTTTGAGTCAGGCTGACAAGCTGGTAAAAACATCAAGTGATATCAAGCGGTTTTTCGAGGATGTGCTGGTTGATTTGCAGGATGCTACAGGGGCACGTGTGGGGATTTATGTGTCGCTTGACGGAGCGGGTGTCCCGAGAAGCTTGGTAAGTCCGGGAGCAAATGAAGCGCTGTTAACTGAACTGAAACAATCGAGTGTGTTCCACGATATCTTGCGCGCTGCCTGTGCTGGCACCGGTGTCGTTAGTAACCAGGGGACGAGCGGCAGTATGCCAGCTATTCTGGCTAATCCTATGCTGGTAGCGCCGGTTTTCATACGCGGTAAGGCAGTTGGCGTATTCGTTATGCTGGGCAGGGAGGGGGAAGGTGTTTTTTCTCGCGATGACCTGACTATGCTTGAGCAATTGTTGCCCGATGTGACCCGCGTGCTGGAAAGGCTGGATCTGTTAAGAGCGCTGGAACAGAGTAACCGCTCATTGCATGCAGAACAATTGAAGCAGCAGGTGTTGATAGAGCAACTGGAAGCAGCGCAGAGTCAATTGATGCAGTCGGAGAAAATGGCGTCAGTCGGTCAGCTTGCGGCGGGTGTCGCGCATGAGATTAATAATCCTATCGGCTTTGTCTACTCCAATCTGGGGACGCTGGAAAAATATCTGGAAAATTTGTTTGAAATTGTTGATAACTATGAGTTAGCTGAAAGCGCAATTACTGATGGGGACGTACTGGCGCGTTTGCAGTTGGCCAAACAGAAACTCGATTTGCCGTTTTTAAAGGAAGACCTGCCCGCCTTGATGGGTGAATCAAAAGACGGTATCACCCGCGTTAAAAAAATAGTGCAGGACCTGAAAGACTTTTCCCATGTTGATGTGACTGAGGAGTGGGAGCTGGCAGACTTGCAGAGAGGCATCGATACTACGCTCAATATTGTCAGTAACGAGATTAAATATAAGGCGGAAGTGATCAAGGAGTATGGCAATATTCCAGAAGTGAAATGCCTGTCTTCGCAGCTTAATCAGGTATTTATGAATTTGCTGGTCAATGCGGCTCATGCTATTGAAGAGCGTGGCACGATTACTATTCGAACCGGGCAACAGGGGCAAGAGGTATGGGTCGAAGTAAGCGATACCGGAAAAGGGATCGCTCCGGAAAATCTGAAACGGATATTTGATCCTTTTTTCACTACCAAGCCGATAGGAAAAGGGACCGGGTTGGGGCTGTCAATGGCGTATGGAATTATGAAGAAACACCATGGCAGGATAGAAGTGCAAAGTGAAGTTGGTAAAGGCACGACATTCAGAGTGAGTTTGCCTGTTGAACAGTGATCCTCTCCAGGAGCATGGGTGTATCGTGTAGCAGCCAAATTGGGCGTGGGTGTTTTTGTGGAGGGTGTTGTTACCCCTGTAGGCTGAGCGTTGAATTATGGATGAAAAAATGAACGAAATGCAATCCGCAGCACTGCCGCAAGCCAAACCGGAAGAAATCATAACCCTGTTGTTTGTGGATGATGAGGCTAACATTCTTTCCGCCTTGAAACGGTTATTTCGACCATTCGGATACCGGATATTTACTGCCGAAGGTGGTGCTGCAGGACTGGAGATCATGGCGCGTGAAACCGTAGATCTGGTGATATCCGATATGCGTATGCCTGAAATGAATGGGGCGGAATTTCTTGAAAAAGTCAGGGACGGCTGGCCGGATACGGTACGGATACTATTGACCGGTTATGCTGAAATCGGTGCAACTATTGATGCCATTAATAAAGGGCGGATATATCGGTATATCTCCAAGCCCTGGGAAGATAATGATATTACCCTGACGGTGAGGCAGGCGTTGGAAACCAAGCTGCTTGAGCGGGAAAAAACCCGTCTGGAAGCGCTGACGCTCAAGCAGAATGAAGAATTAAAAAATCTCAATGCAACATTGGAAGACCGGGTCAAGGCGCGCACTGAAGAAGTCCGTCAGACTATGGGTTTTCTCGAAGTTTCGCATGAGAAGTTAAAAAAGAGTTTCATTACTTCTATCCGTGTATTCTCCAATTTGATTGAAATGCGTGAAGGCCGAATGGCCGGGCACTCGCGACGGGTTGCCGATCTTGCCAGGACGCTGGCCCAGCGTCTGGGTATGAAGGACGCTGAAGTGCAGGATGTTTTTTTAGCGGCGTTGTTGCACGATGTGGGCAAAATTGGATTGCCGGATCGTTTAATGGAGAAATCTTTTTCCAGCCTGACCAGTGAGGAGAGGACGGAAGTTGTAAAGCATCCAGCCAAGGGGGAAGCAGCGCTGATGGCGTTGGAACAGTTGCATGGTGCGGCGAAGTTTATTCGTGGGCACCATGAGCGGTTTGACGGCTTGGGGTATCCGGATAAATTGGCGGGGTTGGCTATTCCTCTAGGCGCCCGGATTCTTGCGGTTGCTAATGACTATGATGCGGTGCAGCTTGGTACCATAGTGAATAAGCGTTTGAATCAAAATGAAGCGCTGGCATATATTCAGGAAGGGCGCGGTAATCGTTATGATCCGACTGTGGTTGATGCGTTTCTTGGCAAGATGGCAAAACCCGTAGCTGAATCGGCAGAAACCAGGCCCGAAATCATGTTGAGCTCGGGGCAGCTGCAAGCAGGTATGAAGTTGTCCAGAGATATGATGGGTAATAACGGTAATTTGCTGCTCTCCAAGGATTATGTTCTGGATGCGCAGTTGATCGGTCAAATCAAGAATTTCGAGCGGCTTGAAAACCAATTATTTACGATTTGGATTTACGCAAAAAAAGGGGATTGATGTGAACCGTATCATGCTCGTGGATGATGAAAAAAACATATTAAACGCGTTACGTCGCGTATTGATGGGTGGTGTTGAAATAGAGGGCGAGTCAGTTGAGTTATCGGTTGAGATATTTGATTCGCCATCGGATGCATTGCGGCGAGCAGAAGTGGCTGCTTTTGATCTGGTGATTTCAGATTATCGTATGCCGGAAATGGGAGGCGTCGAATTTCTCAAGGCCTTCAGGAAAATCCAGCCCAATGCTGCCCGCATGGTGTTGAGTGGCTATGCTGATTTTGCGGGCTTAATGGAGGCTATCAATGAAGCTGAAATTTACCGTTTTATCAGCAAACCGTGGAACGACTATGATTTGAAGTTTGCTATTTCGCAGGCGCTTTCATTTAGAAAGCTGCTCATGGAAAATCAGCGGCTGGCGGATATTGTACGTATGCAGCAGGGGCAGTTATCCAAGCAGGAATTGGCATTGCGACGACTTGAAGAGGAGAGTCCCGGTATTACCAAAGTGAATTGGGGAGCGGATGGTTCGGTCATTATTGATGAAAATGATGTGTAGCGGTTTTGCCAGCGCTGTTGGTAACGTTCTGTATTTACGGGCTTAAATCTGCAGTGTGTGTCGTGCTTGATTTTGTGCTGACATTTGCGCTTGACAGGCGGGTTTTAGCTGGTACAATTCGGGCCTTCGACAAGACGCGCAGCGCTTAACAAGGCTAGTGGGTATGTGTGGAAATTAAACCAAATCAATTGGTTAGTGAGTTTGCTAACTGGTTAATAACTTGGGTCAGCAGATGCATAAAGTTGGCGTAATCATGATTTGGATCGGATTGCTGATGAGCATATTCGGTTTGATTTTTGGTTTTATTGATTTGGTTAAATATGGTGAGGCCAGTATCTGGATCGCTATTATTCCTGCAGGTTTTGCAGGTTTGTTGACTGGAGTTACCATTACCCAGTTTTCAAAGAAGTAAAAAGCTGTTATAATGCGCAGCTTGAGTTTTACCTCTGTCCCCATCGTCTAGAGGCCTAGGACACCGCCCTTTCACGGCGATAACACGAGTTCGAATCTCGTTGGGGACGCCAATCTTACGGGTTGCAGCGATGCAACCCGTTTATTTTCTAACCGTCAGGTTAGATTCAGGAGTGGTAGTTCAGTTGGTTAGAATACCGGCCTGTCACGCCGGGGGTCGCGGGTTCGAGTCCCGTCCACTCCGCCAACATACATGCATAATATTGCCAAATTATTAAATTTGGCAATATTCATGGCTAAGTAGCAAATATCTCACCCCTTCGTAATACCTTTCCTTTTAAATAGACTATATCCCGCGCTTGGCATTCGTACGTTTATTTTCTGCATTGCTCGCCTGCTGAATTGATTTTTGGATATACCCTGTTGCATAATTTTTGTTTACGTATATAATGCGAATCATTCTCAATTGCAAAATCAAACAGATTAGTGATGACATATCAAACTACACATGCGACAAGCAATACTGAAGTTCCTCATGTACGGCTGAATGATGGATCGCCTATACCCAGTGAGCGGTTATTCAGTAAGGGTGATGAGGTGTTAATTACACACAATGGCGAGCAATATCGTTTGCGCCGTACGCGCAATGGCAAATTGATATTGACGAAATGATTTGAGCTTTACAGATAGCCAGCCAGCTCATGTTTGAGCAAGCCAGCCAATAAATAACTTGACTACTTGATAGGGGCTGGATGATGTCGAAATTGAATAAAGTGATGATGTTGGGAACGGTGTTTATGGCAACTGCAGGCACGGCGCAAGCTGATGAAGCACTGTTCGGTTATCTGAGAGGTGCGGAAACCTTGCCTAAAGGTGCGAACGAGGTGGTACAGCATTTGACCCGACGCTGGGATAAAGGGATGGGTGAATACACTGCGTATGACAGCAAAACAGAATTGGAGCATGGTTTCACAGATCGTTTTACCGGTGCAGCCTATCTTCTTGGACAGGCTGTGAAATCGCAGGGTTTGCAGATTGATGGCTATATCCCGGCAGACATTAATACGGGTATGCAGTTATCGGGCGTTGAGTTGTCAGCCAAATATAACTTCCTCAGCCCGGCGAAAGATGATTTCGGTTTGGCTGCTTATGTGTCCGGTGCGTATAAACGACTGGATAGGACTTCCGGGCAGAAGAAGGATGCCTATCAGGTTGAAGCGTGGTTGCTGGCACAAAAAAACTTTCTCGATGATCAGCTGGTTTGGGTAGGTAACGTGGGGCTGGAGTCAACATACGCAGTACGCTTGCCGATAGCCGGGGCGAACTTGACGGAGGAGCAGTGGCCGACTACGCCAGAAATGGAGATAGGCATATTGGCGGGTACAGGGCTTTCCTATCGTGTCGCGCCAAACTGGTTTGTGGGCGCGGAGATGATGTATGACTCTGAATACGAAACCCAGGTAGGCCGCGAACGATGGTCAGTGCAGGCCGGCCCTAACGTGCATTATGGCGCGAAAGACTGGTGGTTTACCGCGACCTGGTTGCCGCAACTGGCGGGTGGCGGATTCGAGACTTATCCTGGGCAAACGGATACGAGTTTGCATTTGATAGAAAAAACCAAGCAGGAATTTCGGGTGAAAGTTGGATTCAATTTTTAAGGAATAGACATGAGCAATTATGACCGCTGGTTAATGGTGCCTGCATTGATTATCCCTGCTGTTGCTTCCGCGCCGGCATATGCAGTGCAGTACATGAATGTGGAACAGGCGCAGAAAGTGCTGTTTCCGGCTGCGGAAGGGTTTGAAGCCCGCACCATACAATTGACTGCTGAGCAGAAAAGCGCGATTGAGGCCAGCTCGGGTGTGCGCGTCCGGGTTGCTGAAATCAAAGCCTGGCGTGCGATCCAGGGCGGTAAGCCGAGCGGCTGGTTTTTGCTGGATGAGGTCTATGGCAAGCATGAGTTTATAACTTACGCCGTGGCGCTGGGTATGGATGGCGCGGTCAAGGGGGTAGAGATACTTGATTACCGTGAAACTCATGGCAGCGAAGTGAATAATGCGAAATGGCGTGCTCAGTTTACCGGCAAGAAAGCGGGCGATACCTTGAAGCTGGATGAGGATATCAAGAATATCAGTGGCGCGACGCTGTCGTGCAAGCATCTTACGGACGGCGTCAAGCGGCTGTTGGCGACTTACGCGACGGTACTTAAATGACTTTAGCCGGCAGCCAGCACTCAGCATCACCCGAGCTCGTGGAGTGCGTACGCGCACGCCCATTACTCGGCACGTTCGTAGAAATAGCTGCGCATGGTGAGAATGCCGATGCTGTGCAAATGGCTATTTCGGCTGCGTTTGCCGAGGTTGAGCGGGTGCATCAATTGATGAGTTACCAGTTGGCGGACTCGGATATTTCCCGTATCAATCGGGATGGCTTTGTAAGTCCGGTTGCCGTGGCGCCAGCCACATGGGCGGTGCTGGCAGCAGCGGAAAAATTCTCTGCTGCAAGTGATGGGTTGTTTGATATTACTGTGGCGCCAACATTGACCAAACTGGGATTTTTGCCACGTCACGCGGGATTTCCCCGTATTTCCGGACAGGGTAACTGGCAGCATGTGGCTTTGCTGCCGGATCATCAGGTTCAGCTTAAGCGCCGGTTACGCATAGATGTTTCCGGTATTGCTAAAGGTTATGCCGTGGATAGGGCAATCGCCGTGTTGCAGGCTGCGGGCATGGCCAGTGGTCGGGTTAATGCGGGTGGTGATTTGCGGGTGTTTGGCGAGCATGCGCAAATTGTCCATGTGCGTCATCCTGCCGTGCCTGAACAGATGCTGCCTATTGTTGAGCTGAAACAAGGTGCTGCAGCAACTTCGGCTGGCTACTACACTCAGCGCCGCTATCAGGGGCGCATGGTTACACCCTTGATTAATCCTCATACACGCAGCGCAGCCGGTGTGCAGCGTAGCGTTACCGTATTGGCGAATGACTGTATGACGGCGGATGCATTAACCAAGGTCGTTCATGCTGACCCTGAGCGCGCAGTGGCATTGCTGGGGCAGTTCGAGGCTCGCGCGGTGATGCTGGTGCCGGATGTTGCAACGGGCGGCTGTCGGGTATTTGATACCTCACGTCTTAATCCTGCCAGCTGGCAAACTCGGGTCATATCATGAAATATCAGCATTTACCGCTCCCTATACGCTTTGCCAAACCGCATAAATATGCCTTGTATGCTGTCGTTACGCTGCTTTGGCTATCGGGTCTGGCCTGGCTGGGTTTCCATTATTACCTGCGTGTGGCGGGTGATTTCGGTGATGCGCCTAATCCATTGGAAATCTGGTGGTTGCGCTTGCATGGCCTGATGGGATTTGCAGTACTGGTTGCTATCGGTTCGGTGCTGCCTATCCATGCCCGCCGGGCCTGGCATCTAAAAAAGAATCGCCTGACCGGTTTCGCCATGGAAGCGCTATTTCTGTGGCTGGCACTGACGGGGTATGCGCTGTATTACTTCAGCAGCGATGACAACGAAGCCTGGTTGCCGCTGCTGCACTGGATCGTTGGCCTGTTGCTGCCGCTGATGCTGATCGTGCACATCTGGCGGGGCCGGCGCCGCGCTGTCACTGTATTTAATCCGGTGGCACACACATCAGAGACGCCTTAAGCGCCAATAATGGCAACAAATGCCCCGTCTCACCCAATTTTTATAGATCAAGGGAAATTCCATGCAAGCCAATAAATTTAAACTCAGTGTGCTGACTGCACTGTTAACACTGTCTTTTAATGCGCATGCAGATGCGACGACAGCAACGCTGGAGCAAAAGCTGGAGCAGTTGCAGCAGGAAATGCAGGCATTGAAACAGCAGTTGGCTGAAGAGAAGGCTGCGCGCATGCAGCAAGTCGATACTGCTGTTAAGGCGGCGGTGGCTGACGCTGTGCCTGAAACCAGCAACGATACGAGTATCGGCGGCTATGGCGAAGTGGCTTATAGCAATTATAAAGACGGCTCGGTCAAGGATCAGATTGATCTTAATCGTTTTGTGCTGTTTTTTGGGCATCGTTTCAATGATCGTTTGCGCATGTATTCCGAATTCGAGATTGAGCACGCTATTGCCAGCGCAGGTGATAAGGGTGAAGCGGAGATTGAGCAGGCTTACATCGAATACAACCTGCTGCCCAAGGTTAATTTACGTGCCGGCTTGATGTTGATGCCGCTGGGTATCCTGAATGAAACCCACGAGCCACCCACCTATTACGGCGTATTCCGAAATGAAGTGGAAACGCGCATCATCCCTACGACCTGGCGCGAGGCAGGGCTAGGGCTGCAGGGCAAGTTGCTGGATAGTTCACTGGAATATAACGCGGGTATTTCCAGTGGTTTTGATGCCACTAAATATGCGGGTAATGCGGCGTATGGCATCAAGGACATGCATGGCGAAGCCAGTCAGGCAGCGGCAAATAATCTGGCGCTGTATGCCGGACTGAATTATCGTCAGCCAGGCTGGCTGCTGGGCGGTGGCGTGTTTACCGGCAACACTGCGCAGAATGGCGTGAGTGATATAACCAGTCCGGCTTTGCAAGGTAAAAATGCGCGATTGACGTTGTGGGATATTCACGGCAAATACAGCGTAGGCAATCTGGAGATGCAGGCCCTGTATGCGCGCGGTACTCTTGGTGATACCCAAGCCATTAATGATGCGGCTGTTATTGTGCCTGGTGATGGTAAAGATGCCGCGCCAAAGTCTTTTTACGGCTGGTATGGCCAACTGGCTTACCACGTATGGCGCAAAGACGAGATGCGGCTGACACCGTTTGTGCGTTATGAGCGATTTAACACTCAGGCTAGTGTTGATGCTGGATATACGGCCAATCCATTGAACGATGAGACAGTGACAACGCTGGGCGCCAATTTCAATCTCAGTCGTGAAGTGGTATTCAAGGCAGACTGGCAGAACTATAAAACGGATCCGTTGAAAGACCGCTTCAACCTTGGGGTGGGCTGGATGTTTTAGGCTTGATAACAGGCGCGTTTGTTCTTATTGGCGCGCCTGATTAAAGCTGTTGCTGTTGATTATATTTGTGTTTACTATACGCGAAGGTTTGTAAGATAAACTTTTACAGTGGGAGTGGACATGAACCGTATCCAGCAATTCAGCCTGATCAGTAGTCTTGTTGTCGCAATGCTGGCCTCACCGGCCTATGCGCAATGGAAGCTTGATAATAATGCTTCCAATTTGAACTTTATCAGCGTCAAGAAAGCCAATATCGCTGAAGTGCATCAATTCCAGAAGCTCAGCGGAGAAGTCAGCGATGCGGGGAATATTCATCTGGTGATCGATTTGTCCAGCGTGGAAACACAGATTCCGATTCGCAATGAACGGGTCAAGACCATGCTGTTTGAAATCGCGCAATTCCCAGTTGCCGAGTTTGACGGTCAAGTCGATTTAAGCAAAGTAAGCGCGCTCAAAGTCGGTGATTATCTGGATATGGCGGTGAATGGCAAGCTTGCCATGCATGGTAAAACGCAGGATGCCAAAGCGACATTGCGTATGGTTAGACTTAAGCATGACCGCTTGCAGGTGGTGACCAAATCGCCAATTATCATTAATGCGGATCAGTATGATCTGGCTGCCGGGATCGACAAGTTGCGGGAAATTGCAGGATTGTCCGAGATTTCTCTGGCTGTACCGGTCAACTTTACCCTGGTATTTCAGCATTAATGACAGGCTGGCAACTGCGGCAGTGCGGTTGCCAGTTTTTATCCTCTGCCGCAGCATGCAATTCCTGGCTTGGCAATATTTATCCTGCTTGGCGTTGGTGGTAAAAAATACTGGAAAATCAGTAAGATTTGTGCCTACATACGTTGCGAATATGCTCAGGTAGACTCTGCAGTTAATTCAAGTCAGATAATAAAAAGAGTCAAGCTGTCATTATGGGTATATCTCGGGAGTTTCGTTACTTAATTGCATTGTTGGCGTGTTCTGGCGCGCAATCTGTATGGGCAACCGATGTTCCCAGCGAACTGGATTATCTGCAAGAATTTCCTGTGGTGCTGAGTGCGTCACGCCTGTCGCAGCCGCTGAATGAAGCGCCGAATGCCATGACAGTGATCGACCGGGCGATGATCAAGGCGTCCGGTTTCCGCACCATACCGGATCTGTTCAGGTTGGTGCCCGGTATGTACGTCAGTGCGTTTACTGGTACCTCGCCGATAGTCTCTTATCACGGCACTACCGATGACTCGGCACGGCGTATGCAGGTGCAGGTGGATGGCCGTTCGGTATTCATGCCGCCGATAGGTGCTGTCGCCTGGGAGGACTTGCCTCTGCAGATTGATGACATCGAGCGGATTGAAGTCATACGTGGCCCCGCTGCTGCTTCATATGGTGGAAACTCCACGCAAGGTGTAATCAATATCATCACGCGTGATGCCGGTGCATTTGAAGGATTCAAAGCCAGTGTTACCAGAGGCAATGGCGGTATTGCCGATGCAAACGTCAGCATGGGTAAGCGTGGTGCCAATCTTGACTATCGTATGAGTGTCGGGTATCGCAGCGATCACGGTTATGATGCCAATCAGTACGATATCAATAACGATAGCCACAAGACGCGCATGTTCAATCTGCGTAGCAACTACCACCCTAATGGCGTGGATAGCTTTGATTTTCAGCTGGGTTATACCGAAGGTCCGCGAGGCGATGGTACTAACAATGGCAGCCCGAATACGCCGCACGATAAGCACAATCATGAAAATTTTGCGCAACTCACATGGTTGCGCAGCCTGGCGGGCGGGGATGAGCTGAAATTACAGTACTACCATATCTATCAGGATGTGCTGAATACGCTGGAACCGGCTGTCCCGCTCAGTGACAGCTACACCAATACGCGAGACGATCTGGAGCTGCAGCATACTATCCATACCTCGCTCACCAACCGGCTGGTGTGGGGGGCTTCGGTGCGTCGCGACTGGACGTTGGCACCCAGCCGGTTTCTTACTGAGCAGACCGTCAACTCGGCTACCCTGTTTGCGCATGATGAGTGGCGCATGACACCTAAATGGCTGCTGAATACCGGCGCTCTGCTGGAGAACAGCGGCCTTGGTCAGACCAATCTGTCGCCGCGCGTTGCATTGATTTATAAGCTGACAGCTAAACAGACATTTCGCATTGGTATCTCCAAAGCCTACCGTAACCCTTCAGTGTATGAAGAACGCGCCAACTATCATTTTCCACCGCCTGTCGATTACACTTTTTATCTGGCGCAGGGCGGGTTACGGCCGGAAAGGATTTTGTCGCGGGAAATCGGCTATCTGGGTGAGTTCCCGAAATATGGCACATCCGTGGATATCCGTGTTTATAAGGATCAGCTGCGTGACATTATTTACGAAACTGACCTCGAACCCAAAAATTTCGTGAATTTGTTCGATGCCGAACATCATGGTGTGGAAGTGACTACCAAGCATCAGTGGGGCGATCATAATCTGCTGACGTTCAACTATACGTTCCAGTTGATGAGCAGTGAGGTAAAATTACCCTATGCAAGTGCTTACAGCGGTACTATGCCTAAACATATGATTAGCGCGTTATATTCTAAAACATTTTCTAATGACGTCGCTCTTAGCCTCGGGTACTACCAGCAGGGCGCTATGTTGCCAATAGATCGCGGACCGAATGATCTGCAGGCCTTTACCCGGCGTGTGGATGTGAGGGTCGCCAAGCAATTCAAGCTGGATAATGCCGGTAACCGAGGTGAAGTCGCACTGGTTGTGCAGCATTTGTCGGGCACCCCTTATACGGATTACGTTGTTCAGAATCAATTCAACCGTCGTGTTTTCCTTACTGCCTCAGTTCAATATTAATCGCATGCGCGTATGGCGGAACGCGCTGCTGGCGTGCTTATGCCTGCTGCAATTCATGCCTGTGTCTGCGCTTGCAGAGAATCTGCGCGTATTGCTGGTGCTGAGTGATAACACCGCGCCGTACCAGTCTTTTTCCCGAACATTTTCCCAAAGCCTGCCTGCTGCGCTGCATGTGTCGGTGCTGGAACATGCGGAAGATTTTGCTGTCGGTACGCCGCAATCAGATTTGATCGTTACGGTAGGGACCAAAGCCACAGTGTGGGTGGCTGCAAAAACCAGCACGCCGATTCTGGCAACCATGCTACCCAGAAACAGTTACGAGGAGTTGCTCAGCAAGCACCGCCGGGCTAAAGGCATGTCGGCGATCTATCTGGATCAGCCCTGGGATCGTCAGGCGGATTTTCTGCATGCGGTGCTGCCAGATCGCAGCCGGATCGGTTTGCTGTATTCCCAAGGCACACATCTCGACCTGTCCGGATTGAGTAAGGAAATATCGCGGAATGGCAGCGTGTTGAATTTGCAGTTGCTGAATGCACCTGATGCCTTGTTTTCCAGTCTGGAAGCTTTGCTGGATAACAATGATGTGCTGTTTGCCATACCTGATAGTGTCATCTACAGCAGTAATAATATCCGCAATATTTTGCTTACTACATACCGGCATGGCGTGCCATTAATCGGGCTGTCTCAATCCTATGTCAATGCGGGCGCGCTGTGCGCGATTTTCTCGACACCGGAGCAGATTGCCACGCAAACCAGTGCGGCGGTTCTGACATTTGCCCAGACTCACCAGTTACCTGACGCGCAATATCCATCGTCGTTCACGATAGCCGTCAATCAGGAAGTAGCGCGAACTTTATCTGTACCGTTGCAGTCACCCGAGACGCTGCGCGCACAGATGGATAACGCAAAAAGGAAGATGCGATGATGCGCACGAGATATGGAATTCGCAAATACGTCGCCTGGCTGACGCTGGCGCCGTTGCTGATCATGGCAATCAGCATGGAGGTTTTTTTCCTGCAAGATCGTTTCAAGGACCTGAATCGGGATTTGCTGGTGCGCGGCAATCTGATTGCCCATCAGCTTGCTTCCAGCAGTGAATACGGGGTGTATTCCAATAACCAGTTATTCCTTAAAAATATTGCGCAGGGTGTGCTGATGCAGGCTGACGTGAGCGGCGTCATTATCCAAAATGCAGCAGGCGTACCCTTGGTTGAAGTGCATAACGTTACCGGGGGTAAGGAGCGTGATGCAGCGTTGCCGGAAAGAGGAGATGCAAACGAGATAGTACTGCCTTCGGCTGCAAGCGTGACGAAAATGAGTGCGCTGGTGAATTCGCAGTCACCCATTCATAACAGTAGCGACAGTCTGCTGATCTATCAGCCGATTAATTCGACTCAGGTTGCGCTTGACGAGCTTGAAGCCCGGCCTGCGGTAACCCAGCTGGGCGCCGTCATCGTTAAAATGGGCTGGGCACATACGCAGAAGTTGAAACAGCGTTTGTTGCTAGTCACGGTGTTGCCGACATTGTTGTTTCTGGTGATCACTTTCTATGCGGTTTATCGCGGCAGTCGTCGCATAACGTATCCGATAGGCAAGTTGAGTGATGCAGTGCATGCGATTGGCTCGGGTAATCTGGGTACGCGGGTTGTGGTCAGCAGCGATATCAGTGAATTGCATACCCTGGCGCAGGGCATTAATGATATGGCGGCACAATTGCAGCATGAGCGCGGGATATTGCAGCAGCGTATTGATGAAGCTACGCTGCAATTGCGCACCTTGGCGTTCTACGACACGCTGACCAAGCTACCAAACCGGCGCATGCTGGAAGATCGTCTGGCGCAGGCGATATCTGCCAGCAGTCGTACTGGGCGTTTTGGTGCGTTGATGTTCCTGGATCTGGATAATTTCAAGCCACTCAATGATAAATACGGGCATGCTGTTGGCGATTTATTACTGGTCGAAGCCGCGCAGCGTATCAGTAATTGCATGCGGGCGATGGACACGGTGGCCCGTTTCGGCGGTGATGAGTTCGTGGTGATGATCAGTGAGCTGGATGTGGATAAAACGGAATCCATCAAGCAGGTCGGAATCATCGCAGAAAAGATCCGCATGGCTTTAGGTGAAGCGTATGTGCTGCGCTACCAGACCGAAGGCAAAGCGGAGGCCGTCATCGAGCATCATTGCACATCCAGTATCGGCGTTGCGCTGTTCTTAAATGACGAGACCGGGCAGAACGATATACTTACCCGGGCAGACTTGGCCATGTATCAGGCAAAAGCTGAGGGCCGAAATCGTATTAGCTTTTATCAGGCACCGACTTAAGCAGTCGTTATTAACGGAGTCTGCTTCGTACCCGAGAAAGCGTCTTTCTCGTAGTCCAACAGTTTTTCTTCCAACCAGGCTTTTGGTAACGCCGGAGCATCAACCTGAATAACAGGGCCTTGATGTCGATGGTTGCTGCACGCGCCGCCTAACTGCCAGTTCTTGGCCTATCCCCGATTCACCGAGTAATACGACTGCAGCAGGGTAAAGGCACTACCCACTCAATCAGACCTGTATTTTGTTAAATGCTGCAAAACGGGCAACAAGTCTGCTGTTTGTGCTGGATTTAAGTGGGCAGGATTCACCTCATGGTCATAGGGGCGAGTATAGTGGTGAGACTTCTTAGGGCTGCGCCATCTGCTGCAACAGTAGCCTTGCCAGCATCTGGCTATGGTTCGGATTTGAAGTTCCGGAAAGGTTGGTCAACATGCGTACGATTTGGAACAATTCTTTAGGCAGAGAGCTACTGCTGATCCTGATTGTGAAAATAATCGCAATTTTTGCGATCTGGTGGGTGTTCTTTCGGCCCGTCGTCGCGCACCCGCCTTTGAACGCAGATCAAGTCAGTACTGCCCTGGTCAGCAAGCCGCCAACTGTCACTCAACCTGCTGTTACCCCACCCGCCCCTAGGAGTCATCAAGATGATTAGTACAGAGTTGGTCGATGCCTCACGACTACAGTTTGCAATCGTTGCGCTGTATCACTTTTTATTTGTACCGTTGACCCTGGGAATGACCTTTCTATTGGTAATCATGGAGTCCACTTACGTGATTACCGGCAAGCAGGTATATCAGGATATGACCAAATTCTGGGGTAAATTATTTGGTATCAATTTTGCGCTGGGGGTGACGACGGGGATCACCCTGGAGTTTCAGTTCGGCACCAACTGGGCGTATTACTCGCATTATGTCGGCGACATTTTCGGAGCGCCGCTGGCGATAGAGGGGCTGATGGCATTCTTCCTGGAGTCTACTTTCATCGGTTTGTTCTTTTTTGGCTGGGACAAGTTGTCCAAGCATAAACATTTGTTGGTGACCATGTTGATGGCGCTGGGGTCTAATTTATCAGCCTTGTGGATACTGGTGGCGAATGGCTGGATGAACAACCCTGTGGGTTCCGAGTTCTCGTTTATTACCATGCGTATGGAGATGACTGACTTCTGGGATGTGATCTTCAACCCGCAGGCGCAAGCCAAGTTCGTGCATACCGTCAGTGCCGGTTATGTGACGGCATCGGTATTTGTGCTGGGGATTTCCTCATGGTATCTGCTCAAAGGCCGTGACGTCGAATTTGCCAAGCGTTCTTTCCGTATTGCCGCGGCATTTGGTTTTGCATCTGCGTTGTCGGTTATCGTGCTGGGGGATGAATCCGGCTATACCGTGGGTGAAAACCAGCATACCAAGATGGCTGCGATCGAGGCGATGTGGCATACCGAGCCTGCACCCGCTTCGTTCAGTTTGGTTGCCGGCATCAATGAAAAACAGCAGAAAAATGACTGGGCAATCGAAATTCCCTATGTTATGGGCATTATTGGCACGCGTTCACTGACCAAAGAAATACCAGGTATCTATGAAATCAAGGCACGTAATCGTGAACGCATCATCAACGGTGCGCATGCAGTTACCGCATTAGCGGCGTTACGTAAGCATCCCACGGACGTCGCGTTGAAAGCGGAATTCGATAAATATAAAGCGGATCTGGGTTTTGGTTTGCTGTTGAAGAAATACATTGCAGATGTGAGTCAGGCCACGCCTGAAATGATACAGCAAGCCACCGACGATACCGTTCCGCGTGTTACTCCGATGTACTGGTCGTTCCGCGTCATGGTAGCAATTGGTGCCGGGCTGCTGGCGCTATTTGCAACAGCGCTGTATGTCTCGGTTACCGATACCTGCGGCAAGAAGAGATGGGTATTACGCTGGGCGCTATTTTTCATCCCCATGCCATGGATTGCCGCCGAGCTGGGCTGGTTTGTAGCTGAGTATGGCCGTCAGCCCTGGACGATATACGGTGTGCTGCCAACGCATCTGTCTGCATCGACGTTAACGGCGGGTAATGTGTATGGTTCTATCGCGGGTTTCGTATTTTTCTACACGGGCTTGCTGATTGTGGAACTGTACCTGATGGTGAAGTTCGCGCGTCAAGGGCCAAGTAGCCTGCATACCGGGCGTTATCAGGATGAGGTGAGTGGTGCTATTCCAGCACATGTATCAACTGACAAGGCTTAAGCGAATTGCGTCGCGTCATGGCCGTAATGCCGTGATGCGGTTCACCCTTGTTCCAAGGAGGAAATAATGTTTGATTATGAAACACTCAAAGTCATCTGGTGGCTGTTTGTCGGTGTGTTGCTACTGGGTTTCGCGATCATGGACGGGCACGACATGGGGGTGGGCACCCTGTTGCCATTTGTGGGTAAAAACGACGGGGAGCGCCGCGTCATTATTAGTACAGTAAGCGCACACTGGGAGGGTAATCAGGTCTGGTTTATTACGGCTGGAGGCGCTATTTTCGCTGCCTGGCCACTGGTTTATGCGACGGCGTTTTCCGGATTTTACTGGGCGATGCTGGCTGTGCTGTGGGCGTTATTTTTTCGTCCAGTCGGTTTTGATTACCGCTCCAAAATTGCCAATCCGACTTGGCGCAGCAGCTGGGACTGGGGTTTATTCATAGGCGGTGCTGTGCCGCCGCTGATATTCGGTGTGGCATTCGGAAATCTGTTACAAGGTGTGCCATTCCATTTCGATGATGATTTGCGCTCTTATTACACCGGTACTTTCTGGCAATTGCTTAACCCGTTTGCACTGCTGGCCGGTGTGGTCAGTACGGCGATGATTACGGCTCATGGTGCGAATTATCTGATGATACGTACTGAGGGTGATATCTACCGGCGTAGCCGGACTGCTGCACTCATTTTCGGTGTGCTGGCGCTGGTTGCTTTTGCGGTAGCTGGTGTCTGGGTAATGAACGGCATTGCCGGCTATATGATTACCAGCGGTAATCTGCCTAACGCCTTGCCTAATCCGCTGGATAAAACCGTGGTAATGCAGGCGGGTGCGTGGATGCATAATTACAGCGTGTATCCGCTGACCACGATAATACCGGTGACCGCTTTTGTGGGCGGGGCGTTGGCCATCGTGTTCGCGCTGCTGCACAAACCCACCATGGCATTCCTAGGTTCGTCGCTGAGTATGCTGGGTATTATTGGCACAGCAAGTGTGTCCATGTTCCCGTTCATTATGCCGTCATCAACTGATCCGCGTTCCAGCCTGACGGTATGGGACAGCGTTTCATCGCATATGACTCTGGAGCTGATGCTCTGGGCGACGGTGATTTTCCTGCCATTGATCGTTTTTTATACCAGCTGGGCGTATAAAGTGATGTCAGGTAAATTGAGCGTGGCTTATATCAATGGCAATGATCATTCCACTTACTAGGCAGGAGAATAAAATGTGGTATTTTGCTTGGATTTTAGGTCTGGCGATGGCAGTATTGCTGGCGATTGTGAATGCAGTGTATGGCGAAAACCATGAGCTGCTGGAAATTGAACCAGACGAACAGGAGAAATAATCGTGTATACGACCCTCGCCCGTGCCGGGTCGTTAGTCTTGGCCAGTATACTGGCCACGTTGATTACCTTTTACCCGCCTGCGCTGGCACAGTTGAGTCATGGCATGCTGACTGTGCTGATTTGGGGGGTGTGTGCAGGTTTCGTACATGGTATTGGTTTCGATCCTGAAGCCCGGTTCTGGCGGGTGGTGCTGGGTCCGGTTATCGCTTGGCCGCTGATGGCGCTGGCGCTGCTGCTGATTCTCAAACCGTATTTCGTAAGTGTTAATTGATCTGTAAATCGTGTTCGCACTCTTGAATGCGCAGAATTCGCCCTTATGTTAGAGGATCAGTCACGTGCATTCGAACTGCATTAAGTAGATGCATAAAGCGTGGTGGGCCGATGCGGTTATGATATGCATTTGTCGGATATAACGCAGTTGCCACGAGTTAATGTGGCTGTTTTTACTAATGAATATGTGGAAATGAGATCGCTCATGCAGCCTAATCCAGCCGTTACCCATTTTGAGCGTATAGGGGGTGCGGATACCATTCGTACGCTAGTACATCGTTTCTATGAAATTATGGATCAGTTACCGGAGGCGTACGGTATTCGTAAGCTTCATGCCGAGAGCTTACAGGGCTCTGAGGATAAACTGTTCAAGTTTTTGTGTGGCTGGATGGGTGGCCCGCAACTCTATATTCAGGAGTATGGGCACCCGATGTTACGCCGTCGCCACTTGCCTTTTCCGATCAGCGTGTCCGAGCGCGACCAATGGTTGCTGTGCATGGATACGGCTCTGAACGAAGTGGTGCAGGATGTCGCCCTGCGCCGCGAGCTTTCCAGTGCGTTTGCAAAAGTGGCAGACCATATGCGTAATCGCGCAGAAGGCAATGCTGCTTAATTTTTTAATTTATCAAGAAGGAATTTAAGATGACTATGACTCCCCAGCAACTTGTAGCAGAAGCTAAATCCCAGATCAAGGAAACGGATGTTGCCGGTGCAGCCCAGCAAATCGCAGCGGGTACCATTGTAATTGACGTGCGTGAGCCTGCTGAATTTGAAGCCGGTCGCCTGCCTGGCGCTGTCAGCATTCCTCGTGGCGTACTGGAATTCAAAACCCCGGAGCATCCTGCATTAGCGAATAAAGATGCGCAAATTTTACTGTATTGCAAAACTGGCGGCCGCTCTGCGCTGGCAACCCAAAGCCTGCAGCGCCTGGGTTATACCAACCTGGTTTCCCTGGCTGGCGGGTTTGAGGCCTGGGCGGGTAATGGTCAGCAGGTCGTAAAAGACACCACCAGTTTTGGTGGCTAGAGCACTTATCTTTCAGGTTTTATCAGGGCTTGCGGTTAATGGGTTATGTCCTAAAAATGCATGATTCATAACCGTAGTCGGTGGTGCTCTGGTATGCTTGTACCCCGTTAAAATTTGGGCATATTATGGAACACACCGACGTACTCATCATTGGCTCCGGCTTGGCTGCACTGACCACTGCGCTGCATTTGGCAGAAACAATGCAGATCACCATACTGACCAAGAAAACCCTGCAGGATTCAGCCAGCGCCTGGGCGCAAGGCGGGATCGCGGCGGTGCTGGCCGATGATGATACGGTAGAAGCGCATATTCAGGACACCCTGATTGCCGGCGCAGGGCTGTGCGATGAGGCCGCGGTGCGCTTTGTGGTGGAGCATGGGCGTGCTGCCGTGCAATGGCTGGTGGAAGTGGGGGTGCCGTTTACCGAGGATGCCGCCAGTGACACCGGTTTTCACCTTACCCGTGAAGGCGGGCATAGTACACGGCGCATCATTCATGCTGCCGATGCTACCGGGCGGGCAGTGCAGCGCACTCTGTGCCAGCAGATCCGTCAGCATCCCAATATCACGCTGCTCGAACATCATATTGCCATTGATCTGATTACCGGTGCCAAGCTGGGTCGTGATGATCAGCGCTGTTATGGCAGCTATGTACTCGATAGCCTGCATGGGCGAGTCAAAACCTTTGCCGCCAAACACACCGTGCTTGCCACGGGTGGTGCGGGCAAAGTCTATCTGTACACGACCAATCCCGATGTGGCTACCGGCGACGGTGTGGCGATGGCGTGGCGGGCAGGTTGCAGCGTAGCCAACATGGAGTTCATGCAATTCCACCCGACTTGTTTATACCATCCACGCGCCAAGTCGTTTCTGATTTCCGAAGCCGTGCGTGGCGAAGGTGGTTTGTTAAAACTGGCGGACGGCACGCGTTTCATGCCGGAACATGATGCCCGTGGCGAGCTCGCTCCACGCGATGTGGTGGCGCGAGCCATCGACTGGGAAATGAAAAAACGCGGGCTGGATTGTGTGTATCTGGATATCTCGCATCAGCCGGCCGAATTTATCACCAGCCATTTCCCTAATATTTATCAGCGTTGCCTGGAGCTGGGCATAGACATCACCCGCGAGCCTATCCCGGTGGTGCCTGCGGCCCATTACACGTGCGGCGGGGTAGTGACGGATCTGGCGGCGCGTACGGATATCGCCAATCTGTATGCTGTGGGCGAAGTTGCCCATACCGGACTGCATGGCGCTAACCGGCTGGCGAGCAACTCGTTACTGGAGTGTCTGGTATTTGGTCGCGCCGTTGCGCAAACCATACTGGCAACAGCGCCTGTGCAGGCGCCGGTGATTCCGGAGTGGGACGAAAGCCGGGTGACCGATGCGGATGAAGAAATCGTGCTGTCGCATAACTGGGATGAACTGCGCCGGTTTATGTGGGATTACGTCGGTATCGTACGTACAAATAAACGGCTGGAACGCGCCGCGCACAGAATTGCTCTGCTGACGGAAGAAATCAATGAGTATTATGCCAATTTCCGTGTCAGCAATGACTTGATCGAATTGCGTAATCTGGTGATGACTGCTGATTTGATCGTGCGTTGTGCGCAACAGCGGCATGAAAGTCGCGGGTTGCATACCAGCCGTGATTATCCCGAAACGTTAGCGGTAGCCGTCGATACGGTTATTCGTCCTGAATAAATCTCAAGCACGGTAAAACCCTACTGGTTCTTGTTCACCGGCCTGGCTGAATGCTTCCCGTCGATGCAGGCACTGCGGACAGTGCCCGCAGTGCAGCGGGTAACCGAGCAGGCAGCTATAGGTGTGCGCATAGTCCACACCGAGCGCTATGCCTTGCTGGATAATCTGTGCCTTGGAGGTGCTGGACAGCGGCGTGGCAATCTCGATATTGCCCAGCACATTGGCCATGGCCTGAAAGCTATCGATGAATGCGCTGGATGCGCTGGGATAGTACTGGGTATCTTCCAGATTTAATGCTAGCAGGATTCGTCCAGCACCAATTTGGGTGGCATAGCTAAGGCCCAGACTTAACGCGATCAGGTTGCGGTGCGGCAAAGGTACGTGCAATTTCTTGCTTTGCCCCTCACGGAAATCATGACCCGTTTGCGCCATATCCAGTTTTTTTAATGTCAGGCCGAGCAGTTTGCACTGATGTAATGCCGCACGATACTCCTCAGCACCAGCACGCTGGCCATAGTCAATAAACACTGGGAGCAGCTGGTTTTGCCTGGGTTGCATATGCAGCAATGTGGAGCTCTCGATACCCCCGCTTAATAAAATTACATCAGACATTGCGTGCTCACCGTTAGCTGGAATGTTGTCCGTTTGATTGGGCTACTACGGAGAGTGATGCAGGGCTAAGGTCACTCGCTCTGGCCCTGCGCCGTGATATCTTGTTTTCGTACATGCGGCGATCAGCTTGTATGAGCATGTCTGCCGGAGATATGCTTTCACCGGCATAAGCAACGCCAAAGCTGACGCCAGTGTTGTTGAAGCCCTGTTCGGGGAGCTGTTTTTCAATTTTTGCCAGCGCATTGCGTAATTCGGAGTCGTGGCGTTTTTCTGCCAGAATAGTGAACTCATCACCGCCAAGCCGATAAACTGAAATGCCGTCACCCACCAGTTTTTTTAATGCACTGGCGAATGCGCAGAGTAATTCATCACCACGGGTGTGGCCAAAGCGATCATTGATGATTTTCAGTCCATCCAGATCGATCAGGTAGAGCGCGCATTGATGCGGATCATCCAGCGATTTTGGGTAAGCGAAATCGTGTTTGAATTTCAAGTCGAAGGCGTGCCGGTTTTCAATGCCGGTCAAGTGGTCGGTGCTGGCCAGTGCGAGCATAGTGCTAAGCCGCTGTACCGCATCGTTTTTTTCATGGGCAAGTAATCTGATTTTGTCAGCCAGCGCAAAAGCCAGCAGAATCGCATCCAGAGTGCCACCGAGTAAAGTCAATAACTCGCTATTGCCGACAAAATCCGGCATCAACCCCAGATTGGCCGGCAAAATCATGGCGCCGGGGATCAGTAGTGCTATGAATGCCAGCACAAAGTAGCGCGCAGGGTGGAAACCACTGCGTAAACTGACTATGCCACAGGTGAAGGCAAGGATCAGCCATATACTGATTACGATGGTTGCCAGCATGTGTGCATAAGACAGCGCAAAGAAGCAGCTGGGTAGCAGTATCAGTGGCAGTATCAGATTGATGCGACTAATGCGTGCTAAGCGAGGAAAGCGCGATTTGAGTTGTAAAAACTCCATGTAGAACAGCGTGTTCAGTACCGGCAGCAGGAAAAATGGAATGTAGTGCACATGCAGGTTATGCCAGCCAAACAGTTCCGCCGGCAGCTGAAAGGTAAATGCCCAACCCAGAAAGTAGGTAAGCAGATAGATGGCATAGTAAAACAGGGCGCGGTCGCGGGTGATTTTGAATATGAACAAGTTATAGATTGCCAGAGCGATAAGGGCTCCGAAAGCGGCAAATATTTGCAGGTTTTCTGACAGCACCAGTTGGCGGTAGTCATGTTTTAGCGATATCTTTATGGCTGGCTGAGATGCGTAATAGGGGCTTTCCAGACGGATCAGTATTTTGTAGGTTGCGCCGGGCGCAAGCTGGATGTCCTTGCCGTAGTGCAGCATGTAGTCATGTTCAGCCCGATAGCCGGTCACAAATTGTTGTGTGATGCCATCGGCCGCATACACGCGGGCTGCTATTTTATTGATCAGGGTGTCGTCCGGATCCAGCACCCAGTTGGTAGTGCTGGTGCCGTTGCGTACTTCGGCATAAAACCAGTAACTGCCTCCAAACATGTTCACATGATTAACAGCCTGATGCTGCGAGAGCCAGTTTGGCAGCGCTTGCACTGACGCGGGGAAATGATCATCCGTAGCCAGATAGAGTTGGCCATGGTTGAAGAGGTTTTGCACGCCGGCCTGCTTAAGCGTCATCGCGCCAAATACACTCAGTGGCGCACTGAGTAGCAGTGCGATCACTATAAGCAAGCGGTATGGTTTCAGATAGTCCTGCATGTGCAATGTCTTGGACTCGGAACGAAACTGCCATTCTGAATCCGCTCGTTGACCCCCGGATGAGTGGTTATGTGCGTTGCTTGTATCGTGGTACTGCCAACTCGCTGTCGATTCGGGCTGGTGATATTAAGCAACAGGGCGCATTTTTCATTTTCCGTGCATTGTTACGGAATTAATCGAGTCGTTATTTTAGGCGTTTTATGTGCTCATTCTATGATGAAAATTGGCAACGTTTGCACTATCATACCGTGTTTATGTAACACTTAGAATAAGCTCGAGATTCGGGGTTTTTGGTTCAGAAATCAAAATGGACACGGCTTGCAGAGTATGAATCAATGCAAGCGTGTCCATTTGCTTTGGTGGGTACTGAATTTAGACTGTTGCGCTTATCCGGCTGATTTCGTCATCGCCAAACACGTCTTCAAAAGCAGTGTAGTAGCTGATAAACGCGAGTGGAATCATGACCAGGAATCCCAGCATCAGCGGCAGTGTGGCAAGGATGAATAACAGAAACATGGTCAGGCCGTAAACCAGGAAAGCCGAGACATTGTTCAGGCTGGCGGCAAGGCTGGTTTTCATTGCGTCAACCGGACGCATGTTGCCAAATACCACCAGAGCAGGCGCAAACCAGTAAGCCATCAATAGTGGAATGAGCAGGGTCATGCCGACCAGTACCGGTAACATGCTCATGCCAGCCATGCCGGTGGTGGCCACACTGTCTGCGCTAGGGTGGCCTTCGGTCATGGCGCGAATAAGCGGTTCGCCACCAATCACACCGACGATGGCGGCAATGATAAGCATGCCGGTCAGGTATATGCCACCAATCGTAACCAGTTGTGCGCCATGGCTTTTGAAGCCGGCGAACAGATGGGCGATTTCGAGTTCTTCGCCTTGTTGCTGGGCGCGGCAGCCCAGCATTAGCCCGGCAGTGAGGGCAGGGGCGATGAGTTGAAATAACAGGCTGCCCAGAAACGGGATCATGCCGAGCAGAGCGCCGAGCAGAATAACGGAGACGCTTAATGCTATCCAGATTAGCGGGCTTTGTTTGAACAAGCCGAATGCCTGTTTAATCCATAACCAGCCGTGACTGGCGGGTACGATGCGAGTTTTCATGATTTGTTTTCCTGGTTGACCCACATGCGTTGCAGGGCTGATTGCGCCTGAATGCGGCGTCGTAATATCTGTTCGAAATAGGCTGGATCCTTGGCATGGGTCATTTCGCCCTCACGCGGGAAATGCAGGTCATACAAGCGCGAGACCCAGAAGCGCAGGGCAGCTGCACGCAGGGTGATCGGCCATGCGCCGCGCTCTATCGGGGAGAGCGGACGCACGGCATGATAGGCCTGTAGTAGTGCGGTAGTGCAGGCCGGGTCGAGTTCGCCGTCGTCTGCAGTGCACCAGTCGTTCACAGTGATGGCCACGTCATACAGCCATGCATCGTGGCAGGCGAAATAGAAGTCGATGACCCCGGATAATGTGTCGCCTTCAAACAGCACGTTATCGCGGAACAGGTCGGCATGGATGACACCACGCGGCAGATCTTGCAGGCGATGCAGCGCCTGGAATTTGACCTCGGCCTGCAATAATTCTGCAGCATCGGCGCTCAGGAAAGGCAGCAGCTGCGGGCTGGTGGCTTTCCACCAGGCTGCGCCGCGCTGATTGTCGCGGTGTAGCGTGAAATCTTGTCCGGCCAGATGGATTTGTGCCAGTGCTGCGCCGACGGCTGCGCATTGTGCCGCATTAGGCTGCGTCAATGATGCGCCAGTGAGTCGGCTGACGATGCTGGCAGGTTTGCCATTGAGTTCGCTTAATAATTCGCCCTGATGGTTGGCAACCGGCTGCGGGCAAGATACGCCTTTGCTGGCCAGATGATCCATGAGCTGCAGGAAATACGGTAATTCGGCAGGGCTCAGTTTTTCGAACAGGGTCAGCACATATTGGCCCTGATCGGTGTTGAGGAAATAATTGGTATTTTCTATCCCCGAGGCAATGCCGCGCAAACTGTCGAGCTCGCCAATCGGGTATTGCTTAAGCCAGGTGGATGCTTCGGTTTCGGTGACGCTGGTAAATACGGACATAAGGCTGGGTATCGTTAGCAAGCGCGGCGGTCATCACCGCGCTGTTTATATTAAATTACCAGGAATGAATAACCCACATTGGCGGGCGTACCCCTGAATCCAGATTGTCCTGGCGGCTGAATTGCCCATCACCACGCGTGTCGACCAGGTAATAGGGTTTGCCTTTGGTTGGGGTGACTTTGATCATGTAAACCTTGCCATGAACACTGTACTCTTCAATTTTGGCATCGCCACGCGGCTTGATGGTGATTTGCGGTTCGCCGTCATCTGCTGCAACGCCAGGCGGCGGTGGGGCTTCCGGCAATGCCTGCAAATCTGCAGGACGCTCAGCAGCTGCGCTGATTAACGGCAGGCCTAGCACGAGAGCAGCAATAAGTTTACGCATGATGACCTCAACTGGTTTTGTAATCGTTCGATTTTAGCAGAGCCATTGCCGTTGCTGATGATAGTCTTACAAATAAAGTTGGATTTCGCGATCGTGAGCCGATGGTTCAAATCCCTGCTTCTCGTAATGATCAAAAATGGCGCTGACAACGTCTTCCGGGCTGTCGATAAGTTTGATCAGGTGCATGTCCTCGGGGCTTATCACCCCTTCGGTGACCAGTGTGTTTCTGAACCAGTCGACCAGGCCCATCCAGAAGGGTTTATGCACCAGTATGATAGGGATTTTGCGGGTCTTGCCGGTTTGTACCAGCGTGAGCGCTTCCATTAGCTCGTCGAGTGTGCCGAAACCGCCGGGCATGACCACGTAAGCTGAGGCGAACTTGACGAACATGACCTTGCGTACGAAGAAGTGGGAAAAGGTCTGGGAGATGTTCTGGTACGGATTATTGTGCTGTTCGTGCGGCAGCTGGATGTTCAGTCCGACGCTGGGCGAGGTGCCAAAAAATGCGCCTTTGTTGGCCGCTTCCATGATGCCGGGGCCGCCGCCGGAGATCACTGAAAATCCGGCATCGGACAGTTGGCGAGCGATGCGTTCGGTGAGCAGGTAATATGGATGGTCTTGCGGGGTGCGCGCGCTGCCGAATATGCTGACTGCCGGGCGAATTTCGCTCAAGCGTTCGGTGGCTGAGACAAATTCTGACATAATCTCGAACATGCGCCATGATTCGCGTGCATTGTAACTGGCGTGTGCAGCCAGTTCGGGATCGGCGAGGCGGGGTAATTTTTCTTTATGCATATTGAGGTAAGTTCGTGACTAAAAAGTTGCTGTTAGTAGATGGATCGTCTTATTTATACCGTGCGTTTCATGCCTTACCCGATATGCGTAATCCGGCCGGCGAGCCAACCAACGCGATTTACGGGGTGCTGAACATGCTGCGGCGTTTGCAAAAAGACATTGCTGCTGATTATAACGCCTGTGTGTTTGATGCAAAAGGAAAAACCTTTCGCGATGACTGGTATCCTGAGTATAAGGCGCATCGTCCATCCATGCCAGCGGATCTGGCGAGCCAGATTGCCCCGCTGCATGATGCGATACGGGCGATGGGCTGGCCGCTATTGATGGTGGATGGGGTGGAGGCCGACGATGTGATCGGTACGTTGGCCTGTCAGGCTGCCCAGCAGGGGGTGGAGACGGTGATCTCTACCGGCGACAAGGATATGGCGCAGCTGGTGGATAAACATATCAGCCTGATTAACACCATGTCGAATGAGGCATTGGATGAGGCTTCGGTGCTGACAAAATTTGGTGTGCCGCCTAACCGTATTGTGGATTATCTCAGCCTGATCGGTGATGCCGTGGACAATGTGCCTGGGGTGGAAAAAGTCGGCCCGAAAACAGCAGTGAAATGGCTGAGGCAATTCGATACGCTGGAGCAGTTGATGGCGCATGCGGACGAAATCAAAGGTGCAGTTGGCGATAATTTGCGCAAGGCGCTGGATTGGCTGCCGATGGCGCGCAAGCTCATTACTATCCGCACTGATGTGCCGCTGGAGCGGACAGTGGCGGATCTGGTTATGCTGCCGCAGGACAGACCGGCGCTCATGGAATTGTTCACCCATTACAATTTCAGAACCTGGCTGCGCGAGGTGTCCGAGGCGGCGCCTGTGGTCGCAGCAGAAGAGCATGCGCAAGGGCATTTATTTGCAGCGCCTGCGCAACCGGCACGGCAATACGAAACCCTGCTCACTGTGGCGCAACTGGATGCATGGCTGGTCAAGCTGGCAAGCGCAGAGCTGGTCAGTGTGGATACGGAAACCACCAGCCTCGATCCGCTGCAAGCGCAATTGGTAGGCGTGTCGCTGGCAATTGAACCACATCACGCTGCCTATTTGCCGCTGGCACATACCGGGCCGGATGTACCGCAGCAAATTGATTTTGCTACGGCGCTGGCGCGACTGAAGCCATGGCTGGAAGACGCTACTCGCGCCAAAGTCGGGCAGAATCTGAAATATGATATGCACGTGTTGGCGAATCACGGTATCCACCTTGCTGGCGTGGCGCACGATACCCTGTTGCAGGCTTACATCCTGGAATCGCATTTGCCGCGCAATATGGATAGCCTGGCACAGCGGCATCTGGGCGTGGATACCATCAGCTACGAACAAGTAGCGGGTAAGGGGGCGGCGCAAATCGGCTTTGATCAGGTCGAATTGAGCCGCGCAGCTGAGTACGCGGCGGAAGATGCGGATATTACCTTGCAATTGCATCAGACCTTGTACCCACGGATAAGCGTCAATGCGGGGCTGGCTCATGTCTATAATCAGATTGAAATCCCGCTGCTGCCGATTTTGTGGCAAATCGAGCGCAACGGGGTGTTGCTGGATAGCGATCTGCTGGCGCAGCAAAGCCATGAACTGGGTCTGACCATGTGCAATCTGGAGCAGCGTGCGTATGAGCAGGCCGGGCAGCCGTTTAATCTGAATTCGCCCAAGCAAATTCAGGCTATCCTGTTTGATCAGCTTAAACTGCCGGTGATCAAGAAAACACCGAGCGGCGTACCGTCTACCGACGAAGATGTGTTGTCGCAACTGGCGGCAGATTACCCGTTGCCGAAAATTTTGCTGGAATACCGTAGTTTGGCCAAGCTCAAGTCCACCTATACCGACAAATTGCCAAAAATGGTGAATAAGGCCACCGGACGCGTGCATACCAGCTATTCACAGGCGGTAGCGGTGACCGGGCGTTTATCCAGTGTTGAGCCTAATTTGCAGAATATACCGGTGCGTAGTGCAGAAGGCCGGCGCATCCGCGAGGCGTTTATCGCGGCACCCGGCTGTGTAATTGTGTCTGCTGACTATTCCCAGATTGAGTTGCGCATCATGGCGCACTTGTCGGGCGATGCAAGTCTGGTTAAAGCCTTTGCCGAAGATGCCGATATCCATAATGCGACAGCGGCGGAGATATTCAGTGTGCCACTCGCGGAGGTGAGCAGCGAGCAGCGGCGGGTGGCCAAAACCATCAATTTCGGCCTGATTTACGGCATGTCGGCGTTTGGTCTGGCCAGTCAGCTCGGGCTGGAGCGGTCGGCTGCGCAGGCTTATATTGACCGCTATTTTGTACGCTATCCCGGAGTGGCTGCCTATATGCAGCGCACGCGGGAAAGCGCCCGCAGCCAGGGGTATGTGGAGACAGTATTCGGCCGCCGTCTGTGGCTGCCGGAAATCAAGAGTGTCAACAAGCAGCGTCGTGATGGCGCTGAGCGCGCGGCCATCAATGCGCCCATGCAAGGTACGGCTGCAGACCTGATCAAGCTGGCGATGATCGCGGTGGCTGGCTGGTTGGCGCGTGAGCAATTGCAGACGCGCATCATTATGCAGGTGCATGATGAATTGGTGCTGGAAGTGCCGGAGTCGGAACTGAGTCTGGTGCAGGCGAATTTATCCAACCTGATGTGTCATGTGGCAGAATTGAACGTGCCGTTGAAAATAGGTTTGGGTATGGGCAAGAACTGGGAAGCTGCGCATTAATTAATGCATGCTGAGTAAGTTAATTTTTCGGGGGTAGTATGAAATTAAAGCAATTTGCGATTGTTCTGCTGGGCGCGGTATCGGTAGCGGGTTGCCAGACGGTGAATACGACGTCAGGTGGTCTGGTGGGTATCGACCGTCAGCAGCAGATGTCACCGCTGGTGTCGAGTGAGTCACTTACGCAGCAAGCAACTTTAACTTATAGCAAATTATTGGGTAAGGAGGCGGGGCAAGGCGCATTGAATCCGAATGCCGCTCAAACTGCGCGGGTGCGTGCTATTGCCAATCGCCTGATTCCGCAAACAGCGGTGTTTCGCCCGGATGCATTGCGCTGGAAATGGGAAGTCAATGTCATTCGCTCGCCTGAAGTAAATGCGTGGTGTATGCCTGGCGGAAAAATTGCCATTTACACGGGCATTATTGATAAATTGAAGCTGAGTGATGACGAAATCGCGGCGATTTTGGGGCATGAGATAGCGCATGCGTTGCGTGAACATGCTCGCGAGCAGGCATCCGAGCAAAGTCTGGTGCAACTGGGTATGCTGGGTGCGCAAATCGGGGGCGTAGGTGGCGGTACCGTAAATATGGCAGGGCAACTGTATAAGGTAGGCGTAGGTTTGCCACACAGCCGTGTCCATGAAACCGAGGCTGATCGCATGGGTGTGGAGCTGGCGGCGCGCGCTGGCTATGATCCGCGTGCGGCGATAGGCTTGTGGCAGAAAATGAGCCAGTTGGGTGGCAGTCCGCCTGAATTTCTCAGTACCCATCCGAGCGCGAGTACACGGATACAGGATCTGGAAGTGTATTCGGCGCGTGTGATGCCGCTATATCTGGCTGCGAAGAAGTAATTTTTTTGACCTAAAGCGTGTTTAGCATTAGTATTGAATGTTATTTGGATTAAATGGATTGGCAACTGCAATGGAAATAACTGGCGCTGAGATTACCGTACGTTGCCTGGCGGATGAGGGTGTCGAATTTGTGTTCGGCTACCCCGGCGGGGCGGTACTCAATATATACGACGCAATTTTCAAACAAGACCGCTTTAAGCACGTGCTGGTGCGTCATGAACAGGCGGCTGTGCATGCTGCTGACGGTTATGCCCGTTCGACTGGCAAGGTGGGCGTGGCGCTGGTAACTTCCGGCCCGGGCTTGACCAATGCCGTGACCGGCATCGCTACTGCGTATATGGATTCCATTCCTATGGTGGTGATCAGTGGCCAGGTGCCGACTGGCGCGATCGGTATGGATGCCTTTCAGGAAGTGGATACCGTCGGTATTACCCGGCCATGCGTGAAACATAACTTCCTGGTCAAGGATATCAAGGACCTGGCGGAAACCATCAAGAAGGCATTCTATATTGCCTCTACTGGTCGTCCTGGTCCTGTGCTGGTCGATATCCCCAAGGATATTACTGGGCAACCGTTCCCTTACCTGTATCCCGAATCCGTGACCATGCGTTCTTATACGCCAGTGGTTAAGGGTCACACCGGACAGATCAAAAAAGCAGCACAGATGCTGTTCGAAGCCAAACGCCCGATGATCTACAGTGGCGGTGGCGTAGTGCTGGGCAATGCGTCCAAACAGCTGGTTGAGTTGACCAAAATGCTGGGTTTCCCATGTACCAACACGTTGATGGGTTTAGGCGCGTATCCAGCAACTGACAAGCAGTTTGTCGGCATGCTGGGCATGCATGGTACCTATGAGGCCAACATGGCAATGCAGCACAGTGATGTGTTACTGGCTGTTGGTGCGCGCTTTGATGATCGCGTTATCGGTTCGCCTGATCACTTTGCGCGTGAAGCACGACGTATTATTCATATCGACATTGATCCATCTTCCATCTCCAAGCGGGTTAAAGTGGATGTGCCTATTGTGGGTGATGTAGCGGCAGTGCTGGACGAACTGATCAAGCTGATCAAAGCCAGTAAAGAGCGTCGCGATGAAGTTGCTCTGAGTGCATGGTGGTCGCAGATCGAAGAATGGCGTAGTAAGGATTGCCTGAAATTCGATCGCAGCAGCGATATTATCAAGCCGCAGTATGTGGTAGAAAAACTGTGGGAAGTTACCAAGGGCGATGCCTTTGTGACTACCGACGTGGGTCAGCATCAAATGTGGGCAGCGCAGTTTTATAAATTCGACCAGCCGCGCCGCTGGGTGACTTCCGGTGGTCTGGGAACGATGGGCTTCGGTTTGCCCGCGGCAATGGGCGTGCAATTAGCTCACCCAGATGCCAATGTTGCCTGTGTTACCGGTGAGTCGAGCATACAGATGTGCATACAGGAATTGTCTACCTGCCGCCAATATCATATTCCGCTGAAAATCGTGAATCTGAATAACCGCTACATGGGTATGGTGCGGCAGTGGCAAGAGTTCTTCTATGGCAATCGTTATGCCGAGTCTTACATGGACTCATTACCTGATTTCGTGAAGCTGGCGGAAGCTTATGGTCACGTGGGTATGAAAATAGAAAAGCCGGAAGATGTTGAACCGGCCTTGCGCGAAGCTTTTGCACTTAAGGATCGTCTGGTATTTATGGATTTCATTACCGATCAGACTGAAAACGTATTCCCTATGGTGCCGGGTGGCGCAGGTATTACTGAAATGATTTTGGCAGAGGAGCTGTGAACATGCGCCATATTATTTCTATCTTGATGGAAAACGAAGCGGGTGCTTTATCGCGCGTTGCAGGTTTGTTTTCGGCGCGCGGTTATAATATCGAATCATTGACCGTTGCACCGACGGAAGATGTCACCTTGTCACGCATGACTATCGTAACGCGTGGCTCGGAAGATGTGATTGAACAAATCGTCAAGCAGCTCAACAAGCTGATTGATGTGGTTAAAATTCTGGATTTGTCGGATGGCAGTCATATCGAACGCGAGCTGATGCTGGTTAAAGTGCGTGCGTTCGGTAAAGACCGTGAGGAAATGAAACGTATGGCGGATATTTTCCGTGGTCGTATCATAGACGTCACCGAAAAAACCTACACTATCGAATTAACCGGCCCAGGGACGAAATTGGATGCCTTTATCGAGGCAATTGATCCTGTGGCGATTTTGGAAACGGTTCGCACCGGCGCGTCCGGTATCGGACGCGGCGAGCGCATACTGAAAGTTTAAGACCATAGCGCGGCTAACGTGCGGGTCATATTTTATTTTTATTAAAAAGGAAGTTTTACATGAATGTTTATTACGACAAAGACGCTGACATCTCGCTGATTAAAGGCAAGACCGTTGCAATTATCGGTTATGGTTCACAAGGCCACGCCCATGCGAACAACCTTAAAGATTCCGGCGTGAATGTGATCGTTGGTTTGCGTAAAGACGGCTCATCATGGAGCAAAGCTGAAGCGGCTGGTTTGCAAGTGCAAGAAGTCGGCAGTGCAGTTAAAAATGCTGACCTGATCATGATTCTGGTTCCAGATGAAAGCCAGCCTGATGTTTACAACAATGAAATTGCACCTAACCTGAAAGCCGGCGCTACTTTGGCATTCGCGCATGGTTTTAACGTGCATTACGGTCAAATCACCCCGCGTAAAGATGTTGACGTGGTGATGATTGCACCTAAGGGCCCTGGCCATCTGGTGCGTTCTACCTACAAGCAGGGCGGCGGCGTTCCTTCCCTGATCGCAGTACATCAGGATAACTCCGGTAAGGCGCGCGATCTGGCATTGTCCTACGCAGCAGCTAACGGCGGCACCAAAGGTGGCGTGATTGAGACTTCATTCCGCGAAGAAACCGAAACCGACTTGTTTGGTGAGCAGGCTGTATTGTGCGGTGGTTGTGTGGAATTGGTTAAAGCCGGTTTCGAAACACTGACCGAAGCGGGTTATGCACCAGAAATGGCGTATTTCGAATGCCTGCATGAGCTTAAACTGATCGTTGATCTGATGTATGAAGGCGGTATTGCCAACATGAATTACTCGATCTCGAACAATGCTGAATACGGTGAGTATGTGACTGGCCCATCCGTGATTGGTGATCAGGCACGTGCTGCAATGAAGCAGGCGTTGGCTAACATCCAGAACGGTGAATATGCCAAGAGCTTCATTCTGGAAAATAAAGCAGGTGCTGCCGGTATGCATGCCAAGCGTCGCCAAAATGCAGAACATCCGATTGAAATCGTCGGTGAAAAACTGCGTGGCATGATGCCTTGGATCAAGCAGAACAAGTTAGTGGATCAAACCAAGAACTAATGAAAAAAACAAAACGAGGTCGCAGACCTCGTTTTGTTTTGTACTTGCCCAGCGCAAGGTAGTTGATACTGAACAGAATTCTATTAAATAATAAACTTCACTCACTGAATTTGTATAAGTAGTGATAATCTTGTCTCAGCCAAAATTCAATGTCAGATAAACCTATGCCAGATAATCATAGTTACAAACCGTTAATCGGTAATCAGTCGCGTAGCCGCGGGATATACCTGTTGCCGAATTTGTTTACTTCGGCAGCACTGTTTGCGGGATTTTATGCCATCGTGCAAGCCATGAATGGTCGTTTTGAGCTGGCAGCCGTGGCAATATTTGTCGCGATGGTGCTGGATGGTCTGGATGGACGTGTTGCGCGTTTGACGCATACGCAGAGCGCCTTCGGCGCTGAATATGATTCGCTGTCAGATATGGTGTCATTTGGCGTTGCCCCTGCGTTGATTGCCTATGTGTGGGCACTCAAAGGCATGGGTAAACTCGGCTGGATGGCGGCATTTGTCTATTGTGTCGGTGCGGCGTTACGCCTGGCGCGATTTAATACGCAGCTGGATGTGGCGGATAAGCGTTATTTCCAGGGTTTGCCCAGCCCTGCGGCGGCAGCATTGGTTGCCGGCCTGGTGTGGGTAATGAATGAATACGGCATCGCTGGTAATGATGTGAAGTGGCTGGCATTTGCGGTCACGTTGTTTGCCGGTCTGACCATGGTGAGTAATGTGCGTTACTACAGTGGCAAGGATATTAATTTGCGCCGTAGCGTACCATTTGTGGTGGTGTTTCTGATTGCGATGGGATTTGTGCTGGTTGCCTACAGTCCACCGGAAATGCTGTTTGGCGTGGTTACTTTGTACGCATTATCGGGCTATGTAACGAGTGCATGGTCTTGGATACGCAGAAGTAAAACCAAAGTCAAAGCGTAGATATTTCTGAATATCTGCTGTCAGTTGTGCATCGCACACTGAATTTCATCCTTACTGACCTTGACTCACGCGCCAGGCAAACACGTGTCTGGCAGCATAATAATCTTTGATTTAGCACGGAGTAAACCATGAGTAGCGACCATTTAATTATATTCGATACCACTTTGCGTGATGGTGAGCAAAGTCCCGGCGCGTCAATGACGCGTGAAGAGAAAGTTCGTATTGCGCGACAGCTGGAGCGTATGCGCGTCGATATTATTGAGGCAGGCTTCCCTGCGGCTTCCAACGGTGATTTTGAATCGGTCAAGGCAGTTGCCGAAGCGGTGAAAGACAGTACCGTGTGTGGTTTAGCACGTGCTCTGGAGCGGGATATCCAGCGCGCCGGTGAAGCGTTACGCGGTGCAAATTCATCGCGCATCCACACCTTTATTGCCACCAGTCCTATCCATATGGAAAAGAAACTGCGCATGTCGCCCGATCAGGTGATCGAGCAGGCAGTCAAGGCAGTAACCTGGGCGCGCAATTATACCGATAATGTGGAGTTTTCACCGGAAGATGCCGGACGTTCCGATCTGGACTTCTTATGCAGAGTGCTGGAAGCGGTGATAGATGCCGGCGCCACGACGTTGAACATTCCGGATACCGTGGGTTACAGTGTCCCCGGCCAGTTTGGTGATCTGATCCGTAATCTGCGCGAGCGTATTCCGAATTCGGACAAGGCCATATTCTCGGTGCATTGCCATAACGACCTGGGCCTGGCGGTAGCAAACTCCTTGTCTGCGGTGCTGAATGGTGCGCGTCAGGTGGAGTGCACCGTGAATGGTCTGGGTGAGCGTGCAGGAAATGCTGCGCTGGAAGAGATCGTGATGGCGGTGCGTACACGTTCGGATGTATTTCAATGCACGACGCGCATTGATACCACGCAGATCGTGCCAGCTTCGCGTCTGGTTGCGAGCATTACCGGATTTGCCGTACAGCCGAATAAAGCCATAGTCGGCGCTAATGCGTTTGCGCATGAGTCAGGCATTCATCAGGACGGCGTGCTCAAACATCGTGAGACGTATGAAATTATGCGTGCTGAAGATGTGGGCTGGAGCGCCAACAAGATGGTGCTGGGCAAGCATTCCGGGCGTAATGCATTCCGCAGTCGTCTGACTGAATTGGGTATCGATCTGGGTACGGAAGAAGCCGTGAATGCCGCATTTGCGCGTTTTAAGGATCTGGCAGATAAAAAACACGAGATTTTCGATGAAGACCTGCACGCACTGGTGAGTGAAGAAGCCGCAGCCAACGCGGTAGAGGCTTATAAACTGGTATCACTAAAGGTGTGTTCGGAAACGGGCGAGGTACCTTATGCCAGCGTAGTCATCAGCGCGCATGGCGAAGAAAAAACCGCCAGCTCTGCAGGTGGCGGCCCGGTCGATGCGACCTTTAAAGCCATAGAGCAGATTGTGAATAGCAGCGCTGAACTGCAATTATATTCCGTGAACAACATCACTACCGGAACGGATGCGCAGGGTGAAGTCACCGTGCGCTTGTCCAAAGCAGGCCGAATCGTCAATGGTCAGGGTGCAGATACCGATATCGTCGTGGCATCAGCCGAGGCGTATCTGGATGCATTGAATGGCTTATACAATAAATTAGAACGCGCACATCCGCAGATTTGAAAAGGGGTTAGCAGTGTCAGTACCGGGAGAGAGAAAATTACAAATTCTGCAAACATTGGCAGAAATGTTGCAAATGCCGGCAGCAGAGAAAATCACCACGGCAGCCTTGGCAGCACGGTTACAGGTTTCTGAAGCGGCGCTGTATAGGCATTTTGCCAGTAAGGCGCAGATGTTCGAGGGCTTGATCGAGTTTATCGAGCAATCCGTATTCGGCCTGATTAACAAGATTACCTCCAGCGAAGAAAGTGGCATGGCACAACTGGAAGCGATCGTTTCCGTGCTGCTTGGTTTCGCCGAGAGAAATCCCGGCATGACCCGTGTGCTGGTGGGTGATGCGCTGGTAAATGAGAATGACCGACTCCAGGCCCGTATTAATCAGTTGCATGACCGTATTGAAGCTACGTTGAGACAAAGTTTACGGATTGCGGCTACGCAAGGTGATACACAGGCCGATTCGGCAACTGCGGCCAACCTGTTGCTGTGTGTGGTCGTTGGGCGTTGGCAGCAGTTCGCCAAGAGCGGTTTCAAACGTACGCCTACTGCGGATTTTGCTATGCAGTGGGCTCTGCTGCGAAAAGGGATTTAATTCCTGCCGGCTGCACAGACAGCACATGCTGGATCTCGTTTGAGTTTAATGCTGCGCCATTGCATGTCCAGCGCATCCAGCAGTAGTAAGCGGCCATTCAGTGTGGTGCCTGCGCCGCTGATCAGTTTGAGCGCTTCGGCTGCCTGAGTCGCGCCGATGATGCCTACCAAGGGCGAAAATACACCGTTTTCTGCACATCTGACTTCATCGGCCTCTGTGCCTTCCGGGTACAGGCAGTGATAGCATGGGCTATCAGCCTGGCGTAAATCAAACACACTGACTTGACCATCAAAGCGTACCGCAGCACCCGACACCAGAGGCTTTTGAAATTGCACACAGGCACGGTTAATAGCGTGGCGCGTGGCGAAGTTGTCGCTGGCATCAATAATGACGTCATGCGTGGCGATTGCCTGATTCAGCGCGTCACCGGTCAGTCGTTGGGTAATGGTGTTGATACGTATCAGGGGATTGAGTGCGGCAAGCGTGGCAGCGGCTGAGGTGGCTTTGTTCTGGCCGATAGCATCGTTGCGATGTATGATTTGCCGTTGCAGGTTGCTGCTATCCACATGGTCATCGTCGCAGATGGTCAGATTGCCCACGCCACTTGCCGCCAGATACAGAGCGACAGGGGAGCCAAGCCCGCCCGCACCGATGATCAGGATGCGGGCGTCGAGGATGGCTTGCTGTCCTGCTATGCCAATGTCGTTAAGCAATACATGGCGACTGTAACGCAGCAGTTCAGCATCGTTCATGCGCTTACTTTTCAGCAGATTTGTTAAGTATGTTAATACCTTTTAACAAGCTCAACGCCTGATTGAGCTGGAAGTCATCTTTGGAGACGATTTCACCTGGTTCCAGTTTTTTCGGTTTGTCCGATTTGGCTGGCCTGTCCGGTCCGATAATTTTCGGTGGTTTGGCGTCGGTTTGATTGTCAGGTGCGTTCGGGTTGCTGAGATGGTTTTCCAAATCAGATTCACGTACACCAAAGCCATCTTCAGCTTCATTTCCTACTACTTTACCTTCTTCCACGATGATGTCGGGTGTAATGCCTTTGTTCTGAATTGAACGACCGTTAGGCGTGAAATAACGTGCTGTGGTTAGTTTGATGCCGGTGCCGTTGCCTAGAGGCAAGACCGTTTGCACTGAACCTTTGCCGAAGGATTGAGTGCCAAGAATGATGGCGCGCTTATGGTCTTGCAGTGCGCCTGCAACGATTTCTGATGCAGAAGCGGAGCCGCTGTTCACCAGCACGACCATCGGCATGGTTTTGACCCATGCAGGCAGATCTTTAATATAATCAGGCTGATTGCCACGCAGATAGAAATCAGGCGATGCGGTGAGTTTCATTTTGGAATCTTCCGCACGACCGTCGGTATATACAACGAGGCTGTCAGGCTTAAGGAAGGCTGCAGAAACGCCTACTGCACCATTGAGCAGGCCGCCCGGATCATTGCGCAAGTCCAGCACCATGCCTTTTAGCGGGCCTTTGTTATCTTTTTGCAGTGCATCGATAGCTTGTACCAGATTCTCGCCAGTATGCTCCTGGAACTGGGTGATGCGAATATAGCCGAAATTGGGTTCGACCAGTTTGTATTTCACGCTCTTGACTTTGATAATGGCGCGAATCAGGGTGACAGTAAAGGGTTTGTTCGCGCCTTTACGTGCAATGGTAAGGGTGATTGGGGTGTTAGGTTTGCCACGCATGCGTTTAACTGCATCGTTAATGGTCATGCCTTTGACCGGGGTGTCGTCGAGTTTGATAATCAGGTCGCCGCTCTTCAGCCCGGCTTTTTGCGCTGGGGTATCTTCGATAGGCGAGACCACTTTCACAAAGCCGTCTTCCATGCCGACTTCAATGCCCAGTCCGCCGAATTCACCCTGCGTGCCTACTTGCAGGTCTTTAAATGCATCCGCATCCATGTAGGCGGAATGTGGATCCAGCCCGGACAGCATGCCATTGATGGCCTGGTTAATGAGCTTTTTGTCTTCGACAGGCTCAACATAATCACTTTTTATTTTGCCGAATACTTCAGTGAATGCACGCAGTTCATCGAGCGGGAGTGGCTGGGCGGCTTCGCGGTCTGCTATGGCAGGAAGGTTAAGCGAAAGCGCTACGCCGATAACGATACCGGATCCGACTAAGCCAAATTTTTGTAGTTTGTTACCCATTACTGGCATCCTTGTTGTTTACCGCGCTATCCAGTTGCTAGGGTCAAATGCCTGACTCTGGTAGCGTAATTCGAAATATAAACCCGTCTCATTATTACCGCCGGTGTTACCTACGCTGGCGATGGTATCACCCGCTTTGACACTGCTGCCTACTTGTTTATACAGGGTTTCATTATTGCTGTACAGGCTCATATAACCACCGCCGTGGTCGATAATTATCAGGTTGCCAAAGCCGCGCAACCAATCAGCAAATACCACTTCACCGCCGGCAATGCTATGCACAGGTTGACCGGCAGGTGCCTTGATGAATAAGCCTTTCCATAATGTACCGCCCTGTTCACGTGGAGTGCCGAAGCGGTGGATTAGTTCCCCACGTGTAGGCAGAATCAGGTGGCCTTTGAGTTTTCCCAGTCCGCTGTCAGGCGTGACCGGTTGCGCAGGCGGTCTTGTGGTATTGGTTGGCTTGACTGGCTTGGCTGTGGCACGAGTCGAGGCTTCCTTTTTAGCGCGGAGTGCTGCGGCAGCCTCTTCCTTGGCTTTTCTTTTGGCGATTGCTCTGGCGATATCCTGCATCAATTTGGTAATGCGCTTTTCGTCCTGTTCAAGCGTGGCAATTTGTTGGCGTTGTTGCTGAATTTCTGAACCAAGCTGTTTTACCACTTGCTGTTTGATCTGGCGCTGCGCCTGCAAGGTCTGTTTCTGTTGCTGGTGTTGCTGGCGAATTTGGTCAAGGCGTGTTTGTTGCTGTTGCTGCGATACGGCGAGTTGATCAAGCTGGTTGAGATTATGCTGCAATTCGCTGATTAGCTGATTGCGTGCTTTGCTGATATAGCTGAAGTAGGTAAGGTTGCGTGTGATTTGATTGGGGTTTTCCCCATTCATTAATAACTTGGCCGTGTCTGACTGGCCGGAGAAATACTGCTGGCGTATCAGCGCCATTAATTCATTTTGTTGCCGTTCTATGGCTTTGTGCGCTGTTTGACTCTGGCTGTGCAATTCGGATAAAGCCAGCTCGGTTTCATTACGTTGCTGATCAAGCTCAAATAGTGCACGGTTGGCATCGCTGATAGCACGTTCGGACTTCTGGAGTGCATCAGCGGCGCGGTCGCGGTTGGTTTCGGCAGCATGATTCTGCTGTCGTAACTGTTCGATTTTGGAACGTATTGCAGCTAATTCGGATTCGTTTTGTGCAGCTATCGCATTCGCAGAGAATAGCTGCGAGGCGAATGCGATAGCGGCTATGAAAGAGCGTGGATTCACTCGAAATTAATCAGTGACTTGCCTGTCATGTTGGCAGGTTGCACCACTCCCATAATGTTGAGCATGGTCGGGCTGATGTCCTCCAAAGCACCTGTGTCGGCAAGGCTGGCCTGGCGTTGGCCAATATACAGCAGCGGTACCAGATTGGTCGTATGCGCGGTGTAAGCTTGCAGAGTGGTTTCATCAAGCATGAGCTCGGCGTTGCCGTGATCTGCGGTGATCAGAACTTCACCACCGGCTGCCAGCATCGCAGGTACAGCTCTTCCCAGGCAAATATCGAGCGCTTCGATGGCTTTGATTGCGGCTTCGAGATTGCCGGTATGGCCAACCATGTCGGCATTGGCGTAGTTGCAAATGATGGCGTCAAACTGATGACGTTCTATCGCTTCTACCAGTTTGTCGGTGAGCTCGAATGCACTCATTTCCGGTTTCATGTCGTAGGTGGCAACATCCGGTGATGGCACCATAATCCGTTCTTCGCCCTCGTATACGGTCTCTTCACCGCCATTGAAGAAGAAGGTGACGTGCGGATATTTTTCGGTTTCGGCAATACGCAACTGTTTTAATCCGAGTTGCGAGATGTACTCACCAAAACCGTTACGGATACGTTCCGGCGGGAACGCGACAGAGACGTTAAACTCGTCGCTGTATCCCGTCAGTGTGCAGAAATCCGCGAGCTTGGGTTGGTATTCACGTTCAAACTCGTTGAAATCCGGTTCAATGAAGGTGCGTGAAATTTGCCGTGCGCGATCTGAGCGGAAATTCATGAATACCATGCTGTCGCCATCTTCTACGCGTATCGGCTTGGCGCCGGGAGGTACAATGCTGGTTGCTTTCACGAACTCATCGGATTCGCCGCGAGCGTAAGCCATTTCAAGCCCGGTCATGGCATCCGGAGCAGTGAATTCGGCTTTACCCTGAGTGATGAGGTCATAGGCGGCTCTGACACGCTGCCAGCGGCTATCTCTGTCCATGGCATAGTAGCGGCCGATCATGGAGGCGATCTGCCCGGTTTGCAGTTCATCGATTTTGGCCTGCAGATTGGCGATGAACAGCTCTGCGCTTTTTGGTGCCGTGTCGCGCCCATCCAGGAATATATGCAGATAAACTTTCTTCAGCCCTTCATTAGCTGCCATGGCCAGCATGGCATGAATATGGCGCTCGTGGCTATGCACCCCGCCATCCGATAGCAAACCCAGAATGTGCAGTGCGCGATCATTCTGTTTGGCGACTTCTATCGTATGTTTGAGTGCCGGGTTGGCGAAAAATGAGGTGCCCTTGATGGCCAGATCGATTCGGGTGAACTCTTGGTACACCACGCGACCGGCGCCAATGTTCAGGTGCCCGACCTCGGAATTGCCCATCTGTCCGGAAGGTAGTCCGACCGCTGATTCAGAAGCCTGAATCAGTGTGTGCGGATAGTGTTTCCAGTATTTGTCCCAGTTGGGTTTGTTGGCTTGAGCAATGGCGTTGTCGGTGTTGCATTTGCGGCAACCGAAACCATCAAGAATGATCAATAATACTGGGGTCACGGAGGTATCTTTCTGTGTGCTGTGCGCGAATTTACTGTTGGATTATATTCTTGGTTGTCGCGGTGATTTTAGTATATTTTAGGCTGTGATGCATTATAATAATATTGTCATGTAATTATCCTGGTTAGCGATGTCAGAACCCACCCTCAATCTTGAACATGTTGATTTGATCGACAAAGACGAGCATATCGAGCAAGCCTCGCGTGCTATGAAAGCCATGTCGCATCCGCTACGGCTGAAAATTTTATGTGTATTGGGGGATAGAGAAGTTAGTGTGCAAGACATAGTTGATAATGTAGGTACTTCACAGAGTAATATCTCCCAGCATCTGGCCATTTTGCGCGATAAAGGTGTGTTGCGCACCCGTAAAGATGCTAATCGGGTTTATTATCGCGTAGGTGATACACGTACTCTGCGCCTGATCAGCTTGATGCGGGATGTTTTCTGCGGATTTACCTGAGTTTAATATGGATGGTAAGCGTGAACTAAACGCTTAAAAAAACCCAGGTAGAACCTGGGTTTTTTTATGGCTGCGTGATACTAAGCTTTGTTGACTTCCAGATTGCGTAAGCGGATATGCAGTTCACGCAACTGCTTTTCATCGACGTTGTTCGGGGCTTGCGTCATCAGATCATTGGCGCGCTGCGTTTTAGGAAAGGCAATCACATCGCGGATGGACTCTGCACCCGCCATCAGCGCGACCAGTCGATCCAGACCGAATGCCAGGCCGCCATGCGGTGGTGCGCCAAACTGCAATGCATCCAGCAGGAAACCGAATTTCTCGCGTGCCTGCTCTTCGCTGATACCCAAGGCGCGGAACACGATATCCTGGATGTGTTGCTGATGGATACGCACTGAGCCACCACCAACTTCCCAGCCATTCAGCACCATATCGTAGGCACGTGACAGCGCGGCGCCAGGATTGGTTTGGAGCAGGGTTTCATGGCCGATTTTAGGTGCAGTGAAGGGGTGGTGCAGCGCATCCCAGCGCTTTTCATCTTCGTTGTATTCGAACATCGGGAAGTCCACAACCCACAATGGACGCCATTCCTTGACGGCATGGCCATGGGCGTGACCGACTTTGGTACGCAAGGCACCCAGGGCGTCGTTGACGATTTTGGCTTTGTCCGCGCCAAAGAAAATCAGGTCGCCATTCTGTGCGCCGGTACGTTTGATAATCTCTGCTAACGCTGCTTCCGGCAGGAATTTAACAATAGGAGACTGCAAGCCTGGCTCAGTTACCTGGCTGGCGTCGTTGACCTTGATGTAGGCCAGACCCTTGGCGCCATAAATCTTGACGAAATCGGTGTAGTCGTCGATTTCCTTGCGCGACAGGCTGGCGCCGCCAGGGACGTTCATCGCTGCAACGCGCCCGCCATCCATGTCGGCTGCGCCACGGAATACCTTGAAATCAACTGTTTTCATCAAGTCGGTAAGCTCGATGATTTCCAGCGAGACGCGCATATCCGGCTTGTCGGAACCGTAGCGGTTCATAGCTTCGGAATAAGGCATGCGCGGGAATGGTGTTGGCAGTTCCACATCCATGACCTGTTTGAACATCTTGCGGATCATGTCTTCGACCAGATCCATGATCTGCTCTTCGGACATAAACGAGGTTTCGATATCGACCTGAGTGAATTCGGGCTGGCGATCAGCGCGCAAATCTTCGTCGCGGAAACATTTGGTAATCTGGAAGTAGCGATCGAAGCCGGATACCATCAACAACTGTTTGAACAGTTGTGGAGATTGTGGCAAAGCGTAGAACTGGCCAGCGTGTACCCGTGATGGCACCAGATAGTCACGCGCGCCTTCCGGGGTGGAACGGGTCAGCATCGGGGTTTCGATTTCCATGAAACCATGCGTATCCAGATAATCACGCAAGGTTTTGGACACGCGGTAACGCAGGCGCATATTGGCTTGCATGACCGGGCGGCGCAGATCCAGATAACGGTGGGTCAGGCGTACGTTTTCCGACAGGTTTTCATCGTCCAGCTGGAACGGCGGAGTGGCGGAAGCATTGAGCACCTCAATATCCAGTGCCAGAACTTCGATTTCGCCCGTCGCCAGATTGCTGTTGACGGTGCCTTCCGGCCGTGCACGAACCAGACCGGTAATTTTGAGAACAAATTCGCTGCGGATTTCTTCAGCGATTTTGAATGTGTCAGCACGGTCGGGGTCGCATACAACCTGGATCAAGCCTTCACGGTCGCGCAGGTCGATGAAAATAACTCCGCCGTGATCGCGGCGACGATGTGCCCAGCCAGTGATTGTAATAGTTTGATCTAGATGAGCACGATTAACCGTGCCGCAATAATGAGTACGCATGTTGGTATGAGGAGTAATAATAAGTATTAAAAATTAGCGGGAATGACGGGTTTTTCAGGTGAACTGACCACGCCCATGGAAACAATGTATTTTAACGCGGAATCGACGCTGATATCGAGTTCTATGATTTCACTGCGTTTGACGAAAAAATAAAAGCCATTTACCGGGCTGGGTGTTGTCGGGATGAATACAGCAACATGCTCGTCATCCAGATGCTGTTCAACTTCACCGGGCAGGTTGGTCTGAAATGCAATCGACCATGCTTGCGGGTGTGGATAGCGTACCAGCAGCACTTTGCGAAAAGCGTCGCCATTGCCGGAAAACAGGGAGTCGGAGACTTGCTTGACGCTATAGTAAATTGACTTGACGACAGGGATGCGTGATAACAGCGATTCCCAGAATTTAAGCAGACGCTGCCCCAGCATGTTTGCGGTAACCAGGCCGCTGAGCAAAATGACTGCAAAGGTCAGAATGACGCCTAATCCAGGGATTTTAACTCCTAGCCAGGCCTCCGGTCGCCAATGCATAGGCAATAGTAATAAGCTCTGATCCAGTGTGGAGATGATCAGATTGAGTGCCCAGATGGTAATGCCTAGCGGCACCCAGATTAACAGGCCGGTAATGAAGTAACGTTTCATGGGCACTCAGTTTGCATGTGGTTCAAACGCAGGCTGGGCAGGCGCCAGTGCCACAGGCGGGCGCGGCTTCCGGCTTGCTTTGGCTGCCGTTTTTAAAGTCAGTCACATAATAGCCGTTACCCTTGAGCTGAAAGCCGGCAGCGGTGATCTGTTTGCTGAAACTGTCTTTGCTGCATTGTGGGCAGACGCTTAACTCAGCATCGGCCATTTTTTGCATCACATCCTGCTCAAAACCGCAGGCAGCGCATTTATATGCATAAATTGCCATAGTGAACACTCCTGAAAAAAAGAATATAACGATATTGTACATTAAGCTATGCTAATTTTAGGCCATTTCATTGAATATCAAGAGCGAAATAGCCGGATGACGAAGCGCCAGGGGGCGGCCAGCATGTCTGTTACCGCGCGTATCAGCCAGCGCCGTGCATCGCGGTGCGACATGCGTGATGCGCGCAATGCCAGATAAAATGCCAGGGAGAAACTCACGGTGAGGTTAATGAAGCCAATTGCCAGCACACCTAATCCGCCCAGCAGGATTTTTAGCCAGGTGACTTTCCAGCTCAGGGCAAATAAGGCATAAGCGAAATTGGCTGCGCCAAACGCAATATGGCGAATGTCGAGCGGTAACCCGGAAAGATGGCCGAAGGCGGCTACCAGACCCAGATACAGACCAAAAAAGAAATTACCGGCGAGTGAACCCAGATGGTTTTCAATATAACGTGTAATCGCGCGCCAGAATCGTCCCCCCAGTATGCGTGCCGGCCAGCTTAGCAAAGCCAGGCGCTGCGGGATTCTTTCGTAAATGTTTTTATTGTCGTAATAACCGCTGACCACGCCGGATAGAAATAAACCCACAGCGGCAATTGCCGCGTATAGCCAATTCATGGGTGTGCTGAGCGAAACCTCGTCAAGCAAGCTGAGCGCTTTGGCGGGCGAAATCGGTTGCCAGTGCCAGAAATAGCCCGCCACGCTGATCAACGTAAGGGCGGTGATAAATGCAAAAATCAGATTGCCTAATATCGCCATTAACTGACTAAGGAAAACCTGACTGATAAAGGTTTGCAGTGCTTGAAACTGGCGTGTTTCCGAGCGTAATTGCGATAGCGTTTGTGCCATCCAGCTTGCGGTCATGGCAGGCTGTTTGGTGGCGATGGTCAGTCCCAGCATGTATATCAGCACGAAGCCGAAAGCATAGTTGAGGCTGACCAGCGCAGCTTCCTGTAACGGCAGGAAATGTGTCTGAGCAATCAGGATTTTAAGCATGGCCATGCCTGCGATGATCACCCCGGCACCGGATGCGGCACGGAACATGGCAAATAACGCGGATCGGTTTTCAGCGACGTAGTGCTCGCCCGTATGTCCGGCATGTTGCGTAATCTGGTACGCAAGTTGCTGGGTCGTGCTGCGTAACAACCTACGTACGCTGTAGCGTTCGCCTGTACTGCGGCTGATGCTGATAAATAGTTTGATAATCAGATCGAGCTTGGTCAGCCCGGCTGCGTTGAGTATGCGTAACAGCAAGTCCAGCCGGTTCAGTTGTTGTTGCAAGCGTACGCGCAAATGGGTGAGTTCTATGCTGGTGCCTTGTTGCGCAGTATGGCGTTCAATACGCGCCAGCACTTCATGACACTGGGCAATAAGCACCTGAGCATGCGCTATGTCTGGCGTGATGTCGGGGTTAAGTATCTGCTGTGCGATTTCTTCATGCTGGGCAAGAAATGGCGATGCGTGCTGGTGTAATTCCGGATTGATGCGTAATAATTCCGGCTCCAGGCCACCCGCTGCAACACGGTGCGACAGGCCATTGATGGCTTCGCGATACTCCATGTCTAAACCGGCAATGGCGGGATGGTCGGGAGTGCATTTGAGCGCAATGAGCAGGCGCCGCCATAAATCAGCATCCACGCCTCTGATCCAGTCGCTGTCGTTAGCAGTGAGTGCATTGTCCAGCCAGTCGCGTAACGAATCTGGCTGGGGTAATGCCGGTAATAGTTTGTAACGAATACGGCGTGACAGTTCATTGGCAAAACTATGAGTGGGCAGGATGCCGGCAGACATCAGTAATTCACCGATCTGTTTGTGGCCAAGCAAACCCAGTAAATGTTCACGTAAACCGTCTGCGTAATCTGGATGACGCTCAATTAGGCCCAATAAGTCGGCAAGATGACATGTGGCAACGTCAATATCCCCGCTGCGACGTGGTCTGAGCAGGAAAAATAAACGCCAGATTAGAGCGCCGTCTGTATCGGCAGGCTCACTGGCCATGCGTTTAAGTGCACGTTCTAGGAATTCAGGGGTGTAATCCATGAGATAATTACCAATCGAAAGACTTGGAGAAGATGAGGCAATTGATTGTAACACCGGCTATTGCTGGTTAACCAATTGCAAGCAGCGTTGAGGCTTTCGTGATGAATGCTGGTCAGCATGGTGTCAGTTGGGCAATGGCATTATCAAGCTGTGATATTTTAATTTGTGAAGGAAAAAGATGACTAGGATACGACTGCCATTATTGTTGCTTACCTGTTTGGCATTAGCATCTTGTGGGCACAGTGAAGTTGATACCCATCAAGGGCAGCCTGTCACCAAGCGCAAGCTGGTATTCAAGGAAATACTGCGTACTTTTGAACCTATGGGATTGATGGTGCGTGGACGCGACCCGTATGACAAGGCAGAGTTGCTGAAGCATGCCGTTGCACTGCAAACGCTCAGTACACAACCCTGGCAATATTTCACGCCGGACAGTAATTATTCGCCTACGCGTGCCAAACCGGATGTATGGGGCAAACCCGTGGAATTCAAACAGGCGCAACAGAAATTTATCGCTGCAACGACGAAGCTGGCGGACTCAGCCAAAACGGGTGATCTGGATGTGATACGTCATGACTTCGGCGCTGTAGAAGATAGTTGTAAGGCTTGCCATCAACAGTTCCGCGGCATCCCCCATTAGGAACCCTGGGTGCTCGATTTTGTCCTGTCTACCCTTGCCTTCTTTGCCGCTGCGTTCTGGATCAGGCGTTATCTGGATGAGCAGGGCATCAATCACGGCATGACCAGGAATACACTGATCTTCGTGCTGGCGACGGTCGTGTCGCTGGCAGTATCGGCTATCGTTGATCAGTTTGAAGACAAGCCGCCAGCAGACCAGCATGGTGAGGTCAGCCAGTTGCTTAAGCAGTTGGCGCAATAATTCCGTTCAATAGTTTTTGTCGGCCGGATTTTTTACGGTAATCAATGGGATTTCAACAGCATCGCTCTGACTGGCCAGCCAAATCTGGCCTTCCTGCAGGGTAAAGGTCAACTGCATATTGCGTTCAGCCAGCTTGGCCATAGCGCGGCTGGTTTCTACCGGGATGTTGTACACGCCCAGATTGTTGATCTTCCCCAGTTTGCTGCTCGCCTGATCCCACCACATATCGGCAGTGCGCCCGCCATAATTGTAGATATACACGTGGTTGGCGCGGCCACAGGCCTTGCGTACCATTTTCTCATCCGGCAGCCCTACATCGATCCAGGTTTCTATCGCTCCGGTTAAATCCTTGTGCCACAGATCGGGTTCGTCATCGTTGCTGATGCCGTTGGCAAAGTTCAGTGCGTCGTTGGCATGCAGTGCAAAAGCCAGTAAGCGCACCATCATCCGGTCGTCGGTTTCCGAGGGGTGGCGGGCAATGGTCAGCGTGTGATCCTGGTAATAATGCTGATCCATGTTGGCAATTTGCAGCTCGGCTTTGAAAATGGTGGATTTAAGTGCCATGAGGGTTAACTGTAGATGACCAGCGCCGCAACACCGGTGGCGATCACGACCAGTATGGCCAGGGCGCGCCAGTTGCTGACAAAGTGCAGGTTCGCGCTAGGAACAGTATTGGGCAGGGATTTATAACCGGTGATCATGGTGACGATCAGGTTGTTGTGTTTGAAAAACCGGTAAAACAGCACAGCGGCAATATGGAGCCCGACTATGGTCAACAGCACATTAAATGCGGCACCATGAATTTCACTGATGGTGCTGCTTATGTCCTGTCCCACCCAATGTACCAGCGGCCCACCGATCAACAATTCATCATTGTAAGAAAATAAACCAGTCAAGGCCTGAAATGCCAGCAGTGCGAGCATGGTAATGACTGCCCAGCCACCCAGCGGGTTATGGCCCAGGTAATGGCTGGGACGTGGTTTCAGCAGGGTCGTGGCGTAAGCAAGGGTAGGTCGCAGTCCGGTGACGAACTGGGTAAAACGCGCAGTGCCACTGCCAGAAAATCCCCACACTACGCGGAACAGTACCAGCGTAAGCATGACATAGCCGGCATACAGGTGAACTTGCATTGCGTCATCGAACAGTTCGACGCTTGCCCAGGAAACGGCAAAACAGATTACCAGACTCCAGTGAAATAAGCGTACAGGTAAATCCCATACTTTGATGGATTGATTAATGGTGTTCATGGGTAAGCGATAACCTGAATAAGCAAGATGTGTAATTATAATGCAACAAAGTCAGCTGACTGCATTGATAGTGAATTTATAACCGACTTGTTTCCAGGCGCGGCTTTCATCAGACAATGCAGTGGTGGTCAGCGGGTTGGCAGCCAGCCAGTCTTCGCTCAGTTGCAGTTGTGCAGCGTTCGGCCCGAATGACAGGGTGAATTGCCCCAGATCAATGGGGCTGCGGCTACGACAGAACAGTACGGCAAGGCGCAGGATAAATACCATAGGCTGCAGTGTGGCCGGAATCTGGGTGGTGTCGCCGAGCTTATCCAGTCCGCCGCGCTGAGTGCGCACCAGCAAGGCGATGCGCGCCTGATCTTTTTGCGAAAATCCGGGCATGTCGGCATGTGCCAGGATGTAGGCGCCATGTTTGTGATAGCCGGAGTGGGCGATGGAAATGCCTATCTCGTGCAATTGCGCAGCCCACAGCAGGTAGGGTTTGAGTTCATGCGCGGCGGAAAGCTCGTGTTCGATCTGTTTGAATAGCTGGGTAGCAATGTCAGCGACACGCCGCGCCTGTTTGTGATCCACATGATAGCGGCGCATGAATTGACTCACCGTGGCAGCACGCATGTCGCGATGATGGAAGCGCCCGAGCAAATCGTACAGTACCCCTTCCCGCAATGCGCCGTCGGTAATGGTCATTTTTTCAATGCCAAATTCGGCAAAAATCCCGCTCATGACTGCAACGCCGCCTGCGAATACCGGTTTGCGGTCGGCTTTCATGCCGGGCAGGTCGAGCTTGCCCTGGTTGCCGATCATGATCATGTGTTCGCGCAAGAGTTCGAGACCTTCACGGGTGATGCCCTGGTCAGCCCAGCCATTCAGCACCAGTACGTCGCTGATGACCCGTGCTGTGCCGCTGGAGCCAACGGCTTCCTGCCATTTGCCGGCATAGCTGGTGGCGATGGTCTGTGCTTCGGCACGCGCCACCAGGATGGCTTGGGCCAGATTGGTTTTGTTGATTTGCCCGTCTGCAAAAAATCGCTGGGTAAAGCTGACGCAACCCAGATGCAGGCTTTCCATCAATTGCGGGGTCATGCCTTCACCGATGACGCACTCGGTGGAGCCGCCACCGATGTCGATGATAAGGCGTGGGTGTTCGGCTGCGGGCAGGCTGTGGGCAACACCGATATAGACCAGCCGTGCTTCTTCACGACCGGCAATGATTTCTATCGGATAGCCCAGTATGGCCTCAGCCTGCTGCAGAAATTCTGCGCTGTTTTCCGCGACGCGCAGTGCGCTGGTGCCGACACAGCGCACTGCGCCCTGCGGCAAGCCACGCAGGCGTTCGCTAAAGCGGTTGAGGCAGGCCAGACCACGTTCCTGTGAAGCACGATCCAGTTTTTTATCGTCACCGATCCCGGCAGTCAGACGTACCGGTTCCTTGAGGGTATCCAGCGGATAGATCTGGTCGTCGACAACACGGGCGACCTGGAGTTTAAAACTGTTGGAACCGAGATCCACAGCTGCGAGTGTGGTGTATTCATTCATAACAATTAGCCGAAAAAGAAGTAAGTCACGGCGATAGCGGCGATCAGACCGCCCAGATCAGCGATCAGGCCGCAGGTGACTGCATGGCGTACGCGCTGGATACCGACTGCGCCAAAATACACGGCGAGGACATAAAATGTGGTTTCCGTGCTGCCCTGGATCACGGCAGCGAGTCGACCGGCGAATGAGTCGGCGCCAAAGGTGTGCATGGTGTCTATCATCATGGCACGCGAGCCGCTGCCGGAGAGCGGTTTCATTAATGCGGTAGGCAATGCATCGACAAAACGGGTGTCCCAGCCGAGCAGGATGACAATATGACGTATGCCGTTCATGGCCAGGTCTAACGCACCGCTGGCCCGAAACACAGCAATCGCGACCAGCATGGCGACAAGATAGGGAATGATGGTGATGGCGGTGTGAAAACCTTCTTTTGCGCCTTCGATAAAAGCCTCGTAGGCGTTAATTTTTTTAATGGCCGCTGCGCCGATGAAGGCGGTAATCAGCCCGAACAGCAGGAAATTGCTGACCAGCCCTGATTGTCGCACCATTTCGCTGGCAGGTAATTGCGCAAAATAGGCAACCAGCCCGAATACCAGAGCGCTAATGGCTGCCAGATAACTCAGCACTACTTTATCCAGTAAATTGATGCGCTGAAAAAATGCGGTGGCCAGCAAGCCCGCCATGGTCGAGCAGTAAGTGGCGATGAGGATGGGGATAAAGACATCCGTTGGGTCATGCGCACCGGCCTGGGCGCGATAGGTGAAGATGGTAACAGGCAGTAGCGTGACCGATGAGGCGTTGATAACCAGAAACAGTATCTGTGCGTTGGAGGCAGTGGTTTTGTCGGGATTGAGTGTTTGCAGTTCCTGCATGGCCTTGATGCCGATAGGCGTGGCGGCATTATCCAGTCCCAGCATGTTGGCAGCCATGTTCATGGTGATGGCGCCGAGCGCGGGATGATTGGCCGGTACGTCAGGAAACAGGCGGCGGAACAGCGGGTTCATCAGCCAGGTCAGGCCTTGCAGGAAACCGGCGCGTTCGCCGATACGCATGATACCCAGCCACAAAGCCATAATACCCACCAGACCAAGCGCAATCTCGAACGCAGATTTGGCCGCGCCGAAGGTCGCCTGCATGATCAGGCTGTAGCTGTCAGCGTGGCCGAGTACCAGCCAGTTATAGCTGGCAAAGCCAAAAGCAATAAGGAAAAAACTGACCCAGATAAAATTCAGCATGCTTGGCGTTAGCCGGCCTGTTTGGCGAGTGCCATCAGTAGCAATAACAGCAGCCAGATGGTAAGTGCGCGCCAGTTAAGGCTGATGGCGCTATTGATGTAGCTGCTATCCACTTCATCACCCAGCCCCAGTTCTGGTCGCCAGGTCTCACCTTGCACCAGTTTAAGCGGCATGCCTAATTTTATCCCCAAGGCACCCGCTGCGCTGGCGAGCAGCACGCCCTGATTGTGATCAGCCCAGTCTGCCGCCTGGCTGCGCCAGCAATACAGGGCGTCTTCAAAATTACCGGCAATGGCAAAGCTTAATGCGGTTATGCGCGTCGGCAGCCAATCCAGAATATGTAACATGCGTTGTGCAAAGTGAGCAAATTCGCCGAGTGTGGCGATGTGCCATTGTTCGGCGATGATGTTGGTTAAGCGATACAGCACAGCGCCGACCGGGCCTAGTGGCGCGAGCAGGACAAACCAGAAAATCACGCCAAATAAATGGCGCAGCGCATCGCTGAACAGCGACTCCATGCCCGAACGTAACAGGGCATCGGTTGTCGCCGGCACATTGTCGCTACCGCGCCATTGTGCGTATAAACCTTGTGCACGGGGTACATCGTTTTCGGCAAGAGCGCGATTGACGGATGCGGCAGCAAGGGTGCAGGTTTTAAAGCGTATGCTTAAATAAAGCACGGCGATGTTCCAGAACCAGGCCAGCCATAAGCTGATGGAAGCCAGCGTGAAATAGATCAGGCTGACGATAATCACTGGCGGCAGGATGGCAACTGACCAGGCGATAATGCCATGCTGGGTTGTGCCGGCATTGAAATGGTGGGCCAGATGCTGCAGCGGGCGCGTGAGTTTAGCTGACCATGGTTGTGCCAGTGGCCGGAAGTGTTCCAGTAAGAGAGCGGCTAGTATGGCAAAAAATGTCATCGCCTCAACCTGTATTAGTTAGGGGTATCCACTGTCAACACACCCATTTGATTAATGGTGGAACCAGCGGTGTAGATTTCTACCGATGGCATTTGTATATCTTTACCCTTGGGTTTCAGGTAATCATGCAGGCCTTGATAGGCCATGCCCGGAGCCAGTAACATACTGGCCTGTACCTCGGCGCGCAGTACCTGCCGGGCAGGCAGGTCATCGGTCTTGATCGGTTCCTTGACCTGGGCGGTGGGCGCTACCAGGTAACCGATGCGTGCGTGCTGGTCATGTTTTTTGGTGGTGCGCGGGTCGGCATAGAGGATGGTAATCGACTTGCCTGGTTCCACCTTCTGAGCGCGTAATGCGGCAAACACCTTTTGCTGGACATCGGACAGATTGCCGTAATCACCATAATATTCAGTATAGGCGTAGTGCAATGGCTCGCTTTGCACTTCTTGCACATTGGCGTGATTAAAACCACCCCACCACCAGAATGTCAGTAGTATGGGTAATACAAATGCAAAAACAAACGCCAGCCAGTTTTTCTTGATCAAGGTAAATTCCCGGTAAATAAGCAAATTAATACGGTGGGAAGATACCATACCAAGGTAAGGCTTGTCGCGGTTACAATGTCAAAACAAACAATAAACGGAGGTTGATGATGTTGGCAAAATTATTCGTAGTAATGTGTGTTTTCTGGTCTGGCTGGGTGCAGGCGGCTGAATATGCGGCCGTGAGTGTGCCTATGGTGCCGATTAAGGTGGGCAAGCATAGCTACTATGTGCAAGGCATGGCCGGTGCGGCTTCTTCGGAAAATCAGGGCTATATGTCGAACGCAGGATTCGTGGTGACCAAAGATTCGGTACTGGTATTCGATACGCTGGGTACGCCATCGCTGGCTGCCGAGCTGGTTAAACAGATACGCAAAATTACACCGTTACCTATCAAACGGGTGATCATCAGTCATTTTCATGCGGACCATTACTATGGCCTGCAGGTGTTCAAGGAACTGGGTGCCGAGTCCTGGGCGCATAAGAACGGCCAGGGTGCGGTGGATTCCGACGCTGCGGCAGAGCGTCTGGCGCAACGTCGCGAGACTTTGTTCCCATGGGTGGATGAAAATACCAGGCTGTTACCGGCTGACAAATGGCTGGATGGTGATACCGATTTTGAAATGGGCGGCCTGCATTTTCAGTTGCGTTTTGTTGGCCCTGCCCACTCAGCGGAAGATATGGCGATGCTGGTCAAGGAAGATGGCGTGCTTTATACCGGTGATCTGGTGTTCCGCGGGCGGGTACCGTTTGTCGGCGATGCTGACAGCAAAGCCTGGCTGGCAGATTTGCAAAAGCTGGTTGCGCTCAAGCCGCGGGTGATGGTGGCCGGGCATGGTGCAGCTTCGGTAAAACCCCAGGCGGATTTGAAATTTACCCGTGATTACCTGACGTTTTTGCGCAAAACCATGGGCCAGGCTGTGGCAGATCTGGTGCCGTTCGATGAGGCCTATGCGCATACCGACTGGAGCAAGTATGCCAAATTGCCGGCATTTGAACAGGCTAATCGTCCAAATGCCTACAACACCTATTTGTTGATGGAAAAAGAGTCACTCGCGCAATGAAACGTATTGGTTTGATTGTGCTGACGTGCCTGGCTTTACAGGGCTGGGCGGGTGAGCTGGAAGTGATACAGCTGCAAAACCGCAGTGTCGAGGAGGTATTGCCGGTCTTGCAGCCGTTGCTGGAACCGGGCGCGACGCTGACTGGTATGAACGATCAGCTGATATTGCGTGCCTCGGATCGCAATCGTGCCGAGATCAGGAAAGTGCTGGCCAGGATAGACACCGCGCCGCGCCAGCTGGTGATTTACGTACGCCAGAATATGGCGCAAGACAGCCTGCAGCGCGGTATTGGCGCAAGTGGCACGGTGGCGCTGGGTAACGGCGTGCAGATCAGTCAGCCCGGTAGTGCGTCGCGCCCGAAAGTGTCGCCATCCACCTCAGTGCATATCAATGTGGAAGATAGCCAGCGCCGTAGTCAGGATGCAGCAGATCAGATGGTGCGGGTGATGGATGGCGGCAGTGCCTATATCAGCGCCGGGGTGTCGGTGCCTATCCCGTTGCGCAGTGTGTATCTTAGTCCGACCGGCGCTGTGATTAGCGAATCGACGGTGTATCAGGATCTGGCCTCCGGGTTTTACGCGACGCCCCGGTTGATAGGCGGTCGTGTCAGTATTGACATCAGCCCGCAGCAGAATACGCCTATGCAGGGCATGTATGGCGCACAAGCAGTGCAGCGCCTGTACACCACCGTGCAAACCCGGCTCGGCGAGTGGGTGCAGATTGGCGGTGCGGATAGCACTGCAAGCGGGCAGAATCGCCAGTTATTCGGTGGTAATAATCAAACCAGTAGCACGCGACGCAGTATCTGGCTCAAGGTCGAGGCGGAGTAACCGCATCATCAAATGCGGCATCGATGGCTTCAATAATCTGATTTAATCGCAGAAAATCCTGTGCCGCACCTTCACCCGCCATAAAACGCCGCCGCAACGGCCCTAATGCATTGACCACCGCAGCTCGCTCTACCGCTGAATGGGGGCTGCTGAGTGCACACCAGTTGTAGATCATGCTGACGACTTCCGCTAAGAAATCATCTGCAGGGATGGGGGTTAGCTGAAACTGGGTACGATGTTGCAGCGCGTTAAGCAGTTCAATATAAGTCATATTGTTGTTTCTTTATCTGAATTCTGGTTACGTCATGCGCGTTAGTGTGAGGGCAGAGATTGCAGAAATGCGAAGTATTCAGCCGATGCCCAGTCGCGCCCCCCTAATGCCAGATAACGCAGATGTCCGGTGGGATCGACAATGAACGTGGAGGGTAATCCCCGTGGCTGCCAGCGTTCTGTCGTCAGGCCGTCTCTGTCCATCAGCGTGTTCAGTTCCGGTGCGACGGTAGGCATGAAGCTAAACACTTCATCATCACTTTCTGCTGTATTCACCAGTACCAAGGCAATGCGCGACCCTTTCAGCTTGTGTTGCAAGGCTTGCAATGTGGGCATCTCACGCCGGCAGGGGCCGCACCATGAAGCCCAGAAATGCACCAGTACCCATTTGCCTCGCAGTGCTTGCAGATTCGTACTCCGGCCATCCATGTTGGATAGCACCAAAGCAGGCGCGGCGCGGCCATCCAGCGTTACCAGTCCTGCGGGGCGTGCGCTGTCCTGAGCCCAGAGTGTCACCGGCAAGAGCCAGCTGATCAATAATAATGTCCAGTTCTGGTATGTTTTCATTTCTGTGCCTCCGGCAGGTCAGTGCATGTTAATGGGCTGCTTTGCAGTGTGACAGGGGTGCCTTGCTTATCTGTGCCTGTGGCAAAGCGCACCGTAACGGTGAAAGCTTCCCCCGGCGGTACCACGACGATATTGCCGCCAGCTGTTTCACCGGGGTAAAGGTCCCGGCTTTCCGGTAATTGTGTCCAGCCAAAGGTGGCGCGGCTCGCTAATGGTATGTGCAGCGCTTCCCAGCGTGCAGCCAATTCATCACGGCTAACGCGTGCTACCCTGGCACCATGCTCTGTTATCAGCTGCCAGTTTGATGGTTCCAGCCAGGCGATGTCCTGACGGTTATTCTGTATGCCAACGGTCAGCAGGCATCTGGATTCCAGTTCACGTATCGCTGCCTCTGGAAATCCCCGGCCAGTATAAAAAGCACGGATCTGATCCGGTGTACGCACTGAAATCGAGAAAGTGATGCCGTTGTTCTGATATGTGTTGCGCTCGGCGGCCCAGGCAGCCGGAACCGACAACAAGTTGCAACAGAGCGCCATGCCGGTAATCGCTGTGTAGCGCGGCCAGTGTTCGATTTTGCGGGAAAGGTGAGTATGTCGCAGGGTGGTCAGGTTCATAATCAATGGGGTCAGGCGCGTGATTGATTTATGTCATCCATACCGAAATGCTGATGACGAATTTGCCCATTATACAAATGAATCTGCGTAGTCCAACACTTCTCTACTGTGGCTGTTTGAATCCTGCCTGTGTGTATTGCTCAGGCTGCTTCAATGATGGAGGGCGTATTTATGGTTTTTTCGGGTGCATTGTAGAGGCGATAGTTGTTTCGGCCATTCATTTTTGCCAGGTACATTGCCTTATCCGCCTGGATCACCAGTGTGGCAGCATCATGGCCATGTTGCGGGTACAGGCTGATGCCGATACTGCAGCTAATCTGCCGGGGTTTCCCTTCCAGTTCAAACTCCCCGGAAATGTCGTGCAGAATTTTGGCTGCAACTTTCTCACAATCGCTTACGCTGCTGATATCCAGGATAATCAGTACAAATTCATCTCCCCCTAGCCGTGCTGCGGTATCACCTTCGCGGATACATTGTTTCAACTGGCTGGCGACTTGTTTGAGTATGGTGTCGCCCGCATGGTGGCCATATTCGTCGTTGATTGGTTTGAAATTGTCCAGATCGATAAACATCACCGCAAACATTTTTCCGTGACGATGGGCCTGGGCAATGCTTTGCGTTAACCTGTCGATCAGCAATAACCGGTTAGGTAGCTGGGTAAGCGCATCGTGCTCGGCCTGATAATGGAGTTGCTGTTCCTTCTTGCTGCGTTCGGTAATATCGATAATCTGCAGTATGAATAACGGATTACCGTCTTGTGTTATGTCGCTAATGTCTATGTCTACAGGAAAGCTTGAGCCATCTGCGCGTAGGCCTAGCGAGCAGTCTTGCGACTGTCTAACTAATTGCATGGCATGGCTGCCTGTCAGGCTGGAGGCGGAATAACCAAACATGCGTTCAACGGCTGGATTGCAGTTCAGGATCTCGCCTTGTGCATTAACGGTAATAATGCCGCTATCCAGACTGCCTAATACAGTTTTGAGCATGGTCTCGCTATTTCTCAGGTGTTTAAACGTTTCCAGAAAAACATAAGCCGCATAGCCTAGGGACAGACTATAGGCGGCGAGGCGCAATAAATGCCAAATCCACCACGTCGCATTCCATATGCTTGAGTAAGGGAAAGCCAGGCCGGCAATTCCGAACATAAAGCTCATTAATGTGAATAACAATGCTTCAGGTGTCCGGTTATCCTTGTAGTGACCGTAAAAGCGTCGCGCTGCGATTAGAAACATGCTCCCCCCGAGCACATTTACCAGCAAAATTTCAGGCGCAAACTGATCGTTCTTAAACGCGTTCGGTAAAAACCCGGTGAAACGGATCAGCAATAAGCCAGTTATGGCAGCAGTAGTGCCGGATATGATTGGCAGCACAAATTGCATATTTTTACCAAAGCGCAGTCTTGACAGATAAACACCCATAAACAGCAGTCCACCAAAAAGCATGGCAAAACCATGTAGCCAGATGAATGTGCTTCCGGGGGCGATTGCTGCATGGAACAGATCAAGCACCCCCATCGCAGAGAGCCCCATGGCAGTGGTAATGCGGTAATTAAACGTGTTGTTGCTATGTAATGCGGATAAAAGTGCAGCAAGCATCCAGGCAGCAAAGACCCCCGCGGTTTCGATAACGGCATGCAGAGGGATGTTTACCCAGCCCCGCTGATTTTGTCCAGAAACAAGCAGCACTGTGATGAAGAACAGTCCCAGCATGATTGCCAGTGTCCAGCATGCTATTTCAGAGCATTTGCGTTTCATGATGCATCCTTGGTGAAATGCCCATCCAGATTCGGCCCGCTAAATAGCGCTATCGCTGCATCATCAAGTTGATCTCAATGGCTAGCGTAGCGACTGCGATAGAAAGATAAGCGTCTGCCGTTTTAGCATTTACTGGAAGATTGTGCTTGCTAGTAATTCTGTGCCCGTTAAGGTTTAAGAAGCAAAAATACTGCCAAACGTAACATGAGCGTCTGTTTGAATTTATATTATTTATAATCAATATGTTATGTTTATTCTGGTTGTGTATGGCCGGCGCTGAACTACATGCAGTGTGCTTTCTGGCGCGCCATGACAAGTTGCCGCGCATTGTTGGTGCATTAACTACTGCCGATTTGGCTGGGCATCGTGTTTTGGCATTCAAGTGGCAAATCCAGCATGCACTATCGTCGTGGTGCTGCAGGTATGACCTGCTTATTGCAGAGATTTCACATCCTTGAGTGTTAATTGAGCGGATTGAGTCATTCTTGAAAAGCAAAGTTAACAATGTTTAACATTTGAACGTACAGTAAAAAATTCAGCATGGGATAATCGCAACGGCGAGGTTCAAGTGCGAGACAGCAAGGATGCCGATGGTGCGTGCTGACTATGCCCGCGCTTACAGGCGCTAACAGATTATCCAAATTGATTTAGCTTGTTCGTAAAGCAACTACACTCAGTGCTGCTATTTTAAAAGGTGTGATATGGAATCAGCTAAAATTATTATCCATGCAGATCCGGATTTGAAAAAACTGATGCCGTTGTTTCTTGACTACTGCCAGCGTGATGTTGACCTGATCAGAGCTGCTTTACCACAAGGGCAATATGAGGCTATTTATGTCACCGGACATAATATGAAAGGCGTCGGCGATAGTTATGGGTTTGCATTTGTGACTGAAATCGGTAATGCGATGGAATTGGCTGCCAGGCAGGAAGATCAAATGAAAATTGGCGATTTGCTGGAACAGCTTGCCGATTATCTTAAACGGGTCGAGGTGGCGTATTCCGGTGATGAAAACGGTTAATTCAGGTCATCACTAACTCGAAAAACTGATTCTGAAAAATCCTGCATACGTTAGGCTGGCATTTCTATTATTTGTATGCAGTCACTGTACTGAAACATCACTTTATCCAGCGCGACGATGTGCTGGCGTGGATGTTGCCTTTTTTACACAAGCGTTAATGCTTCCTGTTTGCTGCCGTTAACAGCGGCAGCAATTCTCTCCATACGTTTTCCATCACTGCACTTTCAGCTGAAGCAACCGGGTGCAGGCCATCGGTCTGGAACAGCTCGGATCTGGTTTCTATGCCGGCTAACAGTGATGGCACTAAGGCGATATGATGGCGTTGTGACAGCGTCACAAATGTCTGCTGGAACTTTACTGTGTAGCTTATGCCATAATTGGATGGCAGGCGTACGCCGACCAGCAGGGTGCGCGCGCCCGATTTGCGGATGAGGGTGATCATCGCGTCGAGATTGGTTTGCATGCTGTTCAGGGGTAAACCGCGTAGCCCGTCATTGGCGCCGAGTGCGAGGATGACGATAGCCGGACGATATTGGGCGAGGGCGGCTGGCAGCCGGGTAAGTCCACCGGCTGTGGTTTCACCGCTGATGCTGGCATTCACTACCCGCCATTTTTGCTGCGAGGCGCTGAGGCGTTGCTGTAATAAATCTGGCCAGGCCTGATGAGCGGCGAGACCATAGCCTGCCGAGAGGCTGTCGCCGAACACCAGTATCACCGGTGCAGCATGTGCCGTACCGGATAGGATGAAGCACAACAACAGCAATAACTTTCTAAAGCCCATGACTACTCCTGCCCATAATTCTATTCTGCATGTCGTTAATCTTGCCAAACAAGTGGTGTTGAACGACGCTGCGCTGACGATATTGCATCCTACCAGCTTCGCCATCCAGCGGGGCGAATCTGTCGCCATCGTGGGTGCGTCCGGCTCCGGTAAATCGACTCTGCTTGGCTTGCTGGCGGGGCTGGATCTGCCGAGCAGCGGCGAAGTATGGCTGGCGGGGCAGTCACTTGGGGCGATGAATGAGGATGGGCGCGCCAGATTGCGCGGTGAATTGATTGGTTTCGTATTTCAGTCGTTTCAGTTATTGCCGACCCTGACCGCGCTGGAAAATGTGATGTTGCCGCTGGAGCTGAATGGCTTGCCTGATGCCAGGAAAAACGCACAACACTGGCTGGAGCGGGTTGGGCTGGCTGATCGTCAGCAGCATCGTGCACAGCAATTATCCGGCGGCGAGCAGCAGCGCGTTGCCATCGCGCGTGCCTTCGCTGTCAATCCGGCGCTGTTGCTGGCGGACGAACCCACCGGCAATCTGGATGCAGATACCGGTGCGCGGGTGATTGATTTGTTGTTTGAGCTTAATCGCGAACAGGGTACTACGCTGGTGCTGGTAACTCATGACAGTCAGCTGGCCGCCCGCTGCAGCCGACGTCTGGCGTTGCATGCCGGGCATCTGGAAGGTCAGGCATGAATATCGTGCGGCTGGCGCTGCGTTTGCTGCTGCGCGATTGGCGGGCGGGTGAACTGCGGGTGCTGGTGCTGGCAGTGCTGATAGCTGTGGCTGGCCTGGCTTCAGTAAATGCCTTTACCGCACGCATGCATCTGGCGCTGAGTCAGGAGAGTAACCGCTTACTGGGGGCGGATCTGGTATTGGCATCCGATCATGCGCTGGCTCCGGCACTGAGCGTTGCGGCACAACGGCGGGGGCTGGTTACGGCACAAACAGCCCAGTTTCCCAGTATGGTGAGTACCGCCAGCGCCAGCAATCTGGCTGAAATCAAGGCGGTAAGCAGCGGTTACCCATTGCGCGGCACGTTACGTATCGCGGACAGTGCATTCGGTGCGGATCGTCCCGTCCGTGATATTCCCCGTCTCGGTACGGTATGGCTGGAGGCGCGGCTGGCCAGTGCGTTACAGCTCAAGCCGGGCGATGCAGTGCAACTCGGTTATAGCCAGCTCAAGGTGGCGGCTATTCTGACCAGCGAGCCGGATCGTGGTGGCAATTTTTTTAATCTGGCACCGCGTTTACTGATGAATCAGCTCGATGTGCCGGCCACCGGTTTGATTACGCTCGGCAGCCGGGTCAATTACCGTTTGCTAATTGCCGGTAAGGGTAATGCGGTAGAGGCTTACCGCACTACGCTGGCAGCGCAGTTGCAGCGTGGTCAGCGCTTGTTGACGGCACGTGATGCCCGACCGGAAATTCGCGATGTGCTCGACAAGGCGGAACGTTATCTGGGGCTGGCGGTATTGCTGGCCGCGCTGCTGGCAGCGGTGGCGATTCTGCTGTCGGCACGGCATTTTTTGCGCCGCCATCTGGATGCATGTGCTTTGCTGCGCTGTTTCGGCGCCAGTCAGCGCACTATCGTTACGCTTTATGCGTTGCAGATTGCGGGGCTGGGCGTGCTGGCAGCAGCGGCGGGGATGGCATTAGGCTATGCCGGGCAAGCGGTATTGGCATCCATACTGGGGCGGCTGGCGCATCTGGATTTGCCGCCAGTTGAACTGCTGCCTTTTTTGCAGGCGGCATTGGCCGGTCTGGTCTTGTTGGCGGGGTTCAGTCTGCCTACCTTATTTATGCTGCGGCGCACGCCGGCATTGCGTATTCTGCGGCGGGATGCGGTGGCAGTTGATGCGCTTGGTGCTGTCAGTTATGTGGCGGGTTTGGCTGCGATGACTGCGCTGCTGTTCTGGCAGGTACGCGATGTGCGGATGACCTTGCTGGTGCTGGCGGGGCTGGCGGCAACTTTGCTGGTGACGGTGTTGTTGTCATGGTGGCTGGTGCTGGCGTCAGGCTGGTTGGGTGCGCGGGGTCATGGCAGCTGGCGGCAGGGCTTGCTTAACTTGCGTCGGCGTTCCGGCAGCAGCGTGATTCAGGTGGCGGCGTTCACGCTGGGCATGCTGGCATTGCTGTTGCTGACAGTGGTGCGTGGGGACTTGTTGAATAACTGGCATTCGACGTTGCCGGCTAACGCACCTAACCGTTTTGTGATCAATATTCAGCCCGATCAGGTAGCGTCGTTACAAGCGTTCTTACGTCAGCATGATTTGGCTGATGCCGAGCTGTATCCGATGATACGTGGGCGCCTGATGGCGATTAACGGGCGGGAAGTGAATAGCGCGAATTATGCTGATCAGCAGACGCAGCGGTTGCTGGACCGGGAATTTAATCTGTCCTATGCCAAACAACTGGATGCTGCGACTGATTTTGTCAGTGGCAGTGGCTGGCGTGAGGCGACTGCTGTACCGCAGTTCTCGGTAGAGCAGGGCATTGCTGACAAGCTGCATCTTAAGCTGGGTGATACATTGCGTTTCGATGTGGGTGGTATGCCGATATCGGCGCGCATTACCAGTTTGCGTAAAGTGAACTGGGATAGTTTTAAAGTGAACTTTTTTGTGGTCGCTAATGCTGCATTATTGCAACATACCTCGGCCAGCTACATCACCAGTTTTTATCTGCCGGCAGCAAAAGTCAGCCTGTTGAATGAGATGGTGCAGGCTTATCCGAACCTGACCGTGATTGACGTCTCAGCCATTATGCAAACCGTACAGGATATGCTGGATCGGGTGAGTGCAGCGGTGCAATTCGTGTTTGTGTTCAGTCTCGCTTCGGGGCTGGTGGTGTTGTATGCCGCACTGGCGGCGACGCGGGATGAGCGTGCGCTGGAAACTGCATTGTGGCGAGTGCTGGGTGCCCGCCGTCAGCAATTGTGGCTGGCGCAGGTCACTGAATTTGCGGCGATTGGCATATTGGCAGGTTTGCTCGCTGCTGCGGGTGCCAGCGCGATCGGCTGGGGGCTGAGTAGCGAGGTATTCAACTTGCCCTATCATGTTGATCCGTTGCTGTGGCTGGTGGCCATGGGTTTGGGAGGCATTGGTGTGGCTGTTGCCGGAGTGGCCGGGTTGTGGGGCATAAGTCGGGTGCCGCCACTGGTGACCTTGCGCGACATTTAGATAGCGGGCGCGTTAGTCGCTGGCGATAGTAGTGTCCCAGATGCGCGTGCAGTTACGCCCGGCTGATTTTGCCGCATACATGGCCTGATCCGCTTGCTGAACGGTTTGTTCCGGGCTGGCATCAGCTTCGAGCAATGCCAGTCCGAAAGAGCCGGTGACGAATATCGGTTTGGGGCCATCATAGGCGACGGCCAGCGTTTGCAGCTTGTGGCGTATGCGTTCTATGGCAGCATAGCTGGTCTGCAGGTCTGTGCCGGGCATGGAAATGAGGAATTTTTCGTGATTTAAGCGGAATACCCGGTCATAAGGCCGTAGCTGATCAACGACATAGCGCACAGCGACTGACAGCGCGCGGTCGCCAATGTCATGGCCGTATGTGTCATTGAGGTGTTTCATGTGATCGAGATTCATCACCGCGATACTGCAGGTTTGAATGTTGCTACGCACTTGTTCTGACAGCTTATGCAGCTCGGTGGTCATCGCGTGTTGTGTTTCAGCACCGGTCAGCGGGTCGCGGTTGTAGAGTATGCCTTCGATTTCCCGTTCCAGGGTTTTGACTTCCAGACGGAACTGTTCCAGACCGATATTGAATTTATCATAGTCGGACAGGGTGATGGTTGCTTCGGTGGTCAGTTTGGTAAGCAATAGCGCGGCTGATTCATGGATATGTTTGTGCGCGGCTCGTAACGGTGCGAAATCTGGATGGTCGCGCAGCGTGGCGGGTGCTTGCTGATAAAACCATAAACCCAGACAGCAATAATGGTGCGCATTGTGCGCCAAATCCCGTTGCTCGCAGGGCAGACGGCCAATAATTGTACGAGTGAGTTCCTTGTGCCATAACTCATGGTTGTACACAGCTTGCTTGAGCTGTTTAAGTGCTGCCTGAAGGACGTCTTCATCAATGTTTAGCATCGCACTCTCTAATTGTTTTAATCAGGTACGTGATGGGTTGCCAACGTTGTTATCATTATTGGATGTAAGGTTTTAATTAAATACTTTATTTTTGTTTTTTACAAGCAGAGTTTGCTTAAACCCGTTCTTGCTATAGATGGATGCTGCGGAATGAGGCTGGGTAGGTTGGCTCAGATTTTGGCGGTGGGCGATGCGGCTAAGTACATGACGACCTTGGTCGTCATATGCTTATTTAGCCAGTGCGCTGCGCAGTAATTCAGCGGTCAGTTCGTTGATGCTGATTTCGCGGGTTTTCGCTAATGTGTTTAATTCGGTAACGAGATCAATGTTGAGTTTGACGGCAAAAGGTACCAGGCCTTGTGCCTGATCAAGCTTGCGCTGCTCACGACGGTCAGGCAATGCGGCATCTGCTGCGGAACGTGTTGGCACCCCGGCTTTTTTCATTTGGTCGTTGATTTTGATGCCGAGGTTTTTGTAGAGGTCGGTTTTTTTCATGATTTTGCCGGTAACGGGGGTAAAGTCGGTATTCTACTCGTGAAGTGTGGGCCATGACGATGTTATAATTCACGGTTTTAAGCACATTGCCCCTATTATGGAAGCCGAACGCCTTAATCAGATAGACTCCCTGTTGACCGACCTGGCTCAACGTACCGTAGAACTTCGGAGGTATCTTTGACTTCGATACCAAGTCAAATCGCTTAGAAGAAGTTAATGTCCTCGCCGAAGATCCGGCGATCTGGAATGATCAAAAGCGCGCCCAGGAACTGGGTCGCGAGAAAAAATCCCTGGAAAACGTCGTATTGACGATACAAAGTCTGGAGCAAGGCTTGCGTGATGGACGCGACCTGTTCGACATGGCGCGCGAAGAAAATGACGACGATACGCTGGAAGCGGTCGGCGAAGATGTTGCCGCGCTGGAAAAGACAGTCGAAGGCATGGAATTCCGCCGCATGTTCGCTAATCCGATGGATCCTAATAACTGCTTTATCGATATTCAATCGGGCGCTGGTGGTACCGAGGCTTGCGACTGGGCGTCGATGTTGTTGCGCCAGTATTTGCGCTATTGTGAGCGCAAAGGCTTCAAGACAGAAGTGCTGGAAGTTTCCGACGGCGATGTGGCTGGCGTGAAGTCGGCCAGTATCAAGGTGGATGGTGAATATGCCTACGGTTTCCTGCGCTCCGAAACAGGTGTGCACCGGCTGGTGCGCAAGTCGCCGTTCGATTCGTCCGGCGGTCGTCATACTTCGTTTGCCAGCGTGTTCGTGTATCCCGAAGTGGATGATTCGATCGAGGTCGATATCAATCCGGCGGATTTGCGTGTGGACACTTACCGCGCCAGTGGTGCTGGTGGTCAGCACATCAATAAAACCGATTCCGCTGTGCGGATCACGCATATTCCGACCGGTATCGTGGTGCAGTGCCAGAACGACCGTTCGCAGCACAAAAACCGTGCCGAAGCCATGTCCATGCTCAAATCGCGCATGTACGAAGCTGAACTGCGCAAGCGTCAGGCCGAACAGGATAAGCTGGAAGCAGGCAAATCCGATGTGGGCTGGGGGCATCAGATCCGCTCTTATGTGCTTGATCAATCACGCATCAAGGATTTGCGTACCAACGTTGAAATATCCAACACCCAGAAAGTCCTCGATGGCGATCTGGATGAATTTATCCAAGCCAGTTTGAAACAAGGGGTGTAAGCATGACTGACAATATTCCAGCCGAACATCAGGACGAGAATCAGATTATTGCCGAGCGGCGCGCCAAGCTGGCTGCGCTGCGCGAGGCGGGAGTGGCGTTCCCTAATGATTTCGAGCGCACCGATTTTGCCGGTGATATTCATGTGAAATATGCCGAGGTCAGCAAGGAGGCGTTGGCCGAGCAGGCGGTTACTGTGCAATTTGCCGGGCGCATGATGCTGAAGCGGGTGATGGGCAAGGCCAGTTTCGCTACCTTGCAGGATATGAGCGGGCGTTTGCAGATTTATCTGAGCAACGATCTGGTTGGCGAGGATATTCACCAGTCCTTCAAACACTGGGATCTGGGCGATATCGTCGGTGCAACCGGCGTGCTGTTTCGCACCAAAACCGGTGAACTGACGGTGCAGGCGCATAGCGTGCGCTTACTGGCGAAATCCCTGCGGCCATTGCCTGAAAAATTCCATGGCCTGACGGATCAGGAACAGAAATATCGCCAGCGTTATGTTGATCTGATGACCAATGACGATTCGCGTCATGTGTTTATTACTCGTTCCAAAATCGTGCAGGCGATCCGTCAGTTCATGATGGGGCATGGCTTCCTCGAGGTGGAAACCCCGATGATGCACCCTATCCCCGGTGGTGCTGCAGCCAAGCCTTTCGTTACTCATCATAACGCGCTGGATATGGAGATGTTCCTGCGTATCGCGCCCGAGCTGTATCTGAAGCGTCTGGTGGTAGGTGGCATGGAAAAAGTATTTGAAATCAACCGTAATTTCCGTAATGAAGGGTTGTCGACCCGGCATAACCCGGAATTTACCATGATGGAATTTTACGAGGCCTACCGTGATTACCGTTACCTGATGGACTTTACCGAAGCGCTGCTGCGTGAAACTGCACGTGTCGCTACCGGCAGCGAGCAAGTCAGTTATAACGGGGTGATCATTGATCTGGGTAAGCCGTTTGACCGCTTGACTATCGTCCAGGCCGTACGTAAATACAACCCTGACTATACCGAAGCGCAGCTCAATGACCGCGACTGGCTGATCAACTGGTTTGAAAGCAACAAAGGTAAATACCGTGCGACCGATGGTCTGGGCGGACTGCAACTGAGTTTCTTTGAGGAAACCACGGAAACGCAATTGATGCAGCCGACGTTCATCATTGATTACCCGGCTGAAGTGTCACCGCTGGCGCGTCGTTCCGATACCCAGCCCGATATTACCGAACGGTTTGAGTTGTTCATGACCGGCCGTGAATTGGCTAACGGTTTTTCCGAGTTGAATGATCCGGAAGATCAGGCCGAGCGTTTCATGGAGCAGGTACGGCAGAAAGAAGCCGGCGACGAAGAAGCGATGCACTACGATGCGGACTACATTCGTGCGCTGGAGTATGGTTTGCCACCGACTGGCGGTTGCGGTATCGGGATTGATCGTTTTGTGATGTTGTTGACCGACAGCGCCAGCATTCGTGATGTGATCCTGTTCCCGCAGATGCGCGCGGAATAAGCGTTACGGTCGAAATACCTGTGTATTTTGATAATACGCAGGCTGGGTATTCTCCGGGGTAACGCCGGGGATGCCCAGCACTGGCAATGCGGCAAATTCGCGCGGCGTCAGCGGCGGATGTTGCAGCAGTTGCTGTGCCAGCAGGCGGTCAAGCTGGTGCTGGCGTTGCGTGTTATCCAGTCCGAAAAAATCTCCCTCCACCATGATTACCTGGCATTTCCCGGTCATGCCGGGATACGGCTGCAGCGCTTTTTCGTAGAGCGCATGGCCCAGCACATGAAATGCCATTTCTTTTTCTACGCGTTCACGATTTACCACAAATAACTCATGCCATTGATGTTGTTGCAGCAGTTGCCATAATGCGGGATCTGCACAGGCGACGATGACCCCGCTTTCATCGAGCAGGGTGAGTGCGTCACGCTGGCGATTGCGCTGCGGGGTGATACCGGCAAGAACGTGCAGTTGATTGAGTGCCGCTTTGCTGTGTGGCCAGATCAGCCAGGCCAGCGCGTTGAAGTAGTCGTGCCAGTTGGATGGCCGGGTAGGAACCAGTCCCGTCCTGGCAATTTGGGCTTCGTAGGCCAGTGCACTGGTATCGGACGAAAACTGTATGCTGAGGCCGGATACATTGCGAATGCCATGCTCTGTGGCAAACTGGTTGAGCTGGTTGGTGTCTATCCAGCCTGCGCTGTGAGTGAGCGCTTGCGGTAATGTGGTTAATGGTGCGAACAGCGGCGAGCGCGCCAGCCAGTCGGGTTGCCAGTTCACGATTTGTTGCGGTGAAAATGAAACTTGAGGATCAGGATGGTGGCTGCCAGTAACAGGGTGATAGCATTGGCGATGATGACCGGCAGCGCGTCGAGATAGATGCCATACAGCAGCCACAGCGCAACACCGGTCATGAAAATGACGAACATGCTGGTGGAGATGTCGTCGGCGTGTTTGGTACGCCAGATCTGCACTACCTGAGGGACGAAAGAGATGGTGGTCAGGGTGCCGGCAGCCAGGCCGACCCAGTCTTGATTGATCATATTGGCCTACCAGTAAGAATATGGGTGATAAGGAGTGAAGAAGGGATCATGGTAGGGATTATACCAAGGGTCGCGGTAATACCGATGCGGTGGTAGCGGAGCTGAGGTCAGGCTGACCTGTGCACCCAGTACCAGTGGCAAGGTATCGGTATTGGCAGGTTGTAGCGTGCCGCTGACCTTCAGCCATTTTCCTGCGCTAAACTGTGCGGGGTCATAATAACCAAATACGCAGGTTTTGAATGTGGCCGGACTGGCGTTGTGTCGCTGCAGTTCAAAACAGGTATCATCTCCTGAACGATACTGGCGGGTAATTTTGCCTGTCCACTCAACAACGGCGCCGCTGGGATCAAACTCTGCATAGCTGTTTTGGGTGATGAGTAGTGCTGTAATAATTAGCCATAGGCGCATGGTGTCGAACTCCGTAGAATAGCGGTTACCAGTATTTAACTTGAGTGCATGATTATGACTGATACAACAACGATTATCACCTACCATCCACGTGAAGAAAAAACCGCAGTGCTGCAACATTGGCAGGCGTATCCGGGCAGCTTTAAAGGTTTGTCCACCCAGAGCACCGAACTGGATTGCGGCGATTATGATCTGGGCGGCGGTGTGGTAGTCGAGCGCAAATCTGCAACAGATTTTACCTTGGCGATTATGGACAAGCGTCTGTTTGGTGAAGTGGGCAAGCTTAAAGCCAGTTACGACCAGCCGATTTATATTGTGGAAGGTGATATTTATGGTGGTCGCTTTCACACCGACCCTATCGTCATTCGCGAGGCGATCGCATGGTTGACGGTGATGCAAGGGATACCTCTGGTGCCCAGCCCGGGCGAAGGTTTCACAGCAGAAATTTTATTCACCATGGCGTCTCAGGCGCAGCATGGTTTAGGTCATCCTATCGTGATGCGTAATGGCAAGCCATTTGACCCGGTCAATGGTCAGCGCTATCTGGTTGAGGGCTTGCCGGGTATCAATGAGGTGATGGCTAAAGCCTTGCTGGATCATTTTGGTAGCGCTGCCGCGGTATTCGCTGGCGAGGTGGATGAACTGGCACAGGTGGCGGGTATCAGCCCGCAGGCGGCTGCGCGCATGCGCAAAGTGCTGGATGCAAAATGGCCGGGGGCTAGCAGATAATGAGCCAGCCATTCGCCTATGCATTTTCCACTCTGGGTCAATGGAGCGAGGCGGTACAGGATTGCGTGCAGCAATTGTTGCCAGTGCGTCCGACCGCAAATCTTGGATTTGTATACGTCACTGATTTATATGCCAACCGTTTGACCGAGATGCTGGCGCAACTGCGTGAGCAAACCGGAATCAGCGAATGGGTGGGTTCAGTGGGTATCGGTGTCTGTGCCACCGGGCACGAGTTTCTGGATGAATCTGCTATCGTTGTGATGCTGGGTGAGTTTCCCGTAGGGTCGTTCCGGGTATTTGCACCAGTGACTGCAGTCGATCAGGTGGTGTCGAGTCTGGATGGCTTCGGGGTGCATGGTCAGCCAGCGCATTATGCGCTGGTGCATGGCGATGCGCGCAATCCTGAAATCCCTGAGTTGATCCAGTCGGTTGCTGCGGGCATGGCGACCGGTTTTGTGACCGGCGGTATCAGCAGCTCGCGCTTTCAATCACTGCAGGTGGCGGATGAGGTGGTGCATGGCGGTTTGTCCGGAGTGATGTTTACTGATGCGATTACGGTGATGACGCGGTTAAGCCAGGGCGTCACACCGATAGGCCCGCGACATCAGGTAACTGCCAGCCATGAGAATATCCTGATCAGCCTGGACGGGCGTCCTGCGCTGGATGTGCTGTATGAGGATATCGGCGAGATATTGGCACGCGATCTGAGCAAGGCTGCCGGTTATATTTTTGTGGCATTGAGTATCCCTGGCTGTGATAGCCGGGATTATCTGGTACGTAATTTAATTGGAGCTGACACGGCAGAGCGTCTGGTTGCGATCAGTGATATTGTGCCGCCTGCCGCTGAAGTGTTGTTTTGCCGACGTGATGCCGGTGCCGCGCAGACAGATATGCTCACTATGCTGCAGGATTTGCAAACAAGTTTGCCTGCAACACCACGCGGTGCGGTATATTATTCTTGTCTGGGTCGCGGTGAAAGTCTGTTTGGTGCCAAATCTGCCGAACTGGAATTGATCCAGCAGGTATTGGGGGATGTGCCACTGGTTGGTTTTTTTGCCAATGGCGAAATTTCACATGATCGTCTGTACGGATATACCGGCGTACTGACGTTGTTTATTTAGTTTTTTAGGAAGATCGATTATGTCTCAAACCCAACAAGAAATTTCCATGCTGCGTAATGAACTTGAGATGCTGATGCGCGAGCGTGATGGTCTGTTAAGGGTCAGCGGTGCAGCGGCGGTATTCGTTGCCGAGCTGGACAGCGAAAAGTTACCAGCAGTTACGCTGGAAGCAGCCGAAATGCTGGCTGAATCCCTGAATGAGTTGACGGAAGATACTTTGCAAGATGCGCTGAATGCTGTGAAAGCGCATATACAAGTAGCCTAGGGGTGTCTGTCTGTTAATTTGTGCTATCTGGCCGAGAAGTGGTTTGTCAGTTGCCGTTTTGATCTTATTTGACAAAGCTGTTGGCGCAGCTATGAATCTGTCCGTTATCGCTGAAGGTGTCGAAACCGACCAGCAACGCTTTTTTCAACTGAAGCACGGCTGTGATGAGCTGCAGTGAGGGGGTATACAGCAAACCCATACCTGCCAATGAGTATGTGGCGCATTAATGCGTATGGGTAGGCTGTAAACTTCAGGTGCTCTTCTTGGGCGAACGCTTCAGGAATGCTGAAGAGTGGGTGCCATGACTAAAATAGCCGTTCATTCAGCATCGCCAGCAGGTATTGGCCATAGCCATTCTTGGCTAGCGGCTGCGCGAGTTTTTCTACCTGAGCGGCATCAATGTAGCCCTGGCGGTACGCAATTTCTTCCGGGCAGGATATTTTCAGACCCTGGCGTTTTTCAATAGTCTGGATAAAAGTTGATGCTTCCAGCAACGACTCATGTGTTCCGGTGTCGAGCCAGGCATGGCCGCGGCCCATGACTTCCACGTGCAGTTGCCCCATGTCCAGATAATGCCGGTTGACGTCAGTTATTTCCAGCTCGCCACGCGGTGATGGCTTGAGGTTGCGGGCAATATCTATGACCTGGTTGTCGTAGAAGTACAGGCCGGTGACTGCGTAGCGTGATTTGGGCTGCAGCGGTTTTTCTTCCAGGCTGATGGCATGACCGGCATCGTTAAATTCTACTACGCCGTAGCGTTCCGGATCATGTACCGGGTAGGCAAATACCGACGCTCCAGTGGGCTTGGCTGATGCGGTGCGCAGGTCGTCGGAGAACTCGTGGCCATAGAATATGTTGTCGCCCAGCACCAGTGCGCTGTTGGCGTTGCCGATGAAGTCTGCGCCGATAATGAAGGCCTGCGCCAAACCGTCTGGCGAAGCCTGCACTGCGTAACTGAGGTTAATACCCCATTGGCTGCCATCGCCCAGCAGTTGCTCAAAACGAGGCGTGTCCTGGGGGGTAGAAATAATCAGGATGTCGCGGATGCCCGCCAGCATCAGCGTGGTCAGCGGGTAGTAGATCATAGGTTTATCATATACCGGCAGCAGTTGTTTGGAGACTGCCTGGGTGACGGGGTATAAGCGGGTGCCGGAGCCACCAGCGAGGATAATGCCTTTGCGTGCGTTCATGATTTGCTTCCGTATTGTTTTTCTACCCAGTGACGATATTCGCCGCTGGCAATGTTGGCAACCCAGTCCTGATTGGCCAGATACCAGGCTACTGTTTTGCGGATGCCGGTCTCGAAGGTTTCTGCCGGCAACCAGCCTAATTCGCGCTGGATCTTGCTCGCATCGATCGCATAGCGTCGGTCATGACCTGCCCGGTCTTTAACGTAGGTCACCAGTTCAGCATGGGGGGTGACTGGCGAATCAGGATGCTGTTCGTCGAGCATGGTGCAAATGGTTTGCACCACGTCGATATTGGTTTTTTCGTTCCAGCCGCCGATGTTGTAAACCTCGCCTACGTGGCCATTGGCCAGCACAGCGCGGATTGCGCTGCAGTGGTCGCCGACATACAGCCAGTCGCGCACATTCAGACCATCGCCGTAAATTGGCAGCGGTTTTCCGGCCAGTGCATTCATCATCACTAGTGGAATCAGCTTTTCCGGGAACTGGTAGGGGCCATAATTGTTGGAGCAATTGGTGGTCAGTACTGGCATGCCGTAAGTGTGATGGTAAGCGCGTACCAGATGATCGGATGCGGCTTTCGATGCCGAATATGGGCTGTTGGGCGCGTATGCGGTGGTCTCGGTAAACGGTGCATCGTCCATGCCGAGAGAGCCATAGACTTCATCGGTCGATACATGCAGGAAGCGAAATTCGGCTTTGGCTGTGTCAGATAACGCACCCCAGTAACCCCGTACAGCTTCCAGCAAGTGGAAGGTGCCGACGACGTTAGTCTGGATAAAATCTTCCGGGCCATGGATAGAACGGTCAACATGGCTTTCAGCGGCGAAATTGATTACCGCGCGTGGCTGGTGTTCACTCAAAAGCCTGGCAATCAGAACCTGATCGCCGATGTCTCCTTGCACAAAAATATGGCGAGGGTTAGAAGCGATGCTCGCCAGGTTTTGCAAGTTGCCTGCATAGGTAAGTTTGTCTAAATTGATGACGGGTTCATCCGTCTCGCCTAACCAGTCGAGGACAAAGTTCGCCCCGATAAAACCGGCACCGCCTGTGACTAAAATCATGTGTATTTCGCTTATTCAAAAAAAGCAGGGTGAGCGAGCTCACCCTGTATGTGATTTATAACCGGGATGGGTTAAATAACAGCCAGTTCTTCAGAATAAATCAATTTCACGCTATCGTTTTCATCAATGTCGACGGTCACTGAACCACCGTTGGCCAGGCGACCAAACAGCAATTCATCGGCCAGCGCGCGACGAATGGTATCCTGAATCAGCCGCGCCATGGGGCGTGCACCCATCAGCGGATCGAAGCCTTTTTTGCCCAGATAGGCTTTGAGCGCATCGGTGAAATGGGCATCGACTTTTTTCTCGTGCAACTGGTCTTCGAGCTGCATCAGGAACTTGTCGACCACGCGTAGGATGACGTCCTGCGATAATGGCGCAAACGATATGGTCGCATCCAGACGATTGCGGAATTCAGGCGTAAATAACCGCTTGATATCGGCCATTTCATCACCAGTCTGTTTCGAAGTAGTAAAACCAATATTGGTTTTAGTAAGTGACTCAGCACCGGCATTGGTGGTCATGATGATGACCACGTTACGGAAATCGGCTTTGCGACCATTGTTGTCGGTGAGCGTGCCGTGATCCATGACCTGCAACAACACATTAAATACGTCAGGATGCGCTTTTTCAATCTCGTCCAGCAACAGCACTGCGTAAGGAGTCTTGGTGATAGCTTCGGTGAGCAGGCCGCCCTGATCGAAACCGACATAGCCCGGTGGGGCGCCAATCAGGCGGGACACCGCATGACGCTCCATGTATTCCGACATGTCGAAGCGTATCAGTTCTATGCCCATGGTATAGGCCAGTTGCCGAGCTACTTCGGTTTTGCCGACGCCGGTCGGGCCGGAGAACAGGAAGGAGCCGATAGGTTTCTGCGGATTGCCCAGGCCGCTACGAGCCATTTTAATTGCAGAGGACAGTGCGTTGATCGCGTTATCCTGACCAAACACCACAGCTTTCAGGTCACGATCCAGCGTTCTCAGTGCATCGCGATCATCGCTGTTAACATGCTTGGACGGTATGCGTGCAATTTTGGCGACGATCTCTTCGATTTCGCGTTTGCTGATGATTTTTTTCTGTTTGGATTTGGGCAGTATGCGTTGTGCGGCACCGGCCTCATCAATGACGTCGATAGCCTTGTCGGGCAAATGCCGGTCAGTGATATAACGTGCTGACAGCTCCGCCGCAGTAGTGAGTGCGGACGCCGTGTATTTCACGCCATGGTGTGCTTCGAAGCGTGATTTCAGGCCGCGCAAAATCGCAATGGTTTCTTCCACGCTCGGTTCGTTCACATCGATCTTCTGGAAACGGCGTGAGAGTGCGTGATCCTTTTCGAAGATACCGCGATATTCGGTGAAGGTGGTTGCGCCTATGCATTTAAGTTGGCCAGACGACAAGGCTGGCTTGAGCAAGTTAGAGGCATCCAGCGTACCGCCAGATGCTGCACCTGCACCAATCAGCGTGTGTATTTCGTCGATGAACAGGATGGCCTTGGCATCAGCATTCAGTTGCTTTAATACCGCTTTGAGGCGCTGTTCAAAATCGCCGCGATATTTGGTGCCGGCTAATAATGCGCCCATATCCAGAGAGTAGACCGTACTGTCTTCCAGCACTTCCGGAATATCTCCCTCGACTATGCGGCGCGCCAGGCCTTCGGCGATGGCGGTCTTGCCGACACCGGCCTCGCCTACCAGTAGCGGGTTGTTCTTGCGCCGGCGGCATAAGGTTTGAATAACACGTTCCAGTTCGCTGTCACGGCCGATGAGCGGGTCTATTTTCCCAGCCAGGGCCTGGACGTTTAGATTCGATGTGTAGCTATCCAGCGCGGAAGCCGGTGCGGCTTCTTCCGTATTTTCCGGAGCTGATTCGCTGCGCTGCGACTCATTTTGCGTTGTTTTGCTGGTGCCGTGTGATATGTAATTGACCACATCAAGCCGGGTTAAGCCCTGCTGTGTCAGGAAATAAACAGCATGGGAATCTTTCTCGCCAAAAATGGCAACGAGCACATTGGCGCCAGTAACTTCTTTCTTGCCCGACGACTGCACATGCAGGATAGCGCGCTGGATGACGCGCTGAAAACCCAGCGTGGGTTGCGTGTCGATGTCTTCAGTACCAGCAACGGTAGGGGTGTGCTCGGCGATGAAATCACCCAGTTGCTGGCGCAAGGTATCGACGTTGACCGCGCAGGCGCGCAAGACTTCCGCCGCTGAGGGGTTGTCCAGCATGGCGAATAGCAAATGTTCGACGGTAATGAATTCGTGGCGTTTTTGCCGCGCATCCATAAAGGCCAAATGCAGACTAACTTCCAGTTCTTGGGCGATCATTTAATTTTCCTCCATCACGCATTGCAGCGGATGTTGATGTTGGCGAGCAAATGCAAGCACCTGAGCGACTTTTGTTGCAGCAATGTCTACGGGGTATAACCCACAAACTCCGCGACCTTCTGTATGTACTTTGAGCATAATTTGCGTGGCTTGTTCATGTGTCTTGTGAAAAAATTGCTGCAGTACATGCACTACAAAATCCATGGGCGTGTAATCATCATTCAGTAGCATCACCTTATGCATAGGCGGTGGTTCGATTTTCGCCTTGCTAGGGGCTAGCAGTGTGTCATCACGATGTCGCGTAGCCATCTGTTCACTTCATTAATTGGTCTATCAAGTCTTCATTTTGACGTCTCAGGCGAATATTTCAAGTATTCGTTTGAAAATAATTAAAAAAACTCACTTTGCGCTTGCAAAATCTTTTTTTCAGGAGTAAAAAGTGCACTGGAGTTTGATATCAAGGTTTCTGCAAGTCTGGTATTGCCGTTGTGCAATCTTGGTTCTCAAATAGTCCTTGGCCGTTTTTGGCCTGTTTTTTTATCAAGGAATGTAACAATGGCAACTGGCACAGTTAAATGGTTTAACGATTCTAAAGGTTTCGGTTTTATTACTCCTGATGACGGTAGCGAAGATCTTTTCGCACACTTCTCCGCTATCAACATGGGTGGTTTCAAAACCCTGAAAGAAGGTCAGAAAGTTAGCTTTGAAGTCTCCCAGGGACCTAAAGGCAAACAAGCTTCAAACATTCAGCCTGCTTAAGTAGCTGTACTGAATCTATAAAGGCGCGGATTTTATCCGCGCCTTTTTTATTTTCTCATTCATATCGTTAGCGCGCAAAATAAGCCGCGCTAACTGATTATCCGTTATTACATCTGAGCGATCATGGCATCGCCAAATGCTGAACATGAGACTTGTGTCGCACCTTCCATTAAGCGGGCAAAGTCGTAAGTAACGGTTTTACTGGCAATGGCCGCTTGCATGGAGGCAATGATCAGATCAGCTGCTTCCAGCCAGCCCATGTGACGCAACATCATCTCGGCGGATAAAATAATCGAACCGGGATTGACGTAATCTTTGCCGGCGTATTTCGGTGCAGTACCGTGGGTAGCTTCAAACATGGCAACGGAATCTGACAGGTTCGCGCCAGGTGCGATACCTATGCCACCGACTTCTGCGGCCAGCGCGTCGGAAATGTAGTCACCATTCAGGTTTAGTGTGGCAATCACATCGTATTCGTCCGGACGCAACAGGATTTGCTGCAGGAAGGCATCTGCGATGACGTCTTTGATAATGATGCCGTTAGGTAGTTTGCACCATGGCCCACCGTCAATCTCGACAGCGCCGAATTCGCGCTTGGCTAATTCGTAACCCCATTTCTTGAAACCACCTTCGGTGAATTTCATGATGTTGCCTTTGTGCACCAGGGTTACCGAGCTGCGGCCATTGTCGATGGCGTATTGAATTGCGCGACGAATCAGGCGCTCACTACCTTCAATGGAGACTGGCTTGATACCGATGGCAGAAGATTCCGGGAAACGGATCTTGTTTACGCCCATCTCCTGTTGCAAAAAGGCAATGACTTTCTGCACTTCGGGTGAGCCGGCTTCCCATTCAATGCCAGCATAGATGTCTTCAGTGTTTTCGCGGAATATCACCATGTCCACTTTTTCCGGGGCTTTGACCGGGCTAGGCACGCCCTCGAAGTAGCGCACCGGGCGCAGGCATACATACAAGTCCAGCATCTGACGCAGTGCTACGTTAAGCGAGCGCATGCCGCCAGATGTCGGGGTGGTGAGCGGGCCTTTGATGGATATGGCATATTCACGAACCGCTTCAACGGTTTCTTCCGGCAGCCAAGTGTCATTGCCGTATACATTGACTGCTTTTTCACCGGCGAAGACTTCCATCCAGGCTATCTGACGCTGACCTTTGTAGGCCTTGGCAACGGCTGCGTCGACGACTTTGCACATCACCGGGGTGATATCAACACCGGTACCATCACCTTCAATAAATGGGATAATGGGCTGGTTGGGTACATTCAGCGTTGCATCGGCATTTACCGTGATTTTTTCGCCGAATGCCGGCAATTTTATGTGTTGATAAGACATAATTTTTCCTAATCTCAAGTCAAAAAAGTTAATCCAATATGCGGCAAGTTATTTTATTTAATAAACCCTATGGTGTGGTTTGCCAATTTAGCCCAGATGGCAAACATCCTACCTTGAAAGATTACATCCCTATTACTGATGTTTATGCTGCCGGGCGGCTCGATACTGACAGCGAAGGTTTACTTATTCTAACCGATGATGGTCGGTTACAGCATCAACTTGCCCATCCCATGCACAAATTACCCAAAACCTACTGGGTACAGGTGGAAGGCGAAGTGACGGATGCCGCTTTGCGAAATCTGGCGCAAGGCGTTGATCTTGCTGATTTTATAACGCAGCCAGCAAGGGTGGAACGTATGGTCGAGCCAGCGCAACTGTGGTCGCGTACGCCACCGGTGCGATTTCGCCAGCTGATCCCGACCAGTTGGATCGCATTGACTATTACCGAAGGCAAAAATCGGCAAGTACGGCGTATGACTGCGAAGGTCGGGTTCCCTACTTTGCGTCTGATTCGCGCGAAAATCGGCGAGTTTGGGCTTGATCAGCTAGCGCCCGGGCAGTATCGCAGTATTGATGAAAACGAAATTTCAGGAATTTTGCAAAAACCTGTCAACCGGAAATAAGATAGTCGCGTTATTTGCTCTGAGGACAAAGAATTTGTCGTCATGCAAAGCAAACTACCGATTATTTAACTTTAAGGATTTCAAAAATGAACAAACTGTTGTCCGCTATCATCGCTGCTGCTTTTGCTGCTGTTTCTTTCTCTGCTGTTGCTGCTGATGCACCTGCACCAGCTGCTGAAGCTGCTAAAACTGAAATGGCTGCGCCTGTGAAGCATAAAGTTAAAAAACATCACGCCAAGAAAAAGGCGACTGCTAAAAAAGAAGCTGCACCAGCAGAAGCACCAGCTGCTAAGTAATCAGGTTTCGTTATATTAAGAAGGCGGGAGAGTATCCCCGCCTTTTTTTATTGCCCATACTTTGCGTGATGCCGTTCTGACAAGGTAAAATCGGATTTTTGCGTGCACATAATGATCTGGAAACCCCATGTGACCGTTGCTGCTGTGGTTGAGCAGGATGGAAAATTTCTGCTGGTGGAAGAGCAAACCTCAGATGGCATTTTGTTTAACCAACCTGCGGGTCACCTCGATGCTGGTGAATCCATTCTTGCTGCTGTCGTACGCGAGACGCTGGAAGAAACCGCCTACCATTTCATACCGGAAGCGCTGGTCGGTATCTATCAGTGGCATCAGGCTGCGCATGACCGCACGTATTTGCGTTTTGCTTTTACCGGCCAGCTTGTTGGTCATGATGCTGAGCGGGTGCTGGATAAGGGAATTATCCGTGCTGTATGGCAAACTGCGGATGAAGCCCGCGCTTTGCAGTTGCGTCACCGCAGCCCGCTGGTGATGGATTGCATTGATGATTATCTTGGCGGAATGCGTTACCCGCTGGCGATGTTACGGCATTACGGATGAGGTACTGGCTGATATTGCTGTGGTTGTGGCCTGTTGCTGGCTGGGCAGTGTCAGTGGATATTTGTTACAACTATGATTGTGCCGTGCATGCCAAGGTGCAGTTGACTAGTACGCAGATGCGTAATGTGCGTGAACTGTTTATTGATGCCACTACGCCTCAGCAGGAACGGTCCGCAGTCTCACTGGCGATAGCATTGCTGGAAGGGGATGCAGCCGAACAGACGCCAACCGGCAATGATAAGGGTGGTAACGTTGCCGATAACGGCGTTGATGGGCGCATGGACTGTATTGATCATGCGCACAATACCACTGCCTATTTGCGACTGCTGCAACGTTTTGGTTTCCTTGCTTTCCATGATGTGCTGGACCCGGTTGAGCGGGCGCCATTATTGCTTAACGCACATTGGGCGGCACAAATAATGGAATCGGCCAGCAGTCAAAAATTTGTCGTCGACACATGGTTCCGCGATAATGGCGCACCCGCCGTTATTTACCCTTTACAAGATTGGCTCCGTGGCGCCTCACCAAATGATTAATTCGAACACCCATATTGTTGTCGGTATGTCCGGCGGCGTCGACTCCGCTGTAACTGCGCTGCTGCTAAAACAGCAGGGTTACCATGTCACCGGTGTGTTCATGAAAAATTGGGAAGATGACACGGATGAGAACTGTCCGGCGCGGCAGGATTTCCTTGATGTGCTGGATGTGGCCGATGTAATCGGTATCGAAGTGGAATCCGTGAATTTCAGTGCGGAATACAAGGAGCGCGTATTCAGCTATTTCCTGCGCGAATATCAGGCGGGACGTACCCCCAATCCCGATGTGCTATGCAATGCAGAAATCAAATTCAAGGCTTTTCTGGATTATGCGATAAGCCTGGGTGCTGAAAAAATCGCAACTGGGCATTATGCGCGTGTGCATGAGCGCAATGGCAAGTTCGAATTGCTTAAAGCTGTCGATATGAGTAAGGATCAGAGTTACTTCTTGTATCGACTGAATCAGGCGCAGCTCTCCAAGTCCATGTTTCCGTTAGGTGAGTTGCATAAAACCGAAGTGCGTAAGCTCGCGGAGCAGGCGGGCTTGCCCAATGCGGCCAAGAAGGACAGCACCGGCATCTGTTTTATTGGCGAACGGCCGTTCCGTGAATTTCTGCAACGGTATTTACCGATCGAGCCGGGTGACATGCGTACGCCTGAAGGGCGGGTGATGGGCCGGCATCAGGGATTGATGTATCACACTATCGGCCAGCGGCAGGGGTTGGGTATAGGCGGGGCAGGCGAACCGTGGTTTGTTGCGGGTAAGGATCTGGCGCGCAACGAACTTATCGTCGTACAAGGCCATGACCATCCGCTGTTATATAGCGCGCAATTCCATGCCGCTGATTTAAGCTGGGTAGCGGGTACAGCACCTGATACAGATCAGGTGTATGCAGCCAAAACCCGGTACCGCCAGGCCGATGCGCCTTGCCACTTGAGTCAGGTCAGCACTGATGCTGCTACGTTTGTGTTTGATGCGCCGCAGTGGGCGGTGACCCCGGGGCAATCCGTAGTGGTGTATCAGGGCGATGTATGTCTGGGCGGCGGGATTATTCAGGGTAACGAGCGTACTGCTACCCTGCCGTCAGTTAATCCAGGCGAATAAAGACTTCGCGATAATGGTTCATCTCGGCGATAGAGTCGTAGATGTCGGACAGCGCTTCGTGTTTGCTGTTTTTGGTGAAGTTTTTGACTATCTCCGGTTTCCAGCGTTTGGCTAATTCTTTAAGTGTGCTGACATCGAGGTTGCGGTAGTGGAAATAATCTTCCAGTTTCGGCATGTAGCGCGCTAGAAAGCGACGGTCCTGGCAAATCGAATTGCCGCACATTGGCGAGATGCGTGCCGGCACGTGTTCCTTTAGAAACTCCAGCATTTGCTGTTCAACAGTGGCTTCATCCAGCGTCGAGGTTTTGACTTTTTCGATCAGGCCGGATTTGCCGTGCGTGCCTTTATTCCACGAATCCATGCCGTCCAGTACTGCATCACTTTGATGTACGACCAGCACGGGTGCTTCGGCTACCGTGTTGAAATGGGAGTCAGTAATGACGAGCGCGATTTCCAGAATCCGATCACTATCAGGCAGTAAACCAGACATTTCCATGTCTATCCAGATGAGGTTGTTTTGATCTTGAGCCATTTTGCTTCCAACGGTTAAAACCTAGATTGTGTCATAATCTGGGACATGAATACATTTACTTTGATTTTTCTAATTGCATTGACGTTGACTACCGGCTTGCGGGCTTGGTTAGCTACACGTCAGATCCGCCATGTCACCCAAAATCGTGATCAGGTTCCTGCTGCTTTCGTTAATCAGATCAGTCTGGAGCAACATCAGAAAGCCGCCGATTATACTGTGGCGAAAAGCCGGCTATCACTGTTGCAAATCGCACTGGAAGTTGTGGTTGTGCTGGGTTTCACCCTGGCGGGTGGTCTGGATTGGCTGGCGCGATTCTGGGCCGGGCATATCGATCAGGCTCTGGTTGCTAATGTGGCGCTGATAGGCAGTGTAATCGTGCTCAGTGGCTTGATTGAGCTGCCGATGGATATGTACCGGAAATTCGGGCTGGAACAGCGTTTTGGCTTTAACACCATGACCGTGCCGCAGTTTTTACGGGATATGGCGTTGCAGTTCGTGCTCGGCGCGATGTTGGGGCTGCCTTTGCTGTTTGCCGTGCTGTGGATTATCGCAACTGCGGGTAGTTACTGGTGGTTATACGCTTGGTTGGTGTGGGTGGGTTTCAATTTGACGATACTGGCTATTTATCCCAATTTTATTGCGCCATTATTTAACAAATTTGAGCCATTGCCGGACGGCGAGCTAAAACAGCGCATCGGTCAGTTACTGCAGAAATGCGGTTTTGCCGCACAGGGCCTGTTCGTCATGGATGGCTCCAAGCGCAGTCGGCATGGCAATGCTTATTTTACCGGCTTCGGTAAGAGCAAGCGTATAGTGTTATTTGACACGCTGATCAAACATTTGCAATCCAGTGAAATAGAAGCCGTGCTGGCGCATGAACTGGGGCATTTCCATCATCGCCACGTGCTGAAGCGTATGGTCTGGGTGTTTGGTATGAGTCTGGCTTTTCTGTGGGTGCTTAATCTGCTGATGACCAGCCCGTGGTTTTTTGCCGGTTTAAATGTTTCGCAAATGGGAGCGGGCGCCGGGTTCGTCCTGTTTTTCATGGTATTGCCCGTATTTACGCTGCCTTTGCAGCCGTTGTCCAGCGTATACTCGCGCAAACATGAATTCGAAGCCGATGCCTATGCGGCGCAGCATGCTGAGGCGGATGATCTGGTAAGTGCATTGATAAAACTGTATCGTGATAATGCGGCGACACTGACGCCAGACAGCTTGTATTCATTGTTTTATGACTCACATCCAAATGCGCAACAGCGGGTAGCGCGTTTGTCAGCTTCCGTGCATAATTAGTAACGCATTTTTAAAAGGAATGAATATGAAACAGCTACTTATTGCATTAGCGTTGGTGAGTGTTTCCAGCGTGTCCGGGGCAGCTACTTTTGAAAAAGGCGACCCGAAGATTGGCAAGGCGCTGGTGGATAAGTCGTGCCAGAGCTGCCATGCATCCATGTTCGGTGGCGATGCATCCAAAATTTACACGCGCGCTGATCATAAGGTTAAAACACCGCAGCAATTGGTGGCGCGCATCAGCGCATGCAATACCAATACCGGTACCGGCTGGTTCCCTGAAGATGAGGCGCATGTTGCTGCATATTTGAACCAGCAATACTACAAGTTCAAATAAAAACGTACAGGCAAGCGATCCTGCTTGCCTGCTGTCCGGCCAGGCGTAGCCAGCGGTAAGAGCGGCTGGCTACTGGCTCGGGTATGCGTATCACATTGCCAGTGATATCCCTTCCTGGATGATATCGTTTAGCAATTTTTCCACTTCGTTGAAGATGGCTTTCGACGCTTGTGCTTTGGCAGTGGGTGGCTTGCGATAGGCTACGTAAATCGTGTCTGGATGCCCAGGCAGGTTGTACACGGCAATGCTGTATGGGCAAAGCATGATATTGCCGGGGTCAGCTGCCATCATTTTGCGTGAAAGCACAGCGCTGCAAAACTCTATCTGCTCGGCATTCAGATAAATTTGCTCGGTAGCACCCAGATCTTTCCCGGTACGATCAAGCATTTCACTGATATGATTGATATGGTTTATTTTTAAGCCGCGCCCTTCTACAGCGGTGACAAGAGAATCGCGAACGCTGCCGAAGTCGCCTTTTGTGGTGTAAATCTTGCTGAAGCTATTTGAATCTGCTGCGCTTGCTGGCAGGCTCATCGCTAATACAAGTAAAACCAGACTGGTTAGAATCGCTTTCATGCTGCACCTCCATAATGATATTTTTCACGTCTAAAATGATACGTACACGAGTGCATGTAAATTGACTATACAAACGGATACGCAAGTATGGGGCAGGGTATGGATAACGCGCAATGGTAAAAATTTCATTGGTCGCGGGCGGGTAGAACTGTTAAAGCAGATTGGTGAAACGGGTTCCATTTCCAAAGCCGCCAAATCCATGAAGATGAGCTATAAAGCCGCGTGGGATGCAGTGGATGCGATGGGCCATGCCTTTGGTGAAGCTATGGTCACTACCAGTACTGGTGGCAAAGGCGGCGGCGGGGCGCAGCTTACCGCGAAAGCGCATCAGGTGATAGCCGCATTTGCGCAGATGGAATTACAGCATGCGGTAATGCTGCAAACGCTGACGGCTGAGTTTAATGCGGCGTTGCGTCAGGCTTAGACCAGCGTTGCGTTGCTGTTTCATCAGTTTCGCGCGCATCTACCCAGCGCGCACCTTGCGGGGTCAATTCTTTCTTCCAGAACGGTGCTCGCGTTTTCAGATAATCCATAATGAATTCACACGTGGCAAATGCGTCGTGACGATGCATGGAAGCGACAGCGACCAGCACAATCTGGTCACTCGGGTATAAGTCACCAATACGATGGATGATGGTGGCATCGATAACCTGCCAGCGTTGTGTAGCCTCGGCCACAATCTCGCGTAATGCCTTTTCCGTCATGGCCGGGTAATGCTCCAGACTCATCGCCGCTACGCTGCTGCCATCGTTGATGTCGCGTACCAGACCGACAAAGCTTGCGACTGCGCCTATCTGCGGCTGATTTGCGCGTAATTCGGCGACTTCGCTGCTGAGGTCGAAATCTTCAGTTTGCACAGCAATTTTCATTTAACCCCCAGTTACCGGCGGGAATATCGCCACTTCATCGCCTACGGCTATGGGGGCGACCATATCCACCAACTCCTGGTTGACGGCGATACGGAAGGCTTGTCCTGGCGCGAGCAGTTCGGCCCAGATGCCGCCGCGGGCGCGCAGCACATCCAGCAGCATCGCGGTCATTACCGCACCCTCCGGCAATTCAACAGTTTCTTCGCTACAGCCGAATTGTTCACGTAACCTGGCGAAATATAGGACCTTGATCTTCATCACAGTACTTCACTAAAGGGGATAAATTTAACCATATCACCAATGCGGATAGTTTGTCCGATGTCCAGATCAACAAAGCCATTGGCCCAGACGGTGGAATTGAGCACGCCTGAACTCTGGTTAGGATAGAGCTGAACTTCGAGTTCGCCATCGGCAGCAATCCGGGTGCGTCCACGGAGGAATTCGCGACGGTCACCCGATTTCAGCCATTCGCTGGCGGCGCGAACTCGGTAAATGGTGGGGCGCAGTTGGGTGGCACCCATGCGCTTGAGGATGAAGGGGCGGGCGAACAGGCTGAAAGTGGCAAACGCGGATACCGGATTGCCGGGTAAACCGATGAAATCGGCTTCGCCAATGCGACCAAACGCCAGCGGTTTGCCCGGTTTCATTGCCACTTTCCACAAGTCTATCGTGCCTAGCTGACTGACGGCGGCCTTGACATGGTCTTCTTCGCCAACCGATACGCCGCCGCTGGTGATGATGACATCGGCCAACGTGGCTGCGTGCTGCAAGGTGGCAATGGTGTCCTTCAAGGTGTCAGGAATCGCACCCAGATCGATCCATTCGCAGCCCAGTGCTTGTATTAACCCAGTCAGTGTATAGCGATTGGAGTTGTATATTTGTCCTGGCTGCAAGGCAGTGCCGGGTTGTGCCAGTTCGTCACCGGTGGAGAAGCTGGCAACTTTCAGGCGCCGGTACACCGGCAGCGTCGCCAGTCCGATCGAGGCAGCCAGCCCCATGTGTGCGGCACCGAGGCGGGTGCCAAGCGGCAGTATCTCGTCACCGGCCATGATGTCTTCGCCGGCACGGCGGATGTTGGCGCCGGGTTTGACCGGCTGTTGCAGGCGGATGTAGTTGCCGTCAACCGTGCAGTTTTCCTGCATGACCACGGCATCAGCGCCAGGCGGAATTGGTGCGCCAGTAAAGATGCGTGCGGCGCTGGCGATCTGCAGCGGTTCGCCGACATGGCCGGCAGCGATGCGTTGTGAAACCAGCAAGGGCTGGTCAGTATGGCATTCGGCGGCGCGTAGGGCATAGCCATCCATCGCGCTATTATCCAGCGGCGGTACGGTGATGGCAGATACCTGGGTAACAGCAAGCACGCGGCCAAGTGACGCTTCGGTGGCAATGGTTTCGGTTGCGGTTAATGCGCGCGCACGATCCAGAAGTTCGCTTAATAGTTGATCTGCAGTCAGCACAGTTACACTCCTTGAAAATAAAAAAAGCAGCCGAAGCTGCTTTCCTGTCAGTTTAACCACCTGGGTTGAGGCAGGCAGTTAAGCTGTTTAGTTTGCGCGGCGTTTGAACTCGTTGGTGCGGGTATCGATTTCGATCTTGTCGCCAATTTCAACAAAGGCTGCCACCGGGATTTCAAAACCGGTAGAGATCTTTGCAGGCTTCAAAACTTTACCGGAGGTGTCACCACGTACGGCTGGCTCAGTGTAAATCACTTCGCGTACAACGGTGTTAGGCATCTCTACTGAAATTGCTTTGCCATTGTAGAACATTACTTCCAGCGGCATTGCATCTTCCAGGTAATTCAATGCGTCGCCCATGTTGTCAGCTTCGATTTCATACTGATTGTATTCAGCATCCATGAACACGTACATAGGATCAGCAAAATAGGAGTAAGTGCAATCTTTGTAATCGAGTTGTACAGATTGAAATTTCTCATCTGCTTTGTACACAGCCTCAGCCGTTGCACCGGTCAGCAGATTCTTCATCTTCATTTTAACGACGGAAGCATTACGGCCAGACTTGCTGAATTCGGCCTTCTGTACAACCATAGGGTCGTTACCGACCATAAATACGTTACCTGCGCGTAGCTCTTGTGCTGTTTTCATCTGATATTCCTGCGAATGGGTATGGGGTAAATAAATTAGTTCGCCATTTTAACCGATACTGGTAAATTTCACCAAACTCGTTGAAAAATAGGCGAGTTCAAGTGTTGATGTGGGGCCTGCTTTTTACGATTCAACTGGCTAGGTTACGGTACGGATGCGATTTTGATGATAATTTTGCGAATCTCGCCCTTGCTGACTAGTGGTGCGTGCGCGTCTTCCGGGAAAAACAGGCAGAAGCTGCCGGCTGGGGTGGCAATCCAGCTGCCTGGTGCATCACTGAAAAACTGGATATCGTGATCGGCACGATAGTCAGCCACGGGTTCATGGCATTCGCGCACCGGCTTCCAGCCCATTTCATCTATGCCTTGCAGCACTAACTGGATGTCGATGTATTTGCGGTGGCATTCCAGTTGAGCCTCACTCCGGCTTCTGCCTGTTGCCGTTTCGGCAATTGCGAATATGTCTTTACCCTGAATCGGGTGCTGCCCGGGTGTCAGTTTTAGCAGGTCGGTGCTGCGCAAAAAATCAAAAGCGACAGGAAACAGTGGATGCAGGGCAAAGTAGCGTTCGGCGTTGGCGAGTGTATCGAGAATCATGGTCAGATTTGTGTGGGTTTGATGGATAGACTCTAGTATTGGCCAACTGATATTGCAAGTGCTGTGTGTTGATAGCAGGCGCACATGTCTATGAGTACTGGCAGAACAATTTATCTGGTCTATATTGGAAATATATCAATAATACTACTGGAGAATGATCATGAAACGCTTATTTATTGCCACTTTGCTGCTTTGCTTGTTGCCTGCCGCACCTGTGATGGCTGAGCAGTTACAGAGATTCGGTAGTTACGAATTACATTACAATGCGATGCCTACCGCTGATTTGGCTCCAGAGGTCGCTAAAGCTTACAACATCGACCGCAGTAAGAATCGCGTGCTGGTGACTATTTCAGTGCTTAAGTCCAGTCGGCTTGGGGTTGCCGGACAGCCGGTATCAGCTGCGCTGGAGGTGAATGCAGTTAACCTGTCCCAGCAATTGCATCAGGTAACAATGCGTGAGATCAAGGAAGGCGCCGCAGTCTATTACATTGGTGATTTTCGCATAACGCCGCCAGACACGCTGAAATTCACGGTGGTAGCTAAACCAGCCGGTGAAAAACAGGGCAATACTGTTGAATTTTCCCAGCAGTTTTTTTAATGTATTGCCATTTGGTAAGTCATTACGGAACAAGCTAATGATCTATATTATTGATCTTTAACCAGATTAATAGCCAGATCAGCTTGCTGAATCAGTTGCTCTACCCAGGCTTCATGATGATACTTAAGCTGTGGATAGGTGCTCTGCCATGCCTGCCAGTTCAACGTGCCGGAGGGTAACTGGTTCCAGCAATGCCAGAAGCTAGTCAGCTGGACGGCACTGCCGCTGTTCAAGCCTCGTTGGTACAGTGCTAAGAATGCATTCAGCTTGGCGTGATGCGCATTGTCGGCTTGCGGATAGATGTGCCAGATAAACGGTTGCCCGGCCCACAGCGCGCGGACGAAGGAGTCTTCGCCACGTACAAAATTCATGTCGCACGCCCATAGCAACTGATCGTAACTGTCCTGATCGAGAAAGGATAGCCGATGCATGGTCAGATTGCCGCGTTGCCATGGTTTATTTTCCCCGAAAAACGCACTGACTTGTGGCGAGAGGCGGCTATCGGGCAATACGCAGCAGATCGGCGTGGGGTTATCAACCCAGGCTTGCAATAATGCTGGCAGTGCCGGGTTTTCGTAACCGAACAGCGATATTTTGCAGGCTGCGGGGTCGGGGGAAATGCCGAGTTGTGTCCAGAATTCACGTTGTGCCGTGGCTGAGGCTTGAAACGCGCGGCGGCGGTCAATCAGGCCGTGTTCCCGCAGCAGGCCGCCGGTGTCAGGGGTGAAGCCGGGAAAGAAGAAGTGTTTTACCAGCGGCAGGCGCGGATGTGGGGAAGGCAGGCGATGACAGCCGGCCACCCAGTCTTCGGCGCTGAGGTATTCGAGGTTGATCCAGCGTGGTTTGACGGCGCTGGCGGCCATGGCTGCGATGTAATTGTCAGGGATGTCGCAGGCAAAAGCTTCGATAACGACATCAGCGATTTCGACATCAGGAAAGTCGGCTGGCCACAGGCATACCTCCACACCACACAGGGTTTGGCGCAGCGCACCGGAGTCAATGCCCGGGTACAGCGCTGCCAATGGGTGCAGGTCATCCACCCACAGACGCACGTTGATGCCATGCTCAGCTACCAGTTGCCGCGCCAGCCGCCAGGTCACTGCGATGTCGCCATAGTTGTCTATGACGGTGCAGAAAATATCCCAGCGTGGCATGCGCTTACTTGGCGATCAGGCGGTGCAGCTGATCCTGCACCTTGTTCAACGTGGCTTTGAAGTCCGCCATGCGCTGTTTTTCCTGATCCACCACTGCCGCCGGCGCGCGATCGACAAAACTGGCGTTACCCAGCTTGGCTTCACATTTGTCGACTTCACCCTGCAGGCGGCTGATTTCTTTTTGCAGACGCGCTGTTTCGGCTTCGCGGTCGATTTCTACCAGCAGCATGAGCTTGGTGTCGCCGACGATGGCGACTGGCGCATCACCTTCCGGCAGTTCGTTGTGGATCTTCACTTCGCTGAGTTTGGCCAGTGCGGCAATGTACGGGGCGAAGCTGTTGAGCATGTCGGCATCACCCGTCATCGCCAGCGGTACTTTGACAGCCGGGGACAGGCTCATTTCGCCACGCAGACCGCGAGTGGCGTTGATGATGTCCTTGAGCAGAACAATGCGGCTATTGGCGGTGGCGTCGATCTTGGCGGTGTCTGCCAGCGGGTAAGGCTGGGTCATGATGCTGCCGCCGGATTTGCCGGTCAGCGGCGCCACGGTCTGCCACAGTTCTTCAGTGATGAACGGAATGATAGGGTGGGCCAGGCGCAATGCGGTTTCCAGTACGCGCACCAGGGTGCGGCGGGTGGCGCGGGAGGCGGTATCGTCGCCGGCCTGCAGTTGCACTTTGGCCAGTTCCAGATACCAGTCGCAATATTCGTCCCAGACGAATTCATATACGGCGCGTGACGCCATGTCGAAACGGTAGTCGGAGAACGACTGGGCCATGCTCAGTTCGGCCTGTTGCAGGCGGCTGATGATCCAGCGGTCAGCGTCGCTGTAGGTCAGCGGCAGGCTCTCGTCGAGACCGACATCCTTGCCATCGCAGTTCATCATCACGAAGCGGGTAGCGTTCCACAGCTTGTTGCAGAAATTGCGGTAGCCGTCGGCACGCTGCAAATCGAACTTGATATCGCGGCCATGGGTGGCGAGGCTGGCAAAGGTGAAGCGCAGCGCATCGGTACCGAAGGCCGCAAAACCATCCGGGTAATCGGCGCGGGTCTGTTTGGTGATGCTGGCAGCCTGCTTGGGATTCATCATGCCGGTGGTGCGCTTGGCGATGAGGTCTTCCAGCGCGATACCGTCAATCAGATCGAGCGGATCAATCACGTTGCCCTTGGATTTCGACATCTTGTTGCCATGGGCGTCGCGCACCAGTCCGGTAACGTAGACTTCGCGGAACGGTACCTTGCCGGTGAAATGCAGCGACATCATTACCATGCGCGCAACCCAGAAGAAAATGATGTCAAAGCCGGTGACCAGCACCGAACCGGGCAGGAATGCATCCAGTTCGGGTGTTTTGTCCGGCCAGCCCAGTGTGGAGAATGGCCACAGCGCAGAGGAGAACCAGGTGTCGAGCACGTCTTCGTCGCGGGTGATGATTTTGTCGCCGGCTTGCTGTTGTGCTTCGGCTTCGGTGTGGGCGACGTAGATGTTGCCGTCTTCGTCATACCAGGCCGGGATGCGGTGCCCCCACCATAATTGGCGTGAGATGCACCAGTCCTGGATGTTTTCCAGCCACTGGTTATAAGTGGAAGTCCAGTTTTCCGGCACGAACTTGAGCTCGCCGGATTTGACCACTTCCAGTCCCTGTTTGCCCATTTCCGCCATCGCTACAAACCACTGGTCGGTGAGCATGGGTTCGATTACTGCATTGGTACGGTCGCCGCGTGGCACCATGAGTTTGTGCGGTTTGGCATGGGCGAGCTGGTTCTTGTCATGCAGTTCGGCCAGCAGTTTTTCGCGGGCAACATAGCGATCCAGTCCCTGATATTCGGTCGGGCACAGATCATTCATTTTCGCGTCCAGCGTCAATACGCTGATCGGTACCATGTGATGACGGGCACCCACTGCATAGTCGTTAAAATCGTGGGCTGGCGTGATTTTGACCACGCCAGTACCGAATGCCGGATCGACGTAATCGTCGGCAATCACCGGAATGCTGCGCTCGGCGATGGGCAGACGCACATGGCGGCCGATCAGGTGCTTGTAGCGTTCATCTTCCGGATGCACGGCCACAGCGACGTCACCGAACAGGGTTTCCGGGCGGGTAGTGGCGACTTCGACAAAGCCGTCTTCGCCTTCGATGGCGTAGAGGATATGCCACATGAAGCCGTCTTCTTCGGTGGAGACGACTTCCAGATCGGATACGGCAGTGCCCAGTACCGGGTCCCAGTTCACCAGGCGTTTGCCGCGGTAAATCAAGCCTTCGTTATACAGTTTGACGAATACGTCGGAAACAGCAGTGGACAAGCCATCATCCATGGTAAAGCGTTCACGGCTCCAGTCACAAGAGGTGCCAAGGCGGCGCATCTGGCCGGTGATGGTGGAGCCGGACTGCGCTTTCCATTCCCACACTTTGTCGAGGAAAGCGTCGCGGCCGAGGTCGTGACGGGAGATATTCTTGGCATCAAGCTGGCGCTCTACGACGATTTGCGTAGCAATACCGGCATGATCGGTACCTGGCTGCCACAGGGTGTTATCACCCTGCATGCGGTGGTAGCGGATGAGCGCATCCATGATGGTGTGCTGAAAAGCGTGCCCCATGTGCAAGGTGCCGGTGACATTGGGTGGTGGCAGCATGATGCAGTAGGCAGGCTGGTTGGTATCCATGCTCGGCTTAAAATAGCCGGACTGTTCCCATTGTTGGTACCAGCGTTGTTCTATGTCGCGGGGTTCAAAGCTTTTAGCGAGTTCCATGATGCAGGTTCGTGTTGGGTAAAACGTCACATTATACCGAATCGTCAGCCCGATTGAGTGGAATCCCGTGGTGTGCGAATTCTTTTACCAGTGCTTCGTGAATGATGTTTTCGATATTGATGGTGAGTTGTGGCAGCAGCAGCGCCAAGGTTTCGTCCATGGCTTGCTGTAGCCGAGGTGCAATCAGTTGATTGACCTGGGTTTGCAGTTGCATGTCGACAGCGCTCAGCACTTGTAGGGCGATTTGCTCGACGGTATCGGCGGATACGCTGGCGGGTGCCGGTACAGCCTGCGCTGGAGGAGTCTCTGGCTGTGGGTCATGAAATACGGCATCGCCCAGTTTGACAATATCGGTGAGGATAGGGAAGGTCATGGCGGTGTCGCAGTCAGGAATGACCAGGGGGGTAACATCGGACACAGCGTTGGTGGGGGCGTGGTACTTACCCATCAATGCCTGCATTTTGTCGAGTAAAGGCTCTTCCATGATTATTTTTTGCTCATGTCGTGATTGGTTAACGCATAACCACGCTGTTTGTAAAATATCCAGCGTTGTCGTGCTGTCTCGCGGTCTGTCTCGTCAAGGCTGACAATTTCTATCAGGCGCTCGAAGCGGCTGAAGAAACTCGGGGTGGTGTCATTCAGATTAATGAGTACATCCGTGTGGCTCAGGTCGCCGATATCTGCACCTAATACGACCGGGGTCTGTGCTGCATGTGCGGCATCTGTGGCACAGTGCGGCAGAAAGCCGGTGGCTGGTGCGGCCCACAAGCGCTGGTCGATATCGGCCAGGATTTGCGCATCTGTGCTGTGTATCATTACGCTCAAGCCCTGGCGGTAGGCCTTGTTTACCAATGACCGCGCCAGCTCGAGTTTGTCCGGCGCGTTGGAGTAGAAATCTACCCGGGTCATTTAGCTGGCTGCCCGTTTGCTCAGGAAGTGCGTCAGTAACGGTACGGGGCGTCCGGTACCGCCTTTGTCCTTGCCGGATTTCCATGCGGTGCCGGCAATGTCCAGATGCGCCCAGTTGTATTTCTTGGTGAAGCGCGACAGGAAGCAGGCCGCGGTGATGGAGCCGCCGGCGCGTCCGCCGATATTGGCGATGTCGGCGAAATTGCTGTCGAGCTGCGGCTGGTAGTCATCCCACAATGGCATACGCCAGACGCGGTCGTGTGCGGCGACACCGGCTTGCTCGATTTCGCTGACCAGTTCGTCATTGTCACTGAACAGGCCGGAAGCATGATGGCCCAATGCAATCACGCAAGCACCGGTGAGGGTGGCGATGTCGATAACGACTTCAGGGTCGAAACGCTCTGCGTAAGTCAATGCGTCACATAGCACCAGACGGCCTTCGGCATCGGTGTTGAGGATTTCGATGGTCTGGCCGGACATGGAGGTGACAATGTCACCTGGTTTGACTGCCATGCCGTCTGGCAGGTTTTCGCTGGCGGGAATGATGCCAATGATGTTAAGCGGCAGTTTCAGTTCAGCAGCGGCACGCAAGGTGCCGAGCACACTGGCTGCACCGCACATGTCATATTTCATTTCGTCCATTTCGGCACCCGGTTTGAGTGAGATACCGCCGGAATCGAAAGTGATGCCTTTGCCTACCAGCACCACAGGTTTCGCACCTTTCTTGCCGCCGTTGTGGCGCAAGATGATGAGTTTGGGTGGCTGGCGACTACCCTGGGCAACAGCGAGAAGTGAGCCCATGCCCAGTTTTTCCATGTCCTTGCGTTCCAGAACTTCGCATTTGAGCGGGAATTCCTTGGCCAGGCTTTGTGCCTGTTCGGCCAGGTAGGTTGGCGTGCAGATGTTGCCGGGCAGGTTACCCAGATCTTTGGCAAGTTCTACGCCAGCAGCAATGGCCCTGGCTTGAGCCAGTGCGGCCGTAGCGATTTTGGTATAGGCCGGAGCAACATTGAGGATCAGTTTCTTCAGTACTTTGCCACTTTCTTTGGCGTCGTCTTTTTTGCTTTTTAATTTGCCGGGCTGGAAGCGTTGCGCATAAGCTGCGAGCACAGTCTGTTCTATCTTCCAGGCGATGTCGCGGCCGGCGACAACTTCGTCGAGCAGATACAGTGCGGCGCTGGTTGCGCCGGTGCTGTTCAGGCCGCTCAGCGCGGCGTTGATGCTGGTGAGGAAAGCTTTGCTGTCGAACGCATCGGCTTTGCCGAGACCGACCAGCAGTACGCGCTCATTGCCCAGTTGCGGCACGTGATGCAGTAATAATGTGCTGCCAACGCGACCGTTCATGTCACCCGTTGCCATAATTTTGGATAAATAACCCTGACTTGCGCTATCCAATTCTTGTCCGCTAGCGGATAATTGGCGGGATTCAAATACACCGATAACAACACAGGCGGCGCGTTGTTTTTCTGGTTGAGTGTTTTTTATGCTAAATTCCACGGGGGGGCTCCTGCGTATGAGTGAATACCCCCATTATTTGCAGTCTTCCGTTAAAAGTCAAAACTAAGAAAAAATTACCATGCTTTTTCGCCGCGCCTTGATGCGTGAACTCATTTTTAATTACCTCGGTGTGTTTCTGGTGCTGCTGACCATTACCCTGACGACGTTGTTTATACGTCTGCTGGGTGAAGCGGCGCGAGGTGAGTTGGCGGTAGAAGCGGTGCTGGCGTTTCTGGGATTCGGCGTATTCAATTTCCTGCCGCTGCTGCTGTCGTTAACTTTGTTTATTGCCATCATCATGGCTGTGTCCCGCGCCTATCGTGAAAGTGAAATGGTGGTGTGGTTCAGTGCGGGGCTGAGTCTGACCGCTTGGATACGACCAATTCTGACTTTTGCACTGCCGGTGGTGCTGGCCATCGCTGTGTTGAATCTGGCGGTAATTCCCTGGGCGTTGAGCAAAAAAGATGAATTCAGGCAGTTGCTGAATAATCGTGATGAGTTGTCGGTGATAGCGCCCGGCATGTTTACCGAATCCAAGCAGGCGGACAAGGTGTATTTTGTCGAAGGTCTGGCCAGCAATGGCACGCGCGTCAAGAATGTGTTCATGCAGTCGGTGGAGAATCACACACTGGGTATCACCGTCGCACAGGAAGGGCATCATCAGCAATTGAGCAATGGTGAACGTTATCTGGTGCTGGAGAATGGGCGGCGTTATGAGGGGGTGCCGGGACAGGCCGATTATAAAGTGGCTGAATTCGGCCGTTACTGGATGCGCCTTGAGCCGCAGACGGTAGCGCTGCATCGTGATTTCGGCGCCAATGCCTTGCCGACACTGGAATTGCTGCAACATCCCACCGCAGTGAATCTGGCGGAATTCATATGGCGTTGCGGCTTTCCGATTAGTGCAGTGATACTGGCATTGCTGGCGATTCCGTTAAGCTTCGTTAATCCGCGTGCCGGGCGTTCCTTCAGCCTGATTCTCGCGCTGTTAATCTTCGTTATTTATAACAATATGCTGGGTATTATCGAAGCCTGGGTGGCGCAGCAGAAACTATCCTTTATCGCTGGTCTGACCGGTGCACATCTGGTGATGGCAACGATCATGGTGCTTATGTTCTATCAGCGGCTGACGGTGCGCAAATTGCTGTGGTGGCGCAAATGAAGATTATTGTTCGCTATCTGGCTACGGAAGCGCTGACAGCTTCGTTGTTTGTGTTCACTGCGCTGATGACGTTATTTGCGCTGTTTGATCTGATCAATGAGCTGGATTCGCTGGGCAAGGGTGGGTATGGCTTCTGGCGCATTCTGCTGTATGTCACGCTCAGCGTGCCGGGCCATCTGTATGAGTTGCTGCCGGTAGCGGCGTTGATCGGTACGCTGGTGGCATTGTCGCGGCTGGTGGAGAACTCAGAGTTCACCATTATGCTGGTGTCGGGTTTGTCGATGCGGCGCATTGCCGGCTACCTGATGCTGATAGGTTTGCTGTTTACGGCGTTGACGCTGGTGTTTGGCGAGATCATCGCGCCTGCCAGCGAGCGCTATGCCGAACAAATGAAATTGAAAGCGACCAATGCGCTGGTGGCGCAGGCATTCCGTTCCGGTTTATGGGTGCGTGATGATCATGACTTTATCAATGTGCGTGAAGTGACGCCGGATGGGGGTTTGCGTGATATCAATGTATACAGCTTTGATGACCAGTTTCGCCTGCAGCGGATATACCGTGCAGCCAGCGGCGAGTTTGTGCAGGGGAGTGTCTGGCATTTAAAGCAGATCGATGAAACCCGCTTCACAGCATCCGGAATTAGCGTTGCGCATACTGCGGAAAGTCAGTGGCAGTCGGTATTGACGCCCAGCATCATGAATGTGTTGCTGGTGGCGCCGGAGAAAATGTCAGCGATGAATCTGTGGGAATATATCCAGCATCTGCATGCGAATAACCAGCCCAGCAAACGCTATGAAATTGCATTGTGGAGCAAGCTGATTTATCCGTTTGCCGCACCGATCATGATCCTGCTGGCGTTGCCGTTTGCTTATCATCGCCCACGTGCAGGGTCGGTAAGCACGCGGGTGTTTGCCGGGATCATGCTGGGATTAGGCTATCACTTGTTTAACCGGCTGTTTGCTTACATCGGTCTGCTTAACGATTGGCCTGCGCTGATGAGCGCTATCGTGCCCACCATCGGCTTCCTGCTGCTGGGTATCGTGCTGCTCAGGCGGGTTTCTCGTCAGTAACCAGGCGTGTGCCAGCTAGCCGGTCATGCAGAAATTGACCGTCGCGATCAAAGAATGCCCATATTTGGGTGATGCCGATCAGCCAGCTAAAAGCGAAACGTATTAAAGCGGTACGTAAATCCAGTTTTTCACCATTCACTTTCACCACATGTATATGCCATGTTTTCATGGCCAGCGACTGTCCGCGCATCCAGAACCAACTGAAATAAGTAGCCATAATTACTATTATATAAATGTCTAATAGCGCATTAAACAAAGGTGATTGTGATGTGTGCGTTATTACATCGACTGTATTGTGAGTTAAATATGCAAGATAATAGAAGATGCCGGCAGAAATAAACACTACGGCTGCTAATAGGAATATTTCATAAATCATTGTGGCAAAGCGTTTCCAGATTCCTGCGGTAGGTAGAGGCGTGTTCATACAATCGTCATTGAAATTACAAAGACGATATTATCCATCAATTTTGCGTGGAACGGGTTTAGCGTATAAAATGAGCGGCTATTTTATGGTTTCACCCATCTATGCGTATTGGTAACTACACCCTTAAAAATAATCTCATCGTTGCGCCTATGGCAGGCGTGACAGACAGGCCATTTCGCCAGTTATGCAAACAAATGGGCGCAGGGATGGCTGTGTCCGAGATGGTGACTTCCAACTCCTTGTTATATGGCTCGGCTAAAACGCAGCGCCGTGCCAATCATGACGGTGAAGTTGATCCGATTTCGGTGCAGATTGCGGGCTCTGATCCGGCGATGATGGCTGAAGCCGCGCGGCACAATGTGGATCGTGGCGCGCAGATTATCGATATCAATATGGGTTGCCCCGCCAAGAAAATCTGTAACGTGATGGCAGGCTCGGCTTTGCTGCAGGATGAACCCTTGGTGGCGCGCATACTGGCTGCGGTTGTGGCGGCAGTGCCGAATGTGCCGGTGACGTTGAAAATCCGTACCGGCTGGGACAAGCAGCACAAAAATGCATTGACGATATTGAAAATTGCCGAGGACAGTGGCATACAGGCGCTGGCCATGCATGGTCGCACCCGGGCTTGCGGTTATACCGGCCAGGCTGAATATGACACCATTGCTGCAGTCAAGGCGATGGCGCGGATTCCGATTATTGCCAATGGAGATATTACCACTCCGGAAAAAGCGAAACTCGTGCTCGAATACACGGGTGCCGATGCTGTCATGATAGGCCGTGCGGCGCAGGGACGGCCATGGATATTTCGTGAGATCGAGCATTTTCTGCTGACCGGTGAGCACTTGCCACCACCTGAGGTGGAAGAAATACATCGGGTGCTGACGGACCATATGCACGATTTATATGGGTTCTATGGTGATCAGTCTGGCTTGCGCATCGCTCGCAAGCATATTTCCTGGTACACCAAAGGCCTGCACGATTCAGCTATTTTCCGGCATGAGATGAATCAGTTGCAAACAGTGGACGAACAGGTGGCGGCTGTGGATGATTTCTTTGATCGTTGCCGTGCACGTGGTAAACATCTCGATTATGTGGCTGACGAGGTTGCAGATGATGCAACAACGCTGGCAGCATAACCAATCAGGTAGGGGATTCAATGAATAAAGAGAACGAAATCGCAGCGTGTGTGCAACGCGCAATGGATACCTATTTTCAGGATCTGGATGGTGAAATGCCATCCGGTGTCTATGACATGGTACTGGCGTGCGTGGAACAGCCGCTTATTGAGAAGATACTGCATTTTTCTCAGGGCAATCAGACGCGTGCTGCAGAATATCTGGGCATCAACCGCAATACCTTGCGCAAAAAAATGGCACAGTACGGCATACAGTAATTGACTGCGTCCCATCATTTAATCATTCAGGATCCAACATGGCTTATATAGAACGCGCGCTGATCAGCGTGTCTGACAAAACCGGCGTACTCGCGCTGGCTCAGGGTTTACGTGAACACAATATCGAAATCCTATCGACTGGCGGCACCGCCAAAATGCTGGCTGAGCATGGCATTCCCGTCACTGAAGTGGCTGACTACACCGGTTTTCCGGAAATGCTGGATGGGCGTGTGAAAACCCTGCATCCCAAAATTCACGGCGGTATCCTGGCACGACGTGATCTGGCTGAACATGCAGAGGCTGTGCGCCGTGCTGAAATCGGTTATATCGATCTGGTAGTGGTGAACTTATACCCATTCAGTCAGACAGTTGCTAAGGCGGATTGCACGCTGCCGGATGCGATCGAAAATATTGATATTGGCGGCCCGACCATGGTGCGTTCTGCGGCAAAAAATTATCAGCACGTTGCGGTCGTTACCGACCCTGCGGATTATGCGCTGGTGCTGAGTGAGCTTAAGGCAACGCATGGTTCGCTGTCCACCGGTACCTGCTACGATCTGGCGCGCAAGGCGTTTTCGCATACCGCGCAATACGACAGCGCGATCTCGAATTATTTGACTGCGCGCGAGTTGGATGGCGAACAGGCGGAATTTCCTAGTCGTTTGAATCTGAATTTTGAGCGCGTGCAGACCATGCGCTATGGTGAGAATCCGCATCAGGCAGCTGCATTTTATCGTGACCTGAATCCGGTGGCCGGCAGTCTTGCGCATTACACCCAGCTGCAAGGCAAGGAATTGTCCTATAACAATATTGCCGATAGTGATGCAGCCTGGGAATGCGTCAAGACGTTTACCCAGCCGGCCTGTGTCATTATCAAGCATGCCAATCCGAGTGGTGTTGCCGTGGCGCATGATGCGGTAAGTGCTTATCGCCTGGCGTTTGCAACCGATGCCAGTTCAGCATTCGGAGGCATTATTGCGTTTAACTGCGAAGTGGATGAAGTGGCGGCGGAAGCGGTGTCGCAGCAGTTCATGGAAGTGTTGATCGCACCGGCATATACTGCGGCTGCACGCGAAGTACTGGTAAAAAAGGTCAACGTACGCGTATTGACTGTGCCGCTGGCACATGAAACCAACGCGCTGGAAATGAAGCGTGTTGGTGGTGGCTTGCTGGTGCAGACTGCAGATGATTTTAATATCACTGTGGATGACCTGCGTGTGGTGACCGATATACATCCAAGCGCACAGCAAATTCAGGATATGCTGTTTGCGTGGCGGGTAGCGAAATTTGTGAAATCAAATGCTATTGTGTTTGCAGCAAATGGTCAGACATTGGGTGTAGGTGCCGGGCAAATGAGCCGAGTGGACTCAACCAAAATCGCCGTGATCAAGGCAGCCAATGCCGGTCTGCCTCTGGCGGGTTGTGCTGTCGCTTCAGATGCCTTTTTCCCGTTCCGCGATGGCCTGGATGTACTGGCTGAAGCGGGTGCAAAAGCTGTGATACAGCCGGGCGGCAGCGTGAAAGACGCAGAAGTGATTGCGGCTGCTAACGAACACGGTATTGCGATGGTCTTCACCGGGCATCGGCATTTCCGTCATTAAATCAGGACTCACATGAATATTCTCGTTATAGGTTCAGGTGGACGTGAGCACGCACTGGCTTGGCGCCTGGCGCAATCGCCGCGTGTTTCTAAAGTATTTGTGGCGCCGGGTAATGCCGGTACCGCAGGTGAGAAAGAACTTACCAACGTGCCGATTACCTCGATTCCATTGCTCTTGGAATTTGCCAAACGTGAGCAGGTTATATTGACCGTAGTGGGGCCGGAAGCCCCGCTGGCTGCGGGTATCGTTGATGCTTTCCGTGCCGAAGGCCTGAAAATATTCGGCCCTACTCAGGCTGCCGCACAGTTGGAAGCGTCGAAAGATTTTGCCAAGGCGTTTATGCAGCAGCATGGCATCCCGACAGCCAAATATCAGACTTTTTGTGATATTGCAGCCGCTCATGCCTATATCGACGCCAACGGCGCACCCATTGTGGTCAAGGCCGACGGTCTGGCTGCGGGTAAAGGTGTGGTGGTGGCGCAAACACTGGCAGAAGCGCATGAAGCTGTGGATATGATGCTGCAAGGCAATCAGCTGGGTGATGCCGGTGCACGGGTGGTGATAGAAGAGTTTTTGTCTGGCGAAGAAGCCAGTTTCATCGTGATGTGTGATGGCGAGCATGTGCTGCCATTAGCCACCAGTCAGGATCATAAGCGTATTGGTGATGGTGATACCGGCCCGAATACCGGCGGCATGGGCGCGTATTCGCCTGCGCCGGTGGTAACGCCGGAGATTTATGCCAAAACGCTGCGTGAAGTCATCGCGCCAGTGATGGCGGGCATGAAGCAGGCCGGTACGCCATATACCGGATTCCTCTATGCCGGTTTGATGATAGATGAAGACAACAACATTAAAGTGCTGGAATTTAATTGCCGCATGGGCGATCCCGAGACACAGCCTATTATGTTGCGTCTGAAATCGGATCTGGTGATGCTGATGGAGCACGCCGTTAATGGCACATTAGACACCGTTGAAGCTGAGTGGGATCGACGTACCGCGTTGGGCGTGGTGATGGCTGCGGCCAATTATCCGGACACTCCGCGCGCTGGTGACGTGATTGTCGGCTTGCCTAAGGATGAAGAAGATTTTCATGTTTTCCACGCGGGTACGAAACTGCAGCAGGAACAGGTGGTAACCAGTGGTGGTCGCGTGCTGTGCGTTACGGCTCTGGGTGACAGCGTAAAAATTGCACAGCGTCGCGCATACGAAATAGCCGATCAGATTCATTTTGCAGGCAGTCAGATGCGTCGGGATATCGGTTATCGTGCGATTGATCGCAAGAAGTAAGTAACTGTTTTGAAAAGACTAGCACCGCATCGGGTAATTGCCTACCCCACTGAGTCTTGTTATGGCTTGGGGTGTAACCCACGCTCGCGGCGGGCCGTGTTGCGGATATTAAAGCTTAAGCGTCGTCCTCAGGCTAAGGGTTTGATATTGATTGCTTCACATGCGCAGCAACTGGTGCGGTATGTGAGCAAGCCGGCATTGCAGGCCGCTTTGGCGAGTGGTTTCTGGCCTGGCCCGGTTACCTTGTTGTTGCCGGCTGCGAAACAATGCCCGATTTGGCTGAAGGGTCGTCACCAGAAGATTGCGGTGCGCATGACCGGACATCGGCCAGCCGCAAGATTGTGCAGCAGATTCGGCACGGCATTGGTTTCTACCAGCGCCAACCGTAGCGGGCAAAAAGCATTAAAGCAGGCGCGCCATGTACAGCATGCTTTTGGTCAGCAGGTACAGGTGATACGCGGTAAAATTGGTAAAGCTAATCGCCCTAGTGTTATCAGGGATTTGGCAACGGGTCAGATTTTACGTCATTGAGATTTTAATCATGGGGATGCCGGAATGGATACGATAGCAGTCAAAGAGTTTCTGCTGGAATTACAGGAGCTTATCGTTGAGCGTATCGAGCAGGTGGATGGCAAGACATTTGTGCGTGATACCTGGGATCGTCCGGAAGGTGGCGGCGGCATAAGTTGCGTGATTGAGAATGGCAATGTGCTGGAACGCGGTGGTGTGAATTTTTCCCATGTGTTCGGCGCCAATTTGCCGCCATCAGCGTCAGCCGCTCACCCGGAAGTTGCCGGCAGAAGTTTTGAAGCCATGGGCGTGTCTCTGGTGTTCCACCCACGTAACCCATACGTGCCGACCGTGCATTTTAATGTGCGCTTTTTCATGGCGACCAAGCCCGGTGCTGAGCCGGTGTGGTGGTTCGGTGGCGGTATGGATTTGACGCCGTATTACGGTTTTGAAGAAGATGCGGTGCACTTTCATCAGATGTGCCATAACGCGCTGGCACCGTTCGACAGCAGTTATTACCCGCGTTTCAAAAAATGGTGTGATGAGTATTTCTTCCTCAAGCATCGCAATGAACCGCGTGGCATCGGCGGCATTTTCTTTGACGATTTTTCCGCAGTGGATTTTGATCATAGTTTTCAGGCTGTACAAAGCGTGGGCGATCACTTTTTGTCGGCGTATGTGCCGATCCTGGAGCGTCGTCAGGACATACCTTACACCGAACATGAACGGGACTTTCAGGCGTACCGTCGTGGACGCTACGTAGAATTCAATCTGGTGTATGACCGCGGCACTTTATTTGGCTTGCAGTCGAACGGACGCACCGAGTCGATATTGATGTCAATGCCGCCGGTGGCAAAATGGGCTTACCAATGGCAGCCGGAACCGGGAACACCGGAAGCGCGTTTGTACAGTGATTTCATCATAGGCAAGGACTGGCTGGGTAATAGCTAAAGCATGGCATCTAAACGCGTTTATTATTTTGTTGCAGGAACTGGGGTCGTTATCGTCAGTGCATTGGCGGGATTTCTCGCCTGGGAGTTTACGACTTCGACACTGCAAGCGAAATATCTGGCTGAATATGCAGCCAAAATGCATTATCAGGTTGATAACGGTGCGAGTAATGCCATTCGTTTTCCGCATCAAGGGCCGTCGGATTTGCGTTTAGGCTATGCCAGCTTGCCTGGTATAACCAAGCGCCTTGCCGAACAAGGCTTTGAGATACAGCGTCAGGCACGGATCAGTCCGGGCATGCAGCAAATGGCGGATGAAGGCTTGAATCTGCCCTATCATGAAAAAGACCAGGCAGGTCTGCGGCTGACCGATGCTACCGGCGCGGTCATATTTGATAACCGTACGCCCCAGCGTGTGTTTGCGGACTTTAAATCGATTCCACCCCTGTTGCGCGATAGCTTGCTGTTTATTGAAAACCGTGAACTGTTGTCTACGGATAATCCCAAGCGTAATCCTGCCGTGGAATGGGACCGATTGGCGCAAGCTGTGCTGGACAAGTTGATCCAGTTTATTAATCCATCACATGATGTTCCCGGCGGTAGTACGCTGGCTACGCAGATCGAAAAATACCGTCATTCCGCGGATGGTCTGACGCTGACCGTGCAGGACAAATGGCAGCAAATGGCTTCGGCGTCGGTACGGGCCTATCTGGATGGCGAAAACACGCAAGCCGCCCGCCAGCGTCTGGTGCTGGATTATCTCAATACCGTCCCGCTGTCTGCCGCTCCCGGTTTTGGTGAAGTTATCGGCTTGCCGGATGCGCTATGGGCCTGGTATGGGCTTGATTATCAAACTGTATCCGGGTTGTTGCAGGCGAATCATGCGGATGCCGCCACCGGCAATGCCTACAAGCATGTACTGTCGTTGCTCATCGCCCAGCGCAAGCCGTCGTATTATCTGAATGTAAATCACAAGGCGCTGGAAGACACCACCAATATTCATTTGCGCTTGTTGGCCAGAGAGGGTGTGATCAGTCCGGCATTGCGGGATGTGGCATTGCAGGCACCTCTGACATTTAATATTAAACGGCCATTGCAAAATCGTGCATTCATCGAACAGAAAGCAGCGAACGCAGTACGTTCACGACTGGCGAATTTGCTGGGTGTGCAGAAGCTCTATGATCTGGACCGCTTTGATCTGACCGCGGATAGCACTTTGAATGCGGCTGCGCAAAAAACCGTCAGCCAGTTCCTGCTGAGTCTGAACTCGACCGAGGGCGCTGAGAAAGTCGGCATGTATGGCAGAAACCTGCTAAGTCCCGAGAATGATCTGAGTAAAATTATTTACAGTTTTACCCTGTATGAAATTTCGCCTAATGGCGCATTGCTGCGAGTTCAGGCTGACAATCTGAATCAGCCGTTTGATATCAATAAAGGTGCAAAACTCGATCTGGGCTCAACCGCCAAATTACGTACCTTGATCAGCTATCTGGAAATAGTCAGCCAGTTGCATCAGCAATATGAGACTTTAACAACCCGGCAGTTGGTTGATGTGGCAAAAGAGAGCCATGACACGATTTCTATCTGGGCAGCAAATTACTATCTGAACAGCCAGGACAAAACGCTGGCAACTATGCTGGAAGCCGCGATGGCGCGGCATTATTCTGCAGATCCTTCCACCATGTTCTTTACCGGTGGAGGGTTGCACCGTTTCGTCAACTTTAATAAGGATGACAACGGGCGCAATATGGATTTGTGGGAAGCGACACGCAATTCGGTGAATCTGGTCTATATCCGTTTGATGCGTGATATCAGCCTGTATTACATGGCACAGACTCCCGGTGTCGCGGGCAGGATACTGGAAGATGCTAATAATCCGGCCCGCCGTACCTACCTGGAACGCTTCGCTGATCGCGAAGGCCAGGAATACCTGTTGCGTTTTTACAAAAAGTACCGCGGGCAGACGCCACAGCAGGTTACGGATACCTTGCTTGATGGCCTGCATCCAACCCCGCGCCGTCTGGCGGCAGTATTCCGCTATCTTGCACCAAATGAGGATCTGGCCAACTTTGCCAAATTCTTGCGTAGCCGTACCCCGGATAGCGTTGATCTGAGCGACCGCACGATATTGGCCCTATATGCACAATATGCGCCGAATGCCTTTTCTCTGGCGGATCTGGGTTATATTGCGCAGGTTCATCCTCTGGAATTGTGGCTGGTAGGTTATTTGCGCAGCCACCCGAATACGACGTTTAGTGAAGCCGTAGCGGCAAGCCGTGATCAGCGTATCGCTGTCTACAACTGGCTGTTCAAAACCAGCCGTAAAAATGCGCAGGATCAGCGCATACACAGTCTGCTGGAAGTAGAGGCTTTTGAGAAAATCCATCAGGACTGGAAGCGCCTGGGCTACCCATTCGACAGCCTGGTGCCTTCTTATGCAACAGCAATAGGCACATCGGCTGATCGGCCGGCAGCCCTGGCTGAGTTGATGGGGATAGTGGTGAATGATGGCGTGCGCTTACCGGCGGTATCGATAGAGAAACTGCATTTTGCTGCCGGTACGCCTTTCGAGACGGTGTTTGTACGCAAGCAACCACAGGGTGAGCGCTTGTTGCCTGTGGAACTGACCCGTGTCGTGCGCCGTGCGTTACAGGGAGTGGTCGAGCAGGGCACCGCCGGACGACTCAAGGGGGTATTCAAGGATGCGGATGGCAATCCGATTGTCATGGGAGGTAAAACCGGCACTGGCGATCATCGCTTCGACACCTTTGATGCCAGCGGTAACGTGGTGACTTCTCGCGTAGTGAATCGTACCGCGACCATGGTGTTTTATATAGGTGACCGATTCTTCGGTACGATGACGGCAATAGTGCGTGGCGAAGAGGCCGCTAAATATCGCTTTACCAGTGCCTTGCCTGCACAATTAATCAAGGCCATGAGCCCGCAACTGGCCCCCGTGCTGGCGCCACTTAATATCAAGCGTCCACAGAGTGAACCTGCGCCGGTTGTGAGTGAACCAAGCGAAGTGCCGGATACTCCGGAGCAGGGTAAAGCAATACCAGTCGCACCTGCTGAACCGGTTGTCATGCCGGAGCCTGCGGTGAACCCCAAGTCAGCCTTGCGGTTGGATGCTGAACTCAAGCCAAGAAAAGCCAAAGAAAATGTAGTGACACCTAAGCCAATTCCTTTGCCGCTCCCGGCTAATGTTGCACCTGTGATTGAAAAACCAGTTGCCCCTGTGCAGCAACCGCCCGCACCAATAGAAGAGCGTCGCCCTAATGCGGGCGAGGCGTATTGATTCGAGTCTGACTATGCATTTGTTGGCGTTTGGCATCAATCATCAAACAGCACCGCTGCAAATTCGGGAGCAGGTGGCTTTCCATGCAGAACGCATGGAAGCGGCTTTACGTGATTTCATCAAGACCGGCACGGTGAAAGAAGCGGCGATATTGTCGACCTGTAATCGTACGGAAATTTACTGCAATGCCGTGGATCAGAATGCGGCGCTTGACTGGCTGGCACATTACCATAAGTTGAGTCGGGTCAGTATTGACCCCTATTTATATACTCTGCCGAGTTCCGAAGCGGCACGGCACGCGTTTCGTGTCGCGTCGGGGCTTGACTCGATGGTGCTGGGTGAGACCCAGATTCTCGGGCAAATGCGCCAAGCTGCCAAGATTGCCGAGCAGGCTGGTACGCTTGGTATCGTGTTGCATAAGCTGTTCCAGCATACATTCGCCGTAGCAAAAGATGTACGTACATCCACCGAAATCGGTGCGAATTCAGTGTCAATGGCAGCCGCTGCAGTACGTTTAGCTGAACGTATCTTCCCCAGCATTGCCGAGCAGAAAGTGCTATTTATCGGTGCAGGCGAAATGATAGAGTTGTGTGCGGCGCATTTCGGTGCCCGTAACCCTAAACATATCATGGTTGCCAACCGTACCGTTGCGCGTGCACAAGCCTTGGCTGATCGTTATCGGGGCTCGGCCATTGCATTGCATGAATTGCCCGATCACCTCGCCAGTTACGATATTGTGGTCACCAGTACCGCCAGCCCGTTGCCGATATTGGGTAAGGGTATGGTGGAACGGGCATTGAAAGCACGTCGCCACCGCCCCATGTTCATGGTGGATCTGGCTGTACCCCGGGACATTGAAGCCGAGGTAGGTGAACTGGCCGATGTGTTTTTATACAGTGTCGATGATCTGGGCAGTATCGTGAAACAGGGTCTGGACAGCCGTCAATCGCAAGTCGGCCAGGCAGAAGCCATCATCGAAGCCAGTGTGCAGCAATTCCTGCACTGGATGGATACCCGTGAGCTGGTACCGACAATACGCAGTTTGCGTGATCAGGCAGAACGCATGCGCCGGCATGAAGTTGAACGTGCCGTCAAACTGCTGGCTAGAGGCGAATCTCCTGCGCATGTGCTGGATGTGCTGTCACGTAGCTTGACCAATAAATTTTTGCATCATCCCACTCACGCACTTAACCATGCCGGCGATGACGAGCGCCAGGAACTGGTGGCGTTATTATCGCGGCTTTACTCGCTGCACCAAGAATGAAACTCACACTATTGAATAAACTCGCTCAGCTGACTGAGCGACTCGACGAGATTGATCGTTTGCTGGCCGTGGAAACGGTGACTAGCAATATGGATAATTATCGCAAACTGACCCGCGAGCACGCTGAGATATCCCCCGTTGTGGCCTTGTATCGCGCCTACACGCAAACGGAGGTTGACATTGCTGGCGCTACCGAAATGCTCGGTGATGCCGAGATGAAGGAGTTGGCAGAGCAGGAGATTGCTGAAGGTAAAGGCCGTTTGCTTGAACTTGAGACCCGGCTGCAAACCGAGTTGCTGCCTAAAGATCCTAATGATGAGCGCAATATTTTCTTGGAGATTCGCGCGGGTACCGGTGGCGATGAATCTGCGCTGTTTTCGGCAGACCTTTTTCGCATGTATACGCGCTATGCTGAGCGGCAACGCTGGAAGGTGGAAATCATCTCGGAAAGCATGAGTGAGCTGGGCGGATATAAAGAGGTGATTATAAAAATCATCGGTCGTGGTGCGTTCTCGCGCTTGAAATTTGAATCTGGTGGCCATCGCGTACAGCGCGTTCCTGCGACTGAAACGCAAGGTCGTATTCACACCTCTGCGTGTACCGTGGCGGTGATGCCAGAGGCAGATGAGGTTGCTGAGGTGAACCTGAATCCTGCTGATTTGCGTATTGATACTTATCGCGCTAGCGGTGCCGGTGGTCAGCATATCAACAAGACCGACTCGGCGGTACGTATTACGCACATGCCCACAGGCATAGTGGTCGAATGCCAGGATGATCGCTCACAGCATAAGAACAAGGCGCAGGCACTGTCCGTGCTGGCTGCACGCATCAAGGATAAGCAGTTGCGTGAGATTGCATCCAAAGAAGCGGCTACCCGCAAGTCATTAATCGGCAGCGGTGATCGCTCCGAACGTATTCGTACCTATAATTTCCCGCAGGGCCGTATTACGGATCATCGTATCAATCTGACCTTGTATAAAATCGATGCGATTATGGATGGCGATCTGGATGAATTGCTAGGTGCTCTGGCTACCGAACATCAGGCCGAACTACTTGCAGCGATGGGCGAGTAAGCCGTGTCGGATATAGCGAGGATTTTGCAGCAGGATCAGGCGAAGCTCGTCGCTATGTTGGGATTGTCGGCAATGGATGCGCGATTTGAAGCGCAGTTGCTGATGGCACAGGCACTACAGGTGAATCGCTCGTGGTTGCTGGCGCATGCGGATGAGAAGCCGCCAACCGCAGCATATACGCGCTATCAGCACATGCTGGATCGGCGTCTGCAAGGCGAACCGGTCGCCTATATTTTCGGTGAGAAAGAATTCTACGGGATTACCCTGAGCGTTACTCCTGATGTGCTGATTCCACGTCCAGAGACTGAGTTACTGGTCGAGCTGGCACTGGTACAAATTCCGGTTGCAACTCCTTGCAGCGTGCTGGACTTAGGTACCGGTAGTGGCGCGATTGCAATCAGTCTGGCAACACTGCGCCCACTCGCCAGTATTGTTGCGGTTGATGCGAGTGCGGCTGCACTCCAGGTGGCGCAAGCTAATGCTCGACGGCTGGGGCTGGCTAATATTCAATTTATACTCAGCGACTGGTGGCAGGATGTACCTGCAACACCATTGTTCGATGTGATAGTCAGTAATCCTCCCTACATTGCCGATGCGGATAGCCACTTGCAGGAAGGTGACTTACGTTTTGAACCCATTACAGCACTAGCCGCAGGCGCTACGGGGCTGAAAGATCTGGTCAGTATTATCAACCGTGCACCGCAATATCTGACAGCTACAGGCATGCTGCTACTAGAGCATGGTTATGATCAGGGTGAAGCAGTGCGTGGTTTGTTAAACGGGGCTGGGTTTGATGCAGTGGTGACGCATCGCGATCTGGGCGGTGTGGAGCGGGTGAGTATGGGGCAGCGGCGTTAAAACGCAGTGCTGCCCCGTTTAAAGCTTAATCGCGATTACCGGCCAGTGCCATGAGCAGGTTGAGCAGGTTTACGAAGATGTTGTAAATATCCAGATAAATTGCCAGTGTTGCCATAACGTAGTTGGTTTCGCCGCCGCGCACTACCTGGCTAACGTCATACAGCAAGTAACCGGCGAAAATCATGATGGCGATCGCTGAAATGGCCAGTGATGCAGCAGGAATCTGGAAGTAGGCATTGGCCAACGATGCCAGAATCAGCATCACCAGTCCAACCATCAGGAATTTCCCCATGAAGCTGAAATCCTTCTTGGTCACCGTGGCAATAGTGGCAAGCGTGAAGAAAATCGCTCCCGTACCGCCTGCTGCCATACCTATCAACTGTGCGCCATTACGGAAATGCAGAGCCGCTTGCAGGATAGGTCCCAGCATTAAACCGAAAAAGAAAGTTACGCCCAGCAGCAGTACTACGCCTAATGCGTTATTGCGGTTGGCGCTAATGCCCATGAACATACCGAACATGACAGCCAGCATGCCTATCATGGATAGAACCGGATGTTGTGCCATGAACGCAAAGTTGAGGCTCAAACCCATGTATGCCCCGATTACGGTCGGGATCATGGTCAGGCCTAACATCATATAGGTATTGCGTAATACCTTATTTTGCGCTGATTCAAGTTGCGTTGAACTGTTTGCCAGTTGAATTTCGGGTTGCATATCTACCTCACAATTAAAAACATATTCATACAGTAGACTATAGCAGGACGACTAAAGTTGCAAGTAAAGCTGTATATGAACTGCATTAGCAGAATAAGCTTAGGTTTTTGATTTTTTGTACGATAATCAGTATATTATTTATCCATAACTATAAGTTTGGCGGTGGTCAAAATGGAACAAAAAATCAGTGGGCTGGAAAACTGGATCAAGTTCTTTGAAACAGCCGATATTCCCATACTTAAACGTACTGTGCGAGATTTGGCCGTGTTGCAGGAGGATGCCGAGAACCTCAGTGTGCGCGGCGTTACGGATGCTATCGCCCACGATCCGCTGATGACAGTGGTGCTGTTGCGTTATTTGCAGCAGCATAAACGCAATACTCAACTGAACGAAGTAGTACAGATTGAACAGGCTTTGATGATGTTGGGTATGCAGACTTTTTTTCAAAAGGTGGAGCCCAAGCTGGTCATCGAGGATATGCTGCATGGCAATCTCATTGCGCTCACTCATTTATTGCAAACCGTGCGCCGTGCCACTCAGGCAGCGCACTACGCCAAGGATTGGGCGGTACGATTACAGGATCTGCATTTTGATGAAATCCGCATCGCGGCGTTATTGCATAATTTTGCTGAGATACTGATGTGGTGCTATGCGCCTGAACAGATGACGCAGGTACGTGCTTTGCAACAAAAGGATAAGGCACTGCGTAGTCGGGATGCCCAGAAACAAGTGTTGGGCTTCAAGTTATCCGACATGCAAATGGCGCTGGCAAAGTCATGGGGTTTGCCGGAATTGCTAATCGGCTTCATGAGCCGTGAGGATAGTCAGCAGCGCAATATGCGTAACATTGTGCTGGCAATTAATCTGGCAAGGCATGCGGCAAATGGCTGGGATGATGCGGCGTTGCCGGATGATTATAAGGAAATCGGGGCTATGCTCAACATGCCCGCACAACAGGTAGAGCACCTGGTACGCGGGCAAGTCGTTTAGCTACGTTCAAATACCGCAATGGATTCCACGTGGGCAGTGTGCGGAAACATGTTGGCAATGCCGGCGGCGCGTAACTGATAGCCTTTCTGGTGCACCAGTACTTCAGCATCACGTGCCAGCGTGGCGGGGTTGCATGACACATAGACGATGCGTTTAGGGCCATTCTCATCCAGCGCTTCAACCAGTGCAAAGGCACCGTCCCGCGGTGGGTCTATCAGCATTTTGTCAAAATGCCCCAGCGCGTTCATGCGTTCGGTGGTCATTTCAAATAAATTTTCAGTCAAAAATTCCGTATTGCTGATGCCGTTGCGCGTGGCATTTTGGGCGGCACGTGCAACCAGTTCTTTACTGCCTTCTATGCCGATGACCTGTTTGGCATGACGCGCGATAGGCAGGGTGAAATTGCCCAGGCCGCAGAACATATCCACGATGCGGTCAGTTGGTTGGGGATCAAGCAACTGCATGGCGCGGCGCATGAGAATGGGATTGACGTCAGTGTTGACCTGCGTGAATTCACTGGGACGGAATGGCATCACCAGATCAAATTCAGGCAAGGTATAAGCCAGCTCAGGTGCATCCAGCGGGTACAAAGGCTGAATAGTGTCCGGGCCTTTGGACTGTGTCCACCACTGGATGTGGGGATGGGCATCGGCAAACTCACGTAACAGTATTTCATCTTCCGGCGGGATCGGCACCATATGGCGTATCACCAGCGCATCCACGGCATCCGTGGCAACTACTTCAATTTGCGGTAGCTGGGCACGGATGGTGAGCGTCATGATGAATGTGCGTAGCAACGGTATCAGTGCCGAGATGCGTGGTGGCAGAATCGCACACGAGGTCATATCCGCGATAAAACTGTTACGGCGTTCGTGGAAACCAACCAGTACACCGCCCTTCTTCTCGACCAGACGTACTGACATGCGCGCACGAGTGCGATAACCCCAGGCCGGGCCGTGAATAGGCGAGAGCATGCTGGTAGCTTTCACTTTGCCGATATGGGCCAGGTTGTCTTCCAGTACGCGCTGTTTGGCGGCAATTTGCGCGCCGGGCTCGATATGTTGCAGGCTGCAGCCGCCACATACGCCAAAATGCGGGCAATGCGGTTTTACGCGCATGAAGCTGGCGCGTACCAGTTTGGTGACTTGCGCCATTTCATAACTGTCTTTTTTACGATAAACCGCGTATTGCACGATTTCGCCGGTAATTGCACCGTCGACGAATATGGTTTTGCCATCTTCCCGATGAGCGACACCACGGCCTTCATGGTTAAGTGACTCGATGGTCAGTGTGGCTGGGACGGTAGCTGCAGCAGGGGTGATATTCATATGGTTACTTAATTGTGGCTGGGGCTGCAAAAATACCGGTAGGCCTGTGTCTCAGGCTTTCCGGTCAAGTTGTGGCATGTGGTTTTAAGCTTGGAAATTAACCCAGGGCGGCAAAGATTGCATCACGGATGGTTTCAACATTGCCGATGCCGTGAATTTTTACATACTTAGGGGCCTGATTGGCGGCCGTGGCAGCCCACCCTGAGTAATATTGCACCAGTGGTTCAGTCTGGGCATGATAGACATCCAGGCGCTTTTTGACCGTGTCTTCATGGTCGTCATCACGCTGTATCAGCTGTTCGCCGGTAACGTCGTCGATGCCCGCTACTTTTGGCGGATTGAACACGGTATGGTAAGTTCGTCCGGAAGCCAAGTGTACCCGGCGGCCAGACATGCGCTGAATAATCTCGCTATCAGGGACGTCGATTTCGACAACGTAATCAATGGGTACACCCGCGGCTTTCATGGCTTCAGCCTGAGGTATGGTACGGGGGAAGCCGTCGAACAGAAAACCATTGGCGCAGTCTGGCTGGGCGATGCGGTCTTTGACCAAGCCGATGATGATGTCGTCGGAGACCAGTTGCCCTGCATCCATTACTGCCTTGGCAGCTTTGCCGAGTTCTGTACCTGCGGTAATTGCTGCGCGCAGCATATCGCCGGTGGAAATTTGCGGGATGTTGTAGTGCTGTTTGATGTAGTTGGCTTGTGTGCCTTTGCCCGCGCCGGGGCCGCCTAAGAGTATGACTCGCATTTCAGGTTAACCTTCTTTGGATAATGATGCTAAAAATAAATTTCGTACATGTGCCAGATCTTCTGCCGTATCGACTCCCGGTGCTGCCGGGTGCGGGCTGATGCTGACGCTGATTTTAAAACCGTGCCACAGTACGCGCAGTTGTTCTAATGATTCAAAGCGCTCAATCGGTGCCGGGCTCAAATTGGCATACTGTTTCAGAAAACCGACACGGTAGGCGTATAGCCCGATATGGCGATAAACCGGCAGGTCGGCTGGTAGCTCGGTACCCGCAGCAAAGGCATCGCGGGCATAAGGAATGGGAGCGCGGCTGAAATACATGGCATGGCCGGCGGCATCCATCACCACTTTTACCATGTTCGGATTCATCATCCCGGCATAGTCGTCGATGGCATGGCAGGCAGTGGCCATGACCGATTCCGGGTGTGCCGCCAGTTCAGCGGCTACGGCGCGGATGAGTTCCGGGGCGATCAGCGGTTCGTCGCCCTGGACATTGACCACAATCACGTCATCGGCCAGGCCGAGTTGTATCACCGCTTCTGCCAGCCTGTCTGTGCCGGATGCATGCTCGGGTGAAGTGGTGATGCTCTGGATGCCGTGTTCATTGACTGCATTGATGATACGTTCGTCGTCTGCGGCGACCCATACTGCAGCGGCCTCGCTAAGCGCGGCGCGTTCAGCAACGCGCACCACCATAGGCTTGCCGTGGATATCGGCGAGCGGTTTGGCTGGCAGGCGCGTGGAAGCGTGGCGGGCAGGGATAATGACGGTGAATTGCATTAAACGACTTCGTCCTCGCCCAGGGTGCGTGCTTCACTTTCCAGCATGACGGGAATGTCATCGCGGATGGGAAAAGCCAATCGTTCAGCTTTGCATACCAGTTCCTGTACTGCCTTGTTGTAGATCAGCGGGCCTTTGCAGATCGGGCATACCAGTATGTCTAATAATTTGCTATCCATGATGTTTTCCTAGTTTGGCGAGTATGTGTGGCAGCAGTTCGGCGGGCAGTTGTGCCTGTACCGGCAACACCCACATCGCTTCAGTCGCGAAAGCCTGACATTTTACCGCATCTTTCTCGGTCATGATGATAATGCCAGGGAAATTCAGATCGGCTGGCTGATATTGGTAATGATCGGCAAAGGCGTGCGGGATGATCCTGATGCCCATGCTGGCGAGTTGATCAAAGAAACGTTGCGGATTACCAATGCCCGCGACTGCATGGACCGTCTGCTGGCTGAAATCAGTTGCAACTGCCAGTCGTTCCGGGTGTACTAAATTGGTGAAATCAAGACCGGTTAGCTGCATTGCATAAGTATGGGGCAGCGTCGGGATGCTGGGGTGTGCTGTGCCAGTCTGATTGATGATAACTGCATCTGCCTGTTGCAAGCGTTTAACCGGTTCGCGTAACGGTCCGGCAGGGAGTAAACAGGCGTTGCCAAAGCCACGGGTGCTGTCGATTACGACGATTTCAATATCTCGCGCCAGCGCGTAATGCTGCAAACCATCATCGCTTAGCAGAATATTGACTTCAGGGTGTGCCGCCAGCAAGGCACGTCCGGCGGCAGGGCGGTCGCGGCCTATCCATACCGGGCAGGTTGCGCGTTGCGCCAGTAGGCGTGGTTCGTCGCCGCTGAGGTGCGGGTCGCTGTATGCAGAGACGTGTTGTGGCGTAATGGCGCTGCCGCCGTAACCGCGGCTGATGATCCCAGGTTGCCAGCCATGCGCAGCAAGTTGCTGGGTAAGCCAGATAACCAGAGGGGTTTTGCCGGTGCCGCCAACACTGATATTGCCGATAATGATGACTGGTACAGCCATTCGCTGCTGGCGGAATACACCAGTTTTATATAGCGCGCGTCGCAGGTAGCTGATAGTGCCAAACAGCCAGGATACAGGAATGAGTAGCGCATGCCACAGGGTAATGCTGCGCCATTGACGTTGGAGCCAGTCAGCAGTGCGGTTACGCTTGCCTACCATTCAAATACGCGCTCGACTAATTCCTGGCTCATGGTTTCAGCCAGTCGCCGTTCTTTCCAGAACAGTCGCCGCGCAATGTCCCCTTGCTGACGGGCCTGAATGGCATTGGCGCGGTAAGCTTGCCAGATAGTAAGCGGGTCGGTGCATGCAGTGATTGCAGCATGCAACTCGGCTTTGGGTAATGCGTTATGGTCAGGGCAGGAAATTGCAGCGCCACCCGCCATGGCTTGCCACAACGTCACTGGATGAATTTGGGCGAGGTGAGTGGCGGTAACGGCAGCAGATATGGCGGGTAGCCATTTTTCGTTATCTACCCAGACAATGCGGCTACCGGTAATCGGAGAGCGATCCCACAGGCTGATCTGCATATGCTCGGTTGCTGGACGCTCACCGCTCACGAACAGTACGTCCTCAGGGGCATGGGCAAACAATTGCCCGGCTATCGCAGCGCTGCTTTCTGCAGTCGCGCCGTGTAGCCACCACAGGTGGCGTTCCGCGCCATGATTAACCAGAGATTTGAAATTGGGGTCGATTTGCGCTTGCGCCAGAATCGCACGCATGTCAGCCATCTCTGTGATGTTGTCGGTGTCGCTGATGGATGCGCCATTGTAGATGCGTTCGCAATGGAAGGTGACGGTTTGTGGCGGGTTGACGACCAGGACATGCTGACGCTGGTCGAGAAACTTGCTCAAATTGGCACGCGGCTGGGTGCCGACGACGATAATGCCAAACGGGTCGAAGCGTTGCATGACACGGGTCAAGGCGCGCGGATGGTCACAGGGAGCATAGCCCCAGCCGGTTTTGTCACAGTCATCGAGCAAGGTTAGCATGTCCGTATATTCATGTTCGAAGGTCAGCACCAGGCGGATATCCAGGCGCTTTTCACGTATGGCGCGCACCAGTTCGACAGCCAGGCGCACGCTGTCTTCGCTACCGCCAGCGATCACCCATACGACTTTGCCACGGTCACCCATGGGTTTAAGCCAGCCCCAGCGGGCAGCAATGCGCGAGATGTGTTTGTTTTTGCGGTCGTGACGGTCAGCTAACCATAAACCGAGACGGTTGCTGCCAAACGGGTCTTTCCAAGTGGTCATAGCAAATACGGGAGAGTGCGCCTCGCGCTAGGCGAGGCGTGGGTTAAAACGAGGTTAATCGCCTTTTTGAGTGGCGAAAGTAATACGGGTAAGTCCTGCTTCACGACCAGCTTCCATGACGTTAATCACTGACTGATGGGTGGCTTTGGCATCTGCATTTATGATGATGACTGTGTCAGCTGAGCCTTTGGCTGCCTGCTTCAATGTCTGCGCCAGGTTACTGACGTTGGAAAAATTGATCGCAGTATCATTGACCTGATAGTTGCCAACAGCATCAACCGAAACCATGATTTGAGCCGGTTTCTCTTTGGCAACATCACCGGTTGCCTGCGGTAAATTTATCTGTAGCTCGGAAAATTTGGCGTAGGTTGTGGTAACCATGAGAAAAATCAGTACCACAAGCAATACGTCTATCATCGGAATAAGGTTAATTTCCGGTTCTTCCTGCTTTTGTCGGCGTTGGAAATTCATACGGGTCTCATTTACTGGCGTTCGCCATGCACAATTTCCACCAGTTTGATTGCTTCCTGTTCCATTTCAACTACCAGCGAATCAACGCGAGTGCGGAAAACACGGTAAAAAATCAGGCTGGGGATGGCGACTATCAAACCAAATGCCGTATTGTATAAAGCCACTGAAATACCGTGGGCCAAGACGGCCGGGTTGCCGCCGGACGGTGTCTGCGCGCCAAATATCTCTACCATACCGATAACTGTGCCCAGCAATCCGAGCAAGGGGGCAACGGAGGCGATGGTGCCAAGTGCGGGCAGGAAGCGCTCCAGTTCGTGTACAGCGCCACGACCGGCTTCCTCGATGGATTCTTTCATGATTTCACGCGAATTTTTTGCGTTACGCAGTCCCGCGGCAAAGATGCGACCTAGTGGTGAGCTTTGCGATAGCAGGTTCAACATATCGCTATTTGCACCTTGTTGACGATAGGCCTGTACCGTTTTGTCCAGTAAGCCTTTGGGAGCGACTTCAGTTGCGCGTAACGAGATGAAACGTTCGATAATGATGGCTACGGATAAAACAGAGGCTAAAATCAACGGCCAGATCGGCCAACCAGCCGCTTCAATAATTGCAAACACGCGTGTACTCCCTAAGACCAAAAACGTACATCACTTTAGCGTGAGAACGCAATTTGGGCAAGCGCGTTAACAGCTTAAATGATTTGTCGCCAGCTAAACCCGTCTTCTTGCCTGGCATAATCCAGCCAGTCGGGAGTGCAGCCCAATGTGTCGGCAAGGCTGCCGAGTGCGAGAGCCGGGGTATTGTTGTGTTTGGAGAGGTGGGCGGCAACGAGGTGCTGCAGACGGCTGGTGCCCAGCTTGCCAAGCAGTGTCGCTGCGGCCTGATTGTTCAGATGGCCGAATATGCCGGATATGCGTTTTTTTAAGCTGACGGGATAGCGACTGTTGTTCTGCAATAACTGGCTATCGTGATTGCATTCCAGCACCAGTGCATCGCAGCCGCTGAGCATGGTTTCAATGTGTGCAGTGGATGCGCCGACATCGGTGAGTACGCCCAATTTGCGTACGCCGTCGCTGAACACGAATTGCGCAGGTTCACGGGCATCATGAGGGACGGGGAAGGGGGTAAGTTCAATATCGCCAATACTGAAACGCGTATGGCTGTCGAGGATTTGCACTTCGGGTAAATTGTCGCATTGCTGGCGAAACATGCTGTAAGTGCCGTGAGTCATCCAGACCGGCAGCTTGTGTTTACGCGCAAAGCGGGCTGCGCCGCCAATGTGATCCCCGTGTTCGTGGGTGATCACAATGGCATCGACATCCTTAGCTTCCAGACCTTTCTGGGCGAGGCGGCTGGTGGTGTCGCGCAAGCCGAAGCCACAATCGAGCATGATGCGTGTGTGCTTGACTTCGACGATCAGTGCATTGCCTTCGCTGCCGCTGCCAAGGCTGGCAAAACGCATTATTTCAACTGTTCCTGCAGCAGCTTGATAATTTTATTGGCGGTTTCAGCTTGTGCCGGGGCGCCTTTTGCATCCAGGACGCGAACATTGGTCCCTGTGGCGGCCTGGTTTTCAGACAGCTCCACCTGGTACTGTTCGGTACTGGTTTTGCTGCTGCTCTTCCAGAATGCCAGCTTGCTGAGGAAGCCTTTGTCTTTGCCGGTCTGGTTGTCCTGGGCAGGGTCGATATAACGGACGAAATAAACACCTTTGGCACGATCACGGTCTTCGACGGTGAAGTTGACGCGATCCAGAGCCAGTCCGACACGGCGCCATGCGCGGTCAAATGGTTCGTTAAGGGTGAGCATCATGTTGCCGTCAGCAGATTTACCCAAGACGGCGTGCTGGACTTGGCTCTGGTCGGCAAGTATCGCATCCGCACGGGCTTTCTCTACACCCAGACGCACCATCAGGCGATTAAGCATTTCAGCTTCCAGGCTTGGATCGGCCGGACGCGGTTGCCATACGGTGTGTTTGCTGTCGCTGCCGTCGTAGACTTCGATCATGCCGCGGTGGCTGATGTAAATTTCGGTTTCATTCGGATTTTTGTTGCTGCGTTCAATGCGGGTACGGAATTTATCCCGCTCGCCGGTTGAATATAAGCCATCCAGAACCTTGCCGATGGTGCTGCGGATGATGTCTTGTGGCAGTTTGGCACGGTTTTCTGCCCATTCGGTTTCCATGATGCCGGTCGTCGGCTGATCAACATTGAGTATGAAGCCATTTTCCTGCCAGAAGTCCTTGATGATAGGCCAGACTTTATCGGGTGCCTGATCAACTACCAGCCAGCGCTCGCTACCGGCGCGTTCGAGACGGACTTTATCTTGCGTCGGCAATACACCGTTGCTGGAGGCAGACTTGTCGCTGCGCTCGGCATTGTATGCAGATAACGTGGCGCGGCTGCTCGGGTTCAGATCAGGAACTTGGTAGTGAGTGTCAGTTGTCGGTGTAGTAAGGTCTGGCGGAACTTCTAGCGTAGGAATCTTGCCTGCGGATTTGTAATCGACTTTTTTGGTTTCGAGTATGTCGAGGGTGCTGCAACCGCCTAAACTTATAATAACTCCAGCGCAAATCAGGGCAATAGATATGGGTGTGCGTTTCATCGTTAAATCCTTAAATGGCATGCGCTTGGTGTAAAGCGGCGCGTAAAGTGTCGTGATGTTCGGAGGAAAGTTCGGTCAGTGGTAAGCGGATGCCGGATTTGATTAATCCCATCTCCGCTAATGCCCATTTGACTGGTATAGGATTGGCTTCTACGAATAATTTGCGATGCAGGCCAAATAGTGTGTGATTGATGTCGCGGCCGCGTTGAATCTCCCCGTTGAATGCGGCGATACACATATCGTGCATGGCCTGTGGGGCAATGTTGGCCGTGACTGAAATCACGCCGTGTCCACCTAGCAGCATAAAGGCCAATGCGCTGGCATCATCGCCGGTGTACAGGGCAAAATCATTGGGCGCGCGCATGATCAGGTCGGTGGCGCGCTCCATGTTGCCGGTAGCGTCTTTTATACCAACGATGTTAGGGATCTGCGCCAGGCGTAATGCCGTATCGTTGCTGATGTCGGTTACCGTGCGGCCAGGTACGTTGTACAGAATGAGCGGAAGTTCCACGGCTTCAGCAATGGTTTTGAAATGGCGGTACAGCCCTTCCTGGCCGGGTTTGTTGTAGTACGGCGCAACTGACAGGCCGTAATCAGCTCCCGCTGACAATGCGCACTGGGTGAGGGCTATCGCTTCGGATGTCGAATTGGCACCCGTGCCGGCGATCACCGGTACGCGCCCGGCAGTGTGTTCGACCACGGCGCGGATGAGGGCACAATGTTCGTCATGATTGACCGTCGGAGATTCACCTGTCGTGCCAACGACAACGATGCCGTCGGTTTTTTGCGCGATATGCCAATCGACTAGCGCGCGCAAGCCCGCCAGATCAAGGCTGCCATCTTCAAACATGGGGGTAACAATCGCGACTAAACTGCCTGTGAGCATGTTTTTTACCTGTTGAGTATGCTAAACAATAATCAGAATTTGTGAGTTTACCCGATAACCTGAATGTAGAAAACTCGCAGTGTGCTCTGGACGTTAAAATAGCGATGTTGAGCCGAGGTGTGTAATATTATGGATAAGATCAGCAGGTGGTTAAAAATAGGGGGGTTCCCACTAATGCCATCGCTGGATGTGGGGAATGTAGAGCATCAGGACATTTTCTGTTAAAGGGTGTGCCTGTTACTGTGCTGGTGCGCATGTGCGATTTTAAGATGCGTGTAATTAGGGGGTAGCACTTGCAGATCGAACCATTGCGTGAGCAGCTTGATACATTGTTGTCCGAAGCGCGTAAAAATGAAGATAAATTGCAGCGTTTCGGCCAGCTGGAGCAGAAGTTGATGGCAACGCGAGCGTTGTCGCAACTGGTGAATATCATCCTTTGCGATTTTCGCCAGAGTTTTGATCTGGATGAAGTGCGTTTGCTGCTGCTGGATGAAACTGGCGAATGGGCAAGGATATTGGGTGGCGTGCGCTTACCTGAGTTGCAGAGCATGGGTTTGGAGTTGGTTGCGCATGAATCCCGGTTGTTAGGCTTATATCAGCAGCCGCTAAGAACCCGGCTGGGGGATTATCAGGCAGCGTTGCATGAAACTATGTTCGTCCACACCCAGTCAGGCTCGGTGGCATTATTGCCTTTGGTGCGGCAGGGTAAGCTGATGGGTGGTTTGCATCTGGCGAGCCATGATGTGCGGCGTTTCATGGCATCAAGCGGCACTTATTTTCTGGATCGCCTGTCTGCATTTCTGGTGATGTGTCTGGAAAACGCATTGTATTTTGACAAGCTGGAGCAATTCGGGCTGACCGATGCACTGACGCAGGTCAATAACCGGCGTTATTTTGATGCGCGGTTAAAAGAAGCCGTGAATCACGCCTTGCGTCATCAGCAGCCTCTCGCTGCGATGATGTTTGACCTGGACCATTTCAAGCAGGTCAATGATCAATGGGGGCATCCGGTTGGTGATACCGTGCTGCAACAGGCTGCACAAGTCATTCAGACCGTTTTGCGTGGCAGCGACAGTTTTGCCCGGTATGGCGGGGAGGAATTTGTGGCGCTGTTGCCGGGTGCTGATAGTGACATCGCAAATGACATCGCGCAACGGATACTGCTGGCGATTGATAGTCATGTGTTCAACGTGGGGTTGGCTGAGCCATTGTCACTGACTATTTCGATTGGTGTTGCCGGCATTGCATTACACAATGTGGGTGCGGCTGAGGAAGCTATCGCCAGGCAGTTGATCAATGATGCTGATGCTGCACTTTATAGCGCCAAAGCGCGTGGACGTAATTGCGTGGTGGTGCAGTCGTGACCACTGAAGTTGTCGTATTGCCCGATGTGCTGGCGCTGATTAACGGCCAGCCGCTGACCGAATTCCCGCAGGATCTGTATATTCCACCCGAAGCGCTGGCGGTGTATCTGGGTGCATTCGAAGGCCCGCTGGATTTGCTGCTGTACCTGATTCGCCGGCATTCACTGGATGTGCTGGATATCCCTATGGCCAGGCTTACTGCGCAATACATGGAATACGTGACCTTGATGCGTAAGCAGCAGCTGGAACTGGCGGCAGAGTATCTGCTGATGGCGGCGCTGTTGATCGAGATCAAGTCACGTATGTTGTTGCCGCGTCCGGTACTCGAGGATGATTCTGGTGAAGGCAGTGATCCGCGTGCCGAGCTGGTGAGGCGCTTGCTGGAATACGAGCAAATGAAACTGGCAGCTGAACATCTGGACGAATTGCCGCGCGTTGGTCGTGATTATCTGGCAGTAAGCGTGTGGAGCGAGCAGGTGGAAAAACTGCTGCCGCAAATATCCACGGATGATTTGACTCAGGCCTGGCTGGGGCTGCTGGCCCGTTCCGGTACTCGTCGCCATCATCGGGTAGGGCGTCAGGAGCTGTCGGTGCGTGAAGCGATGGGGCAGATACTGGATGCCTTGCAAGGCGATTTGTTTATGGAGTTTTCCACTCTGTTTGAAGCCGAACTGGGCGTGTCCCATCTGGTGGTAAAATTCCTGGCGATGCTGGAATTAGCCCGTGAACACCGTGTCGAAATCACCCAGAACGAGGATTTCGCGCCAATTTATGTACGATTAGCTCATGTCAATTAAGCACCTTACGGAATTAAAAATAGTACTGGAAACGATATTGTTTGCCAGCGCTGAACCGCTGACGCTGGAGCAGATGCGTGGCGTATTCGATGAGGATCTGGGTGCGGATATGCTGCGTCGGGCATTGGCAGAATTGCGCGATGAATGGCAGGGCAGGGGGGTGGAGCTGGTGATGGTTGCTGACGGCTGGCGCTTTCAGACTCGAGCGGAGTTTCAGCGTTATATGCAACGTATCAACCCGGAAAAGCCGCCCAGATATTCCCGTGCGGTGATGGAAACGCTGGCGATTATTGCATACAAACAGCCGGTTACGCGCGGTGATATTGAAGAAATTCGCGGGGTGGCCGTCAATACGCAGATCATTAAAACGCTGGAGCAGCGTGACTGGATCAAGGTGGTAGGCCATCGTGAAGTGCCGGGCCGGCCTGCGCTCTATGTGACCACCAGGCAGTTGTTGAGTGATTTGAATCTGCGCGCGCTGGATGAGTTGCCGCCATTGGTGGAGCTGGGGAATCTGGTTGCGCCTAACCCGCATACCGCACAACTGGATTTAGCGCAGGAAGACTAGAGTTTTTGCAGTATAATCATCGATTATACGCAACAATCTGGATAGATCATGCCCGCTTCCCCTATACGCCGCCCGCGTAAACCTGCAACGCCTCCCGCCGAACCGAAATTTGCCAAGGATGTGAAATCGTCTCGGGGTGAACGTGCGCCTAAGGCAGAAGCGCCTCGTCGTCATGTGCCGGAAGTCCCTGCGCCCGTTGCGGAGCCGGTGGAAACCGGCGATGGCGCGCAAAAATTACAAAAAATGCTGGCATCGGCTGGTCTGGGTTCGCGTCGCGAGATGGAGACCTGGATTACTGCCGGGCGTGTGTCGATTAACGGCGTGACGGCTACATTGGGCGAGCGGGTATCGCCGGGCGACAGAGTGCTGGTGGATAAACGCCCGGTGAAACTGAGTTTTGACGTGGAACTACCACGCGTGCTGATTTATCACAAGCAGGAAGGTGAAATTGTCAGTCGCGACGATCCTAAAGCACGTAAAACCGTGTTTGATGCGTTACCTCGGGTGCGCAACGGCAAATGGGTGGCGATAGGCCGGCTGGATTTCAATACGGAAGGCCTGCTGATTTTTACCACCAGTGGTGAACTGGCTAACCGTTTGATGCATCCAAGTTTTGAAGTGGAGCGCGAATACACTGTGCGCATCATGGGCGAGTTAAGTCAGGAGCAGATGAAGAGCATGACCGCGGGTGTTGAGCTGGAAGATGGCATGGCCTATTTCGAGCGAATTGCCGAAATGGGTGGTGAAGGCTCCAACCGCTGGTATCAGGTGATCATCAAAGAAGGGCGTAATCGCGAAGTGCGCCGTATGTTTGAAAAATTCGGCATGATGGTGAGCCGGCTGATACGGGTGCGTTTCGGCATGGTGAATTTGCCGCCACGGGTTAAACGTGGGCATATGCTGGAACTGGAATCCGCCCAGGTCGCAGCGATATTGAAATGGGTGGGCTTGCCGGTGCCGGAACAGTTGCCGCAAAATCGTCCGCAGGATAAAAAGAGATAAATCATGCTGGACTTTATTTTCTTTGACGCCGGAATTCGTGAACGATTCGTGGATTATCTGAAAAGTCTGCTGCTTGCCTGTACCGTGCGTGACGACCATTTCGGCTGGGTAGTTGCGGTGCCGGAAGCGCAACTGACGGATGCGCTGATGCATGAGCTGGAGGCGACTTACGACACCTTGCTGGATGAGCAAATGCGGCTGACTGAACAGCAAGCCGACGGGCTGAAAAGACATGTGGCTGGATTTCATGTCGATTTGCCGGATGGACAAACCAGCATGGTGGCGGTTGCACCGGAGATTGCCAGCCGCCTGATGGCACATTTCACGCTGGACGAAATTCATGCGCTGTTTGCCGCCGTAGCGCGCAGTGCGTTACAACCTGACAACGATCCGATTTGTAAAATGTGATGGGTATCTCAGCGTTCATTGCCATAGGTGTGGGAGCGGCGGTTGGAGCCTGGCTGCGCTGGGGTCTGGGTTTATGGCTGAATCCGCTATTCCCGACACTGCCCCTGGGTACATTGACGGCGAACTTGCTGGGTGGCTATCTGATCGGGCTGGCCATTGCCTTCTTTGCTCAGCAACCTGGGCTGTCACCGGAATGGCGTTTGCTGATCATTACCGGTTTTCTGGGTGGCCTGACCACCTTCTCAACTTTTTCTGCTGAGATTTTTACCTTGCTATCCCGCCAGCAATGGGGCTGGGGCGCACTGTCAGTGAGTCTGCATCTGGCCGGATCGGTATTGATGACCGGTTTGGGCGTCTGGACGTATAAGGTATTGAGAGGTTAATCATGGAGCAAATCTGTTTGCGTTTATATGCGCGCGAAGGTCAGCAACACCAGCGTCATTTGCTGTCTGACTGGTTGCTGGACAGTGCGCGTCAACTGGGTGTTGCAGGCGGAACTGTGTTGCGTGCCAGTGCTGGTTTCGGGCGTCACGGTTTGCAGGAGGATAGTTTTTTTGAACTCGGCGGTGAGTTGCCGGTGATCATTGAACTGGTACTGTCCCAAGCGCAGGCTGAAGCAATGCTGGCGCTATGTGCTGAACAAGGGTTGCATCTGTTCTATACCCGCATGTCGGTAACCTCTGGCATAACTGTTTAATCGATGACAGGATTGCTTGATCAGTTCGTGCTGTTTATCGCCTCATTTGCGGCGAACTGGTTTTCGGCTTTATCCGGTGGTGGCGCAGGGTTGATACAGTTCCCGATGCTGATTTTTCTGGGCTTGCCGTTTGCCGTAGCACTGGCGACGCATAAAGTTGCCAGTGTCGCACTGGGCCTGGGTGCAACTCTGCGCCACTTGAAAAACAACCAGTTCGAGCGGCGTTTCTCGCTAATTATTCTGGGTGCCGGGTTGCCTGGTGTAGTACTGGGAGCAAGTGTGATTCTCGCTATCCCCCCTAAACTGGCGATGTTTGCGTTAGGGGTGTTAACTTTTGGGCTGGGCATTTATTCGGTATTCAAACCCAAACTCGGTATGGACTACGCGCCCCGTAATCAGTCCGGTCGCGCGCTGTTGATCGGTATGCTGGGTCTGTTTGTGGTTGGCTTTCTGAATGGCTCGGTGACGTCGGGTACTGGCCTGTTTCTGACCATCTGGCTGATTCGCTATTTCGGCCTCGACTATCAGCGTGCTGTGGCATATACCCTGGTGCTGTGCGGTTTGTTATGGAATGGCACGGGTGCGCTGGTGCTGGGTTATCTTGGCCATATTGCATGGGACTGGATGCCGGCTTTGCTCGCCGGATCGATACTGGGCGGCTATCTGGGCAGTCATATTGCCATCAAAAAAGGCAATTTGTGGATCAAACGCGCGTTTGAAATAGTGACGATCCTGATCGGATTGAAGTTAATCTGGGGTTAAAAGACAATGAATCTAACCGATAGTTTATTACCCTCGACGCTGGGCTGGCTGTGGATAGTGTTTGCGCTGGTGCTGGCTTGGTCGCTGCGTTCTGCGCCGTGGCCGGTGTTGCGTAAGCCGGGCATACTCAATCTCATGCTCGGTGCGTGTGTGCTGGTGCTGGGTTTCTGGCAAATCAAGGCGGGTATACGTCCCGGTCTGAATCTGCACATCCTGGGTGCAACTTTGCTGACTTTGCTGTTCGGCCCCTGGTTCGCGTTACTGGGGTTGATGCTGGTGCTGTTGCTTACCACGTTCTGGGATGGTGCATGGCATGCGTTTGCACTGAATGCTTTACTGATGGGGGTGGTGCCGGTCACGGTAAGCTGGTGGTTGTATCGCTTGACCGATCGCTATTTGCCCAACCATCTGTTCATTTATATTTTCATTAATGGTTTTGTCGGAGCGGCGCTGTCCGTGGCGCTAACCGGTGTGGCAGTGACCTTGTCCCTGGCGGAAATGGGTGCCTACGCGCTAATGGATTTAGTGCACACCTATTTACCGTATTTCCTGTTGATGGCCTGGTCGGAAGCGGTGACTACCGGCATGTTGATTACCGTGTTGGTCGTATATCGCCCGCAATGGGTGGCGACATTTGATGATAAGCATTACGTAGATAATAAATGACAGAAACAACCAGCGTTACGCCACGTTACTGGCAACCGTCCTCAATTAATTATCCCGAAGCTCTGCCCGTCTCAGCGCGACACCAGGAAATCAGTGCAGCGATACAGCAGCATCAAGCCATTATTGTTTGCGGCGCAACCGGTTCGGGAAAAACCACGCAATTGCCGAAAATCTGTCTGGATGCCGGACGCGGGCAGCTCGGGCGTATCGCCTGTACCCAGCCGCGCCGTATCGCGGCACGTACCGTGGCTTCACGCGTGGCGCAGGAGCTGGGTACGCGAGTGGGTGAGGGGGTCGGCTACAAGGTGCGCTTCAGCGATCAGGTGCGCGCCGACAGCGTGATCAAGGTACTTACCGATGGTATGTTGCTGGCTGAAACCACCGGCAATCGCGATCTGCGTGAATACGACACCATCATCATCGACGAGGCGCATGAGCGCAGTCTGAATATTGATTTTCTGTTGGGTTACCTGCGCCAGCTAATGACGCGCCGGCCTGAGTTGAAGATCATTATTACTTCGGCGACCATTGACGCCGACCGTTTCTCTAAACACTTTAATAATGCGCCGGTAATCGAGGTGTCGGGACGGACTTATTCGGTGGAAATCCGTTACCGACCCATCCTTGCGCCTGAACGTCTTGAAGACGGGCAGAAAGCCCGCGAGACCGATGAGGAGCGCGTTACCCAGGCGATACTGGATGCGACAGATGAGCTGGTGCGGCTGGGTGAGGGCGATATCCTGGTGTTTCTGCCGGGTGAGCGTGAAATCCGCGATACAGCCGAAGCCTTGCGCAAACATCATCCGCCGCATACCGAGATTTTGCCGCTGTTTGCGCGGCTGTCGGTCAAAGAGCAGGAGCGTATCTTTCAGCCGACCAATGCGCGACGTATCGTGCTGGCGACTAACGTGGCGGAGACCTCACTGACTGTGCCGGGAATTCGCTACGTTATTGATCCGGGTTATGCGCGCATATTGCGTTACTCGGCGCGAAATAAAGTCGATCAATTGCTCACCGAGCCAGTATCACAAGCATCAGCCAACCAGCGCTCGGGGCGTTGCGGCCGGGTCGCTGCCGGGGTATGCATCCGTTTGTATTCCGAGCAGGAATATGCGGGCCGCCCGGAATATACCGATCCGGAAATTCTGCGCACTTCGCTGGCGGGCGTGATCTTGCGCATGTCGGCATTGCGGCTGGGGCAGCCAACTGATTTTCCATTCCTGGATGCGCCTGCGCCACGGCTGATCGCGGATGGCTATCAGCTGCTGGAAGAGCTGAATGCGGTGGATAGCACACGGCGGCTGACAGCGGTAGGCAAACAGTTGGCACGCTTGCCGCTGGATCCGAAAATCGGTCGGGTAGTATTGGCGGCGCAACAATTTGGCTGTTTGCGCGAGGCGTTGATATTGTGTGCGGCGTTATCCGTGCAGGACCCGCGTGAGCGCCCTGCAGCGCAAGCCGGTGCGGCAGATGACCGGCATCGGGCGTTTGCTGATGAGGCTTCGGATTTTGCCGGTTTGCTTAAATTGTGGGAATTCTATGATGACGCACTACGCCATAAGAAATCCAATCGCAAACTGCAGGAAACCTGCCGCGAGCATTTTCTCAATCCTACCCGTTTGCGGGAATGGCGTGAGGTGCATGGGCAGCTGGCGACAACCGCAAGTGAGCTGGGGTTAGTGGAGAATGCCGAGCCAGCCAATTACGAAGCGATTCATAAAGCCTTGTTGACAGGATTCCTTGGCAATATCGGCGTGAAAATGGACGAAGGTGGCTTTCAGGGTGCGCGCGGGATCAAGTTCTATGTGCATCCCGGCTCGGCGCTGGCGAAGAAGCCGCCGAAATGGGTGATGGCGGCTGAACTGATCGAAACGACTCGGCTGTATGCGCGTACGGTGGCGAAGATAGAACCGGAATGGCTGGAAGCGATTGCCGCGCATCTGTTGAAACGCCATTACTTTGATCCGCACTGGCAGAAGAAAACAGCGCAGGTAAGCGCCTTCGAGCAAGTGCAGTTATTTGGCCTGATTATCATTCCACGGCGCAGCATCCATTACGGCACGGTTGATCCAGTAGAGAGCCGCCGGATTTTTATCCGTTCTGCGCTGGTGGCAGGTGAATTTGAGACGCGTGCGGCATTCTTTGCACATAACCAGCAACTGCTCAATGAAGTCAGCGAGCTGGAACACAAGGCGCGCCGGCAGGATGTGCTGGTAGATGAGGAGCGGTTGTTTGCGTTCTTTGATGCACGGATCCCGGCGGATATCGTTAATGGCAGCGGATTCGAACGCTGGCGGCGTGAGGCGGAGCGGACTAACCCGCGGCTATTGTATTTAAGCCGCGATGACGTGATGCGCCACGATGCCGGCAGCATCACCGAAGACTGGTTTCCGCAGGCCTTGCAATGGGATGGCCTGAGCTTGCCGCTGCAGTACCGGTTTGAGCCGGGGCATGTACTGGATGGGGTAACCGTAACCATACCGCTGGCGTTGCTGAATGCCTTGCCTGCCTGGCGTTTTGACTGGCTGGTGCCGGGTATGTTGCGGGAAAAACTGAGCTGGTATGTGAAAGCGCTACCTAAACATTTACGCCGGGTGTTCGTGCCGGTGCCGGATACGGTGACGGCGGTGATGTCAGCACTGACGCCGACTGCGCCATTGACCGAGGCGTTGGCTGCCTGGCTGGCGAAACGCAGCGGCCTTAAAATAACAGCCAATGATTGGCAGGATGCACCGCCGCTGCACTTGCAAATGAATTTCCGCGTAGTTGACGAGCGTGGGCAGGAATTGGGCATGGGGCGTGAAATTCAGGCGTTGCGCGAGCAGTTGGGTGAAGCCGCGCAGCTGACTTTCAGTGCACCGGATAATACCTTTGAACAAACCGGATTTAAACGCTGGGAGTTTGGTGATGTGCCGGAGTCGCTGCCGTTTACCCGTGCCGGTCAGTCAGTCACCGGCTATCCCGCGATTATCGATGAGCAGGACAGTGTGGCATTACGTTTGCTGGATACGCCGGCTGCTGCTGAGCGCGCGCACCGGCATGGGGTAGTGCGTTTATGCCGGATGAATCTGGTTGATCAGTTTAAATATCTGGAGAAAAACATCCCGGATTTTACGCGGCTGGCATTGGTATATCGGCAGTTTGGTGATGCGGATACCTTACGTGAAGCTTTGCTGGCAGCTATCGCCGAGCGTGCCTGTCTGGGCGATGATCCGTTGCCGCGTACCAACGTACAATTCGACGCGCAGCTGGTTCGGGCGCGGGCACGCATCAAACCAGTTGCTGATGCGTTAACACGTATCGTTGCACAAGTGCTGGCTTTGCATCAGCAGTTAACACCCAGACTGAAGACACCTTGGCCGCATGTGACCAAGGATGTTGCTGCGCAATTGCAGCAGCTGGTTTATCCCGGCTTCATCACCGCGACGCCATGGTTGCGCCTGCAGCATCTACCGCGTTATCTGCAGGGTATGCAGCAGCGACTGGATAAACTGCCGGATCGGTTGGCGCAAGATCAACAGCATACGACGATGCTGGCGACGCTGACCGCGCAAATGCAGGCGCGTGAGCTGAAGCATCGCAAAGCGGGTGTGGATGATCCACAACTGGAGGAGTTTCGCTGGCAACTGGAAGAGCTGCGTATTTCCTTATTTGCACAGCAGTTAAAAACACCACAGCCAGTGTCGATCAAGCGCTTGCAGAAAATGTGGGAGTCGGTACAGGGTTAATGATGTGAATATTCAGACAATAAAAAAGCCGCAGATATCTGCGGCTTTTTTATGTGTTGCTAATGATGCTTAGTTCAGGATTTCGATTTCTACGCGACGGTTTTCTGCGCGGCCAGCTTTGGTCTTGTTGCTGGCGATAGGCTTGGTCTTGCCGTAACCTTTGGTGGTCATGCGGCTAGCAGCAATGCCTTTAGATTCCATGTATTTTTTCACGGTTTCAGCACGCTTTTCAGATAACTTCATGTTGTATTTTTCTGAGCCGATGCTGTCGGTATGGCCAGAAATTTCAACATTGATATCTGAATACTGGGTCAAAGTCTTGACGTTTTCATCAAGCTTTAATTTGCCAGCAGGGCGTAAAGTTGCCTTGTTGAAATCGAAGTTAGTGCCTTCCAGGATGATCTTGGTGTGAGCAGCTGGACGGACAACTTCCGGGGCTGGAGCAGGTGCTGGCTCTGGAGCCGGTGCTGGAGCAACGTAAGGAGCCGGTGCTGGAGCTGGTGCCGGAGCCGGTGCTGGAGCAACTGGCGCTGCGCCCAATGGAATTACCAGGCCAGCGCTAACAATCCAGTCGCTTGGGTTGATGCTTGGGTTGGAACCAACATTGTCGGTGTAACGATAACGCACATCGGAACGGAAACCTACGCCGTTAAACATTTTCATGAAACCGATACCTGCGTTAGCTGCGAAGTTGGTTTCGTTCAAGTTATGCGCACGGCTGTTCAAACCACCAATACCAGCAACCAGGTATGGAGCGAAATCAGCATTGCGATTGAAGAAATACAGGGCATCAACGCTCAAACCGGTGTTATCCAGTGAGCCGGAGTTGCCTGAACCATTCTTAGCGCTATGTGATGCAAAGTTTGCATTCAATTCCAGATTGATGCTTTCGGTAATTGGCTTACCTACAGCAACGCCGAAACCGATTGCGTCATCCACACCCCAGTCTTTATCGGTAAAGGTATAGTTAACGTTTGGTGCGATGTAAGTACGGGTATCCATGTCTGCAGCAGCAGCCTGGCCAGCCAGTAATACACAAGACATTGCAACAAGATTGCGTAAGGTACGGGACATATTATTCTCCTGGTGATTACAAAAAAACGTTGTTATTTTCATGTCAACGATAGGAATAATTTAGCACAGATAAACGCCTACACCTAAGCATACAAATGTTAAATTTGTGTTTGTATGGTAAATCACACGGCAATTGTTGTTTTTATGCTACTTTTTGGGCGAAATGCTTGTATTACCTCCGGATTGGTTTCCAGGTAAGCGCCGCCGATTAAGTCTATACAGTAGGGAACGGCTGCAAATACGCCATCCAGTGTTTCGGCGATGGCTTTGGGTTGTCCCGGTAAATTGATGATCAGACTGTTGCCGCGCACTACGCCGACCTGACGTGACAAGATGGCTGTGGGGACGTATTTCAGACTCACTGCACGCATGGCTTCGCCGAATCCTGGCAGCACCTTGTCTGCCACTGCCAGCGTGGCTTCCGGCGTGACATCGCGTGGCGCAGGTCCGGTGCCGCCGGTAGTGAGGATCAAATCGCAATGGTTGGTGTCAGCCAGCGCTTTTAAGGTGTCCTCAATCAGGGTTTGTTCGTCCGGGATCAGCCGGGTTTCGAATTCGCAAGGGTTGAGCAATGCGCCTTGCAGCCATGCTTGCAAGGCGGGGATGCCTTTGTCTTCATATATTCCGCTGGAAGCACGGTCGGAAATGGATACGATGCCGATTTTAGCTGTGTTCATATTGATCTCAGAAGGGAAGTGCCAGGCCGGGTGCAGCTTGTTCAAACACGCGTCTGAAGTCGGCCTGGATATGCTCTAAGCCGGCCTGGGTATCGGCTTCAAACCGCAACACGATTACCGGGGTGGTATTGGATGGACGCGCCAGGCCGAAACCGTCTGCATATTCCACGCGCAAGCCATCCAGTTTGATGATGTTTTGTGCGTCGGGAAAAATAGCGGTGGCTTGTAGTTTATCCATCAGCTTGTAGTGCTCACCTTCGGGCAGGGTTATGTTGAGCTCGGGGGTGTTGACGGTATCCGGCAGGCTGTGCAGCGTCGCATTGATGTCGGCCTGTTTGCTCAGGTACTCCAGCAGGCGTGCGCCGGCATACAAGCCATCATCAAAACCGTACCAGCGTTCTTTGAAGAATATGTGCCCGGACATTTCGCCAGCCAGCAGTGCGCCGGTTTCTTTCATTTTGGCCTTGATGAAACTGTGACCGGTTTTCCATAATAAGGGGCGACCGCCGCGCGCGCGTATCCAGTCGAACAGGTTACGGGTGGATTTAACGTCGAAAATAATCTCGGCACCGGGGTTGCGTGACAGCACGTCATCGGCAAACAGCATCAGTTGGCGATCGGGGAAAATGATGGTGCCGTCTTTGGTAACGACGCCCAGGCGGTCGCCATCACCATCGAATGCGAGGCCGATTTCGGCATCGCTGGTTTTGAGGCGGGCTATCAGATCAACCAGGTTGGCTGGTTGCGACGGATCAGGATGGTGATTCGGGAAATTGCCATCGACTTCGCAGAACATTTCTTCTACTTCACAACCCAGGCGGCGATAGAGTTCCGGGCCGAATGCACCGGGTACGCCATTGCCGGCATCAACGATGATCTTCATCGGGCGGGCAAGTTTGATGTCACCGACGATACGCGCGATGTATTCAGAGGCTATGTCATGCTCGCTGTAACTGCCATTGCCGTGGGCGAGATCATTATTTTCGATGCGCTGGCGCAGTGCCTGGATAGTATCGCCGGACAAGGTTTCGCCAGCGAGCACCATTTTCAGTCCGTTGTAATCGGGCGGGTTATGCGAACCGGTGACCATGACCGCGCAATGCGTGTTGAGCTGGTAGGCAGCAAAATAGGTCATAGGCGTTGCCACCATGCCGACGTCAATAACGTTGATGCCGGATTTCTGTATGCCGCGGGCCAGTGCTGCGGCCAGTTCGGGGCCGGACAGGCGGCCATCGCGACCGACACAGATGGTGGTTTGCTGGCGAGCAACAGCCTCAGAACCAATCGCGTGACCAATTGCTTCAACAATTTCGGGTGTCAGCGTTTTGCCGACGATGCCGCGTATGTCATAGGCTTTGAAGATTTCTTGAGGCAGGTTTTGCACAGTGAGCTCCCGATCAGGTGTGAGTTAGTATTCGGATGAAGTCTAAAGCGGATTTATGACAATCAGCATACCCTTAACTATTTCCGCAGACAAGGCGTCAGCCCTGGTGTTGCAGGTAATTCAGCACGTGTTTTGGCAGCCAGTCGACATTGCCGGGGAAAGGGCCGCTATGAAAGCCGACATGACCGCCCTGTTCGGGGTAATGCAGCGTAACCGCAGCAGACACTTCCTGCTGGTCAGGCAGTGCGCTGCTGGGTAAAAAAGGATCGTTCTTGGCGTTAATGATGAGGGTGGGGACGCTGATGTGGATGAGGCCAGGTTTGCTGGAAGCGCGTAGCCAGTATTCATCCGCATTGGCGTAGCCGTGCAGCGGTGCGGTGACCACATCATCGAATTCGCGCAAAGTGGTCGCCGCCTGCACCCGGCTGGCATCAAACAATCCGGGAAATTTTTTCAGTTTCTGTAACGCAGTTTGTTTGAGGGTGGTCAGGAAATGCCGAGTATAAAACAGCTGATTGAATCCTTGATCCAGTGTATTGCCAGCTGCAGTTAAATCCAGTGGTGCAGAGATACCAACAGCAGCCTGGATTACACCATTCGCGGCTGAGCCTTGCTCTCCCAGCCATTTGAGCAGGGCGTTACCGCCGAGCGAAACGCCAACGGCGTAGATAATCGAATCCGGCTCTTGTTCACGCAGGCGTCGCAACACGTAGTTGATTTCAGCGCTGTCGCCTGCAAAATAGGCGCGGGGCAGACGATTGGGTTCGCCTGAGCAACCGCGAAAGTGTACGACGACGCCACGCCAGCCGCGATGTTTGATCTGGTTCATCAGCGCCAGGGAGTAAAACCCGCGGGAATGGCCTTCCAGTCCGTGAAACAGCACTACTAATGGCGCGTCGGCCGGATTGTCCACCCAGTCCAGATCCAGGAAATCGCCATCGGGCAGTTCCCAGCGTTCGCGACGGTAGTGGACTTTGGGCCTGGCGGCAAAAAAATAAGGGTAGAGTGTTTGTAAATTGCCCCCTGGTAACCAGTTGGGTGCTTGATATTCGTGAGTGGGGCTAGGTGTGTCCGGCATTGATGATGTTAAGCTGGTCGAATGGTGTGTGCAAGTATAGCAAAGTGCTGAAAAGTGAGCAGAGTTTGGTTGGTAGCGGGTAAAATGGTACATGAAGATGCTGTTGAATGAAGTGAGTCGATTTGCCGCGTTTGCTTGTCCTGACGCAATGATAACGGGTGTGAGTGTGTATATGGTTAGGAAGCTGTTTTGACGATACGTATTCTGGGTATAGACCCGGGTTTGCGCGTGACCGGGTTTGGCGTGATCGATAAAATCGGCAATCGGCTGGTGTATGTCACCAGCGGCTGTGTTAAAAGTGGTGAAGGCGAACTGCCGCAACGGCTAAGTGTGATTCTGGCAGGGTTGGGTGAAGTGATAGATAGCAATCAGCCGCATCAAACTGCGATAGAAAAAGTATTCGTTAATGTGAATCCTCAATCTACCTTGCTGCTTGGGCAGGCACGGGGCGCTGCGATTTGTGCAGCAGTGCTGAAGAATTTGCCGGTGGCGGAATATACGGCATTGCAAGTCAAACAGGCGGTGGTCGGTAATGGTCATGCGGCCAAAGAACAAGTGCAGGAAATGGTTAAGCGCTTGCTCAACTTGCCCGGCCTCCCCGGTCCTGATGCGGCGGATGCCTTGGCGTGTGCGATCTGCCATGCACATGGTGGGCAAGGCTTGGGGTTATTGGCGACGGCGGGATATCGGGTTAAGAATGGACGGCTGATAGGATGACAAATAATGATAGGTAGAATCACAGGGACGCTTATAGAAAAACATCCGCCGCAAATAGTGGTGGATGCGGGTGGCGTGGGGTATGAAATCGATGTGCCGATGAGTACCTTCTATCATCTGCCGGCATTGGGTGAGCGCGTGGCGCTGCATACCCATCTGGTGGTGCGTGAAGATGCGCAGTTACTGTATGGCTTTGGTAGCGAGGCGGAGCGTGCGAGTTTTCGGCAACTGATCAAAATAACTGGCGTTGGTGCAAAAATGGCGCTGGCTGTGCTGTCCGGCTTAAGTGCGGCGGATCTGGCGCAAGCTGTGGCACTGCAGGATGTGGGGTTGCTGACCAGGATACCCGGTATCGGAAAAAAAACCGCAGAACGCTTATTGCTGGAGCTGAAAGGCAAGATTGCGGATGCGCTGCCTGCAGGTGCTGTGGTGAATAGCAGTTCACAGGTTAATGGTGACGTGCTCAATGCGTTACTGGCCTTGGGCTACAACGAGCGCGAGGCGTCTGGCGCGGTGCGTCAGATTGCTGTCAGTGATAGTGTGGAAGATGGCATCCGGCTCGCCTTGAAATGGTTGTCCAAGCCATGATAGAAACTGATCGTTTAATCGCACCCGCCGCACAGAATGTGGTGGAAGAACAGATAGAGCGGGCGTTGCGGCCCAAGCAGCTGTCTGAATATGTGGGGCAGGAAAAAGCGCGCGGGCAATTGTCGATTTTTATCGAAGCAGCGCGTAAGCGTGGGGAATCACTGGATCATGTGTTGCTGTTTGGCCCGCCGGGTCTGGGTAAAACCACGCTGGCGCATATTGTTGCGCGTGAAATGGGCGTGAATCTGCGCCAGACGTCCGGCCCTGTGCTGGAACGGGCGGGTGATCTGGCTGCATTGCTGACCAATCTTGAGCCGAATGATGTGCTGTTTATCGATGAGATTCATCGGCTCAGCCCGGTGGTGGAAGAGATACTCTATCCAGCATTGGAAGATTTTCAGCTTGATATCATGATCGGCGAAGGGCCAGCGGCGCGTTCGGTGAAGCTGGATTTGCCGCCGTTTACTTTGGTGGGTGCGACGACCCGGGCGGGGATGCTGACTAATCCGTTGCGTGACCGGTTTGGTATCGTGGCTCGACTGGAGTTTTATACGGCCGAGGAGTTGACCCGGATTGTGAAGCGCTCGGCGCAACTGCTGGAAATGAGTATTGTCGATGATGGCGCATTTGAGATCGCACGGCGCTCGCGTGGTACGCCGCGTATCGCTAACCGTTTGTTGCGACGGGTGCGGGATTTTGCTGAAGTGCGTGCCGATGGTCGGGTGACGCGGACTGTGGCGGATGATGCCTTGCAAATGCTGGATGTCGATCATGCTGGGCTGGATGTGATGGACAGGAAATTGTTGAGCGCAGTGCTGGAGAAATTTGATGGCGGTCCGGTAGGGCTCGACAATCTGGCCGCTGCAATTGGCGAATCGCGCGATACGATAGAAGATGTGCTGGAGCCGTATTTGATCCAGCAAGGTTATTTGCAGCGCACTCCGCGTGGGCGTATGGCAACCTTGATGGCGTACCGGCATTTCGGGCTGAATGTGCCGAGTAAATCGGATTTGTGGAATGAGCGCGATGCCTGAGATGGAATTTGTTTGGCCGGTGCGGGTCTACTATGAAGATACCGATGCGGCAGGGGTGGTTTATTACGCCAACTATCTGAAATTTATGGAGCGAGCGCGCACCGAATGGCTGCGTGCATTGGGGGTTGAACAAACCACGTTGCGGGATGAGTTGGGCGTGGTGTTTGTCGTGCGGCATGTGACTGTTGATTATCTTAAACCGGCGCGCTTTAATGACGCATTGCAAGTGTTGACGCGGATCAAACGGCTGAGTCCGGCGCGGATTCGCTTTGCGCAAAGCATACAGGGTGAATGCACGCTGGTGATCAGCGAAATCGAAGTGGTCTGCGTCAACGCGCTGACATTTAAACCGGTTAAAATACCGGATCAAATTTTGCAACTTTTGGAATAAATTACAGTGGATATCGGTGTGAATCAGGATTTATCGATGCTGGCCTTGCTGGCCAGCGCAAGTTTGACCGTCAAGCTGGTGATGGGGTTGTTGCTCATCGCTTCGTTCATGTCGTGGTGGTATATCTTCCTGAAAATGTTCGCGGTGAAACGTGCAGCCAGAATGGCGCAGGCGTTTGAACAAGAGTTCTGGAATGGCGCGGATCTGAATCAAATGTATCAGCGCGTTTCGCGTGACCATGACCGTTGTGGCGAACTGGAACGTATTTTTGAAGCTGGTTTTCGCGAATTCATGAAATTGAAAAATCAGCCGGGAACCGATGCGGCGATGATGACCGAGAGTTCGCGCCGCGCCATGCGTGCCGCGTATCAGCGTGAAATGGATGCATTGGAATCGCATTTGTCCTTCCTGGCGACGGTAGGTTCGGTGAGTCCGTATGTCGGTCTGTTCGGCACGGTGTGGGGCATCATGAATGCATTTCGTGGTCTGGCTAATGTGGCTCAGGCTACCTTGGCGCATGTGGCGCCTGGCATTGCCGAGGCCTTGATTGCGACCGCGATGGGCTTGTTTGCGGCCATACCGGCGGTGATTGCCTATAACCGTTATACCTATGATATTGATCGTCTGGCAAACCGCTTCGAGAGCTTTATCGAAGAGTTTTCCAATATTCTGCAACGGCAAGCGCATAAAAAATGAACGCCCGTCGTCCTCGTAAACAGATGAATCAAATCAACGTCGTGCCTTACATCGACGTGATGCTGGTGTTGCTGGTGATCTTCATGGTGACTGCGCCGATGATAAATCCCGGGCAGGTGGATCTGCCCAGCGTGGCGAAAACGCAAACGGTTGCTGTGCAGCCTTTGCAAGTCACCATACGCGCAAATGGTGACTTGCGGGTGCGTGATCAGGCTCATGCCGGTGATGAGCAAAGTGTGAGTCAGGATGAGTTATTGGCCTTGATACGGCAGAAGCAGGTGGATCAGCCTGATCAGCCAGTGGTTATCGCTGCGGATAAAAGTGTGCGCTATGAAGCGGTGATGAAGGTGATGAGCCTGCTGCAGCAAAACCAGGTTAAGCGGGTAGGTTTGCTCGCCGCACCCGGGGCCAATTAAATGCGGAGTGAATCAGCCACGCCCGGACGTTTACCAGCGGCTGTGTTGGCGATATTGGTGCATGTAGTGTTTTTTGCCTTGCTGGTATACAGCATTAACTGGAAAACGCATGCGCCGGAACCGGTGATGGTGGAGTTATGGCAGCCGCCTGTGGCTACATCTAGCCGGTCCGTTCCGGAGCCAAAACCGCGAATTGAAAAGCAGAGCAAACCCGAGCCGGTAGTGCCGAATCCGGATATTGCACTGGCTGAAAAGAAACGCAAGCTGGCGGAACAGAAAGCACGTGAAGCTGAGCAGTTAGCGCAACAGCAGGCCGAGCAGAAAATAGCTGAGCAGAAACTGGCCGAGCAGAAACTGGCCGAGCAGAAACTGAAGCGACAACAGGAACAGCAGAAGCAGGCCGCGCAGCAACTGGCGGAGCAGAAAGTGGCTCAACAGAAAATTGAGCAGCAGAAGTTAGAGCAGCAAAAGAAACAGGCGGCCTTGCGCCAGATGATTACGCAGCAGTCGCAGAATGAGTTTAATGCGGAATCTGCTCGATCCCTGACCAGCAGTCGCCAGGCTGCGCTGGCAAGCAAGCAGGCTGCAGAACAATCGACTATGCGGGCGCAATATCAGGATAAGATCAAAGCAAAAATCCGCAGCAAAATTATCTTGCCGGATAGCTTGCAAGGTAATCCGCAAGCGCGTTTCGAAGTGTCGGTGTTGCCGACGGGTGATGTGGTGCATGTGAAATTGCTGCGCCCCAGTGGTCAGCCTGCTTATGATAGTGCAGTGGAGCGCGCCATTCTCAAAGCGTCACCGCTGCCGATGCCGCCTGATGCAGCATTGGTCAACGAGTTCAGAGATCTGGACTTGAAATTTGCACCTAATGAACATTAACAAAAGGCTTAGATAAATGCGAAATATAGTGAAATTCTGGTTGCCAAGTCTGAGTGTGATGCTGTTATTGCCAGTGTTGGCACATGCCGCGATGACCATAGAAATTATCGGTGGTGCAGCCAGTAAATTACCGGTGGCGATTGCGCCATTTGTCGGTGCGGGTGATGCGTATCGTACGATTACGGATGTGGTGGCGGCAGATCTTGCACGTACCGGTGAGCTAAGTCTGGTGGATGTGGCTGATCTTAACCCGCCGTTAACTGATCCGGCTGACCCGCGTTTCAGCATAGTGCGCAAGCGCGGAGCCGAAGCTGCCGTGCTGGGGCAGGTCAGCGTGCTGGCGAATGGGCAGATTGAAGTCCGCTTTCGCCTGATGGACGCAGTGAAACAGACGCAAATGGCAGGTTACAGCTATACCACCAGCGCCACACAGTTACGCATGGTCGGCCATAAAATCGCTGATGTGGTGTATGAGAAGCTGATGGGTGTACCCGGAATATTTTCCACGCATATTGCTTATGTGATCAAACAGGGCAAGCGCTATGAATTGCAAGTCGCTGATGCCGATGGCCAGGGTGTGCAAACCGTACTGAAATCGACTGAGCCATTGATCTCTCCGGCCTGGTCACCTGATGGCAGCAAGCTTGCCTATGTGTCATTTGAGGCCAAAAAGCCAGTGATTTATGTGCAGAACATGATGACAGGGACAAGGCGGATACTGGCCAATTTCAAAGGCAGTAATAGCGCGCCGGCCTGGTCGCCAGATGGCAGCAAGCTGGCATTGGTGCTGACTCGTGATGACGGCTCGCAGCTGTATTTGATCAATGCAGACGGCACCGGATTGAAACGTCTTACCTTTGGCGGTGGTATCGATACCGAGCCGGACTGGAGTCCCGATGGTCAGTCTCTGCTGTTTACTTCAGACCGAGGTGGCAGTCCACAAATTTATCAAATTTCTGTGGCTGGCGGCAGTGCAAAACGGATGACTTATGATGGCAATTATAACGTGTCGCCGACCTGGGCACCGGATGGGAAACGTTTTGCTTTTGTGCAGCGTAGTGAAGGCCGTTTCCGTATTGCAGTGCAGGATATTTCTAGCGGCCAGATACAAGTGCTGACGAATACCAATCTTGATGAATCACCTAGTTTTGCCGCTAACGGCAAAATGATCGTTTACGCCACGGAGATTAATGGCCGTGGCGTATTGTCTGCTGTTTCCTCGGATGGCAAAACGCAGGTGCGTTTATCTGATCGCGCGGGTGATATGCGCGAACCGGATTGGGGGCATTAAAGGCTCTGTCATTATGACTGGGGCTGTATTTGTGGTACTTTTCTTTAAATCAAAGGAGTGGTAAATGAAAAAAACTGTATTGGGTCTGGTTATTGTGGGTATGTTGGCAGGTTGCTCGTCGGTTGATACCAAGCCGGCGCCAGTGGTAGATACATCCTCACAGGATGCGGCTGCACGTGCTGCTGCCAAAGCCGCTGCTGATAAAGCAGCTGCTGACAAAGCTGCTGCTGAGGCTGCTGCGTTGGAACAGGCTCGTCTGGCTAGTCAGATGAATCCGTTAAAAGACCCATCCAATATTCTGTCACAGCGTAGTGTGTATTTCGATTTTGACAAATATAATGTCAAAGGTGATTTCCGTCCGATGATAGAAGCGCATGCGGCCTATCTGACCAGCCACAAGGATGCAAAAGTGACCTTGCAAGGCAATACCGATGACCGTGGTAGCCGTGAATACAACCTGGCATTGGGCCAGCGCCGTGCAGATAGCGTACGTAAAGCTCTGAATTTGCTGAATGTACCGGAAGCACAAATGGAAGCTGTCAGTTTCGGCGAAGAAAAGCCGAAAGCAACTGGCGAAGATGAAGCGGCCTGGTCACAAAACCGCCGTGCCGATATCGTTTATCAAGGTGAGTAATGCATGAGGATTAAGTCTGTTTCGCGTCTGGTATTGGGTTTGATATGGTTGGGCGCAGTATCGGCAGCTTCGGCTGCTGATGAGGACACGGTACGCAAGCTGGCTGATATTCAGCAGCAATTGAGTGCCGTGAATCAGCGTTTAAGTGCTCTGGAAACGCAACCGCAGGCGTCTGCTTTGTTGACGCTGCAGTCGCAGATTGAAGCGCTTAAAACCGAAGTGGGGCATCTGCGCGGGCAGCTGGACGTGCAAACCCATGATATTGAAACCACCCAGAAACGCCAGACAGACTTATATCAGGATCTGGACGCGCGCTTGCGGACTATGGCAAGCGCACCGGCAGTTGCGGCACCGGCGACTCCTGCAGCAAGCGCAGGGGTCGCCCCTGCTTCGGGTTCAACAACGAAATCCGCCAATGCTGGCGAAGAACAAAGTTATCAGGCCGCTCTGGCCTTATTCAAACAAGGTGATTATGCGGGTGCTATTGCCGGATTTAAGCAATTTGGCAAGGCCTACCCCAATAGCAGTCTGGCTGCGAGCGCTCAGTACTGGATAGGGAATGCCTATTTCTCTACCAAAGATTTTAAAAATGCATTATCAACTCAGCAGAAACTGATTAGTGCCTATCCGACCAACGCCAAGGTGCCGGATGCGATGCTGAATATGTCCAGTGCGCAAATAGAACTGGGCGATATGGATGGTGCGCGTAAAACGCTGGAAACCCTGGTGGCAAAATACGCGGCTACACGCGCCGCCGTATTGGCAAAAAAACGCCTGGAGCTGTTGAAGTAATGGATGCTGCAACGTTACGCATCACCGAAATTTTTTATTCTGTGCAGGGCGAAACCAGTCGGGTAGGATTGCCGACGGTGTTCGTACGTCTTACCGGCTGCCCGTTACGTTGTGGATATTGTGATACGGCCTATGCTTTTCATGGTGGCGAGTCGCTGACGCTGGCAACGATAATGGAGCGGGTGGCAGCTTTTCACCCGCGTTATGTTACGGTGACTGGCGGCGAGCCGCTGGCACAGAAGCATGTATTGACCTTGCTTACGGCCTTATGTGATGTTGGTTACGAAGTGTCGCTGGAAACCAGCGGTGCACTGGATATTAGTGCAGTGGATTCAAGAGTATCACGTATCGTCGATATTAAAACGCCGGGTTCTGGCGAGGTCAGCAAAAATCGATGGGAAAATCTGACGCACTTGACGGCGCATGATGAAGTGAAATTCGTGATTACCGATGAAGATGATTACCAATGGGCACGGCAGACACTGAATGAGCATGCCCTTAACAAGCAATGCCCGGTATTGTTTTCGCCAGTGCATGGCAGCGGCGCCAGTAATCTGGCTGACTGGATATTGCGCGATCGCTTACCGGTACGGATGCAGCTACAATTACACAAAATTTTATGGAATGATGCGGCAGGCCGGTAATGAATGAACCTAAACATGCCATCGTCCTCCTTTCTGGAGGTCTGGATTCGGCAACAGTGTTAGCAATTGCGCAACGTGATGGGTATATTTGCCATGCGTTGAGTTTTGATTATGGCCAGCGCCACTATGCCGAACTGGCTGCGGCTGCGCGGGTTGCCAGTGTGCAAGGTGCGGCTGAACATCGCGTGTTCAAAATGGATCTGGCCGTGTTTGGCGGGTCATCTCTGACTGATAGTGCAATCGCGGTACCGGAATTGCCGAGTGCGGGTATACCGTCGACCTATGTGCCGGCTCGAAATACCATCATGCTGTCTATCGCCTTGGCCTGGGCAGAAGTGCTTAATAGCCGCGCAATTTTTATCGGGGTGAACGCGGTGGATTACTCCGGTTATCCTGATTGCCGTCCTGAATACATTGCTGCGTTTGAAAAGATGGCTAACCTCGCCACCAAAGTTGGCGTAGAAGGACAGGACCTGCATATTCATGCGCCACTGATGCAGATGTCCAAGGGCGATATTATTCAGCTGGGTACGACATTGGGTGTGGATTACGCAGCGACGGTATCGTGTTACCAGGCTGATGAAGAGGGGCGCGCATGCGGGGTCTGCGATTCTTGCCGTTTGCGAGAGCAAGGCTTTCAACAAGCAGGCATTCCCGACCCGACCCGTTACCGTTTAGTATAAATAGCTTATTGTTATTTTCGCCCGATAAATCATAATCGCACAAGTCGTATTTTGCGCTCGCTTCAGGCAATTTCGTTTTAATCAAAATAAGTGGAGAACCTCTATGTTGTTTGATAGCTTTGCTCAAGCACAATCCGTGCTGTTGTGGGCGACGTTCGGTCTGGCTATGGTGCTGGGTCTGGTTGCCAATAAAACCAATTTCTGCACGATGGGTGCTATATCGGACTGGGTAAACATGGGCGATTTAGGCCGTATGCGCGCATGGATGCTGGCTATGGCTGTGGCTATGCTCGGCGTGTCAGTGCTGGAGTATTTTGGCCTTGCTAATCTGGATGCCTCATTCCCGCCATATCGTGGTGCGCAATTGATCTGGGCAGAAAATATTCTCGGTGGTGTGCTGTTTGGTATCGGGATGACCTTTGCCTCGGGTTGCGGTAATAAAACCCTGATTCGTATCGGCGGCGGTAATATCAAATCGATAATAGTGCTGATGATCATTGCCGTCATTGCTTATTTTATGGTTAACCCATTCCCGGGTACCGATAAGACCTTGTTTACTGTGCTGTTTAATGGCTGGATACGTCCTTTAGCCGTGAATGTTGGCAGTCATCAGGATCTGGCTTCATTTCTGGTGAGTGACGCCAGCCTGAAACAGGCTCGTCTGGTATTGGGTGTGCTGGTGGCGCTGGCGATTGCTGTGTTTGTGTTCAAGTCAGCCGATTTCCGCAGCAACAGAGATAACATCATAGGCGGCCTGGTGGTTGGTTTGACTGTGTTGGGTGCCTGGTACATTAGTAGCGTTATCGGCGTTAAAGTGGATGGCACTACTTACACCTTGCAAGGCTACGTGCAGGAATGGGATTTCGTTGCCGGTAGCGCTGATATCAAGCCTGCCGATAGTCGTCCGTTAAGCCCGCAGTCATTTACCTTTATTAACCCTATGGGTCAGACTTTGGGTTATGTTGCCGGTAAATTTGATATCAGCTTGCTCACTTTCGGCGTAATGGCATTGGCTGGCGTGATAGCCGGTTCGTTACTGTGGTCGCTGTTGAGCAGAAACTTCCGTATCGAATGGTTTGCTTCGTTTGCTGATTTCCGCAACCATGTGTTTGGTGCAATTCTGATGGGGTTCGGTGGCGTATTGGCGATGGGATGTACGATCGGTCAAGGTATTACCGGGATGTCGACATTGGCGCTCGGCTCATTCCTGGCGCTGATCAGCATTATTTTCGGCAGCGCGATCACCATGCGTGTGCAGTACTACAAATTGGTTTATGAAGCAGATGCAAGCTTCATCAAGGCATTGTTAAGCAGTCTGGTTGATTTCAAACTGTTGCCATCGTTCATGCGTAAACTGGAAGCAGTGTAAGTCAGGAACGTTGCTGTATTAAGAACGGCTATTACCGTTAAAGGTAATAGCCGTTTTTTTATGCTATATCAAAACGGCAATTCATCATCCACTAGCTGCTGTCCGAAATTCGATTTAAAAACCGATCCAGCTGATTGGCAAATGCCTGCTGGTCACTCTGCGAAAGTGTCGTTGGCCCGCCTGTTTCAACGCCGCTGCCACGCAATTCGGCCATAAAGTTGCGCATGGTCAGGGCTGCCTGGATGTTTTCCGGTGTGTAAAACTCCCCTCTCGGGTTAAGTGCATGACCGCCTTTATCAATGACGCTGGCTGCCAGCGGGATATCGGCGGTGATAACCAGGTCGCTGGCTTGCATGCGTAACATGATCTCGTCATCTGCCACATCAAAGCCGTGCGGTACTTGCAGGGACCGGATATAGGCAGATGGCGGCGTACGCAACAACTTATTGGCAACCAGCGTCATGGAAATGTGCATGCGTTCCGCAGCCCGGAACAGGATGTCCTTGATCACGCCGGGACACGCGTCGGCATCAACCCAGATATGCATCAGCTAATGTCCAGATGACCAACCTTAACGAGTATGGTGCATCCTGACTCGCTAAAAGGTTGGTGTGTGCTCAGGTGCGGACTGCGCAGCCATATGCCTTGCCCATAATCGCCGTGTTCGTCCTGAAACATGCCGTCGAGTACCAGAATTTCTTCGCCGCCGTAATGGCGGTGCGGTTGAAAGCGTGTACCCGGTTGCCAGCGTACTAATGCAGTGTGTTCACCCTTGAATTCGCTCAGAGGCAGTACGCTCAAACCTTCCACTAAGCCCGGTAACCAGGCTGCTTCGTGGGTGCGTACGACAACCTGCTGCATATCATCCGCCTGCATATAGCGTAATTTTACAAATAGGGTGCAGCCGGAATGTGTAAATGGGCTGTGACGGGACCCAGGAGGATTTTTGATATAAGTGCCGGCAGGATAAACCCCGTGTTCGTCCTCGAGCGTCCCTTCCAGTACGAAAATTTCTTCACCCTGAGGATGGTTGTGGGCATCAAACCTCGCTCCGGCCTGATAGCGTACTATGGAGGTTGCACGTGCCTGTTCTGCGCCGTTGCGTTCTAACAGACGACGTTCGACTCCGGGCAGGGGGGATGGTAGCCAAGGTAAAGCGGCAGGATCCACTCGGGCAACCAGATTGTGATCAGCGTTGATTATCATCGATGTAGAGAGTCATGAAAATTTGATGGATAGACACAAAATAATGTAGTTGCTTAGGCTGGGGTTAGCTGGTTCGGTTCCATCCCTACCATTATGCGCTTATGAGCTGTGTCGTTGCGTGGGGATTGCTGCGCTCAGTTGAGTCTGTCTGTTCTTATGATTAAATGTTCAGGATACGCGCATACATTTGTATTAATTTTATGGTTTCATTTGCATAAAACCATAATGATGATAAGGTTACTGCTTGTGTGAGCGTGACTGTATTTCTAAAAATGGAATTGCAGTAGTATAGTCAGCATAAGTACAACGTTTCATCTTAATTATAAATATATTTATTTTGCGATCCAGGCTGGGTATGCAATCACTGATTATCTCATTAAAAACCAAATTAGCTCAAATCCAGACTATTCTGGATAAAACGCCATCATTGATATTCATGATGGAGCCGGAGTCATTGCGTTTTACTTTTGTTAATCAGGGTTTGATGCAATGTCTGGGCTATACGCAGGAAGAAATGCTGACCATGTCGGCGGATAAGCTGAATCCGTCTTTCTCGAATCAGTATTGCCAGCAGGTATTGGCGCCCTTGTTATCAGGCGCGCAGACAGCAGTTGATTTTGAAATGACATTTCTGCGTAAGGATCTGAGTGCAGTACCCGTGAGCCTGTTTCTGCGTCTGGTTGAGCTGGATGATAAACAGCTACTGCTGGCAATTGCTCAGGATATAACGGTCAGACAAGGCCATGAGGCACATATTGCCCGGCTTACCAATTTTTATAAAGCCCTGAGCGAAGTGAATCAGGCCATTGTGCGCATGCATGATGAAACCGAGCTGTTGACACTGGTATGCAAGGTAGCCGTAGAGTTCGGAGGAATGGCATTGGCCTGGATAGGCCGGTTGGATGCAGCTAATCAATACATTCAACCCGTCATGAGTTACGGCCGGGGTAAAGACTATCTTGATGACATAGTGATCTCGGCATCGGAGGATGAAGCTTCCGGTCGTGGCCCGGTTGGTACGGCTTTCAGGGAACGACGTACAGTCGTAGTAAACGATTATCTGGCTGACGAAATGGTGCGGCCATGGTGGGGGCGAGCGGCTAAGGTAGGTTGGCAGTCTGCGGCTGCGTTTCCGGTTACGCGGGCAGGGAAGATATTTGCCATATTGAGCGTGTATCATGCGCAAGCTCAGGCATTTGATCGGGGAATTATCCAGTTGATCGAGGAGATGTGCAGTGATATCTCGTTCGCGCTGGATAATTTTGATCGCGAGAAGGAGCGGAAGCAGCTTGAGCAAGAGCTGAAATTGTCGGCATTGGTGTATCAAAACAGCAGTCAGGCGATGATGGTGACGAATGAGTCCAATTGCATTATTTCCGTTAATCAGGCTTACACCAGCATTACCGGTTATACAGCAGACGAGGTGCTGGGGAAAAATCCGCGAGTATTGAGTTCAGGCAAGCATGATGCATCTTTTTATAAAGAGATGTGGCATACGTTGAAAGAATGCCAGCACTGGCAGGGCAGGATATGGAGCAAACGCAAGAACGGCGATATTTATCCGGAATGGCTGACGATTAATGTGATTCTGGATGAGGAGGGCGACCCTAATTATTTCGTTGCGACCTTTTACGATATCACGGATAAAGTACACTCCGAAGAGCTGATCTGGAAGCAGGCGAATTACGATATGCTTACCGGACTGCCTAATCGCTATCTGTTGCATCAACGTATGACAGATGATGTTCGGCTTGCGCATCAGCATGGTTTGACGCTGGCGGTGCTCTATATTGATCTGGATCAGTTTAAAGAAGTGAATGATACGCTGGGGCACCAGGTCGGGGATCAGTTGCTGATAGAAGTGGCGCAGCGGATTAAGTCGTGTGTGGGTGAGGCGGTTGTGGTGGCGCGACTGGGTGGGGATGAGTTTACTGTGATTTTGCCCGGGCCGGCTGATAACGCGTATGTGGCTGGCATTGCAGAGAAAATTATCGCCAAATTGGTGATGGCATTTACGCTGTCTGAAATTCAGAGTGCAATTTACATCTCTGCCAGCATAGGTATTGCCAGTTATCCGCACGATGCTGAAAATGCTGAAGATTTGTTAAAAAGTGCCGAGCAGGCAATGTACGAGGCGAAACTGGCGGGGCGTAACCGCTTGAGCTTTTACACTTCGGCTTTGCAGATAAAAGCCAGAAATCGATTAAGCTTGCTGGGTGATTTGCGTGGGGCGCTGGCTGCTAATCAATTTGAGCTGCACTTCCAGCCTATCGTGAACTTGGCAACGGGAAAAATCACCAAGGCTGAAGCATTGATTCGTTGGCAGCACCCTCAGCGCGGAATGGTGAGCCCTGCCGAGTTTATTCCCTTGGCAGAAGAAACCGGTTTGATTATCGCAATTGGTGACTGGGTGTTCCGGGAGGCTGCGCGTTGGGCCCGGCGCTGGAAATCGGACCAGGCAGGAGCAAGTATACAGGTGAGCGTGAATATGTCGCCGGTGCAGTTCAAGGACGACACCTTCAATATTGACGGCTGGTTAGCTTATTTGCAGGAATTGGGTTTGCCGGGAAGAAATATGGTCATCGAGATTACCGAGGGGCTGCTGCTGGATGTAACTTCAGTGATCTCGGACAAGCTGCTGGGCTTCCGGGATGCCGGAATCAAAGTGTCCATGGATGATTTTGGCACCGGCTATTCCGCACTATCCTATCTGAAAAAATTCGATATTGATTATCTGAAAATCGATCAGTCTTTTGTGCGCGATATTACGACTGATCCGAGTGATCTGGCATTGTCCGAAGCGATTGTGGTCATGGCCAACAAGCTGGGGCTAAAGGTGATTGCGGAAGGTGTGGAAACTGCAGAGCAACGCGATTTGCTGGCGCAATGCGGTTGCGATTACGCGCAAGGTTATTTTTACGCAAAACCGCTTACACCGGCAGCATTTGAGCTAATGCTCAAAACGGATGACGGTTAAGCTGCCTGTACCGGTATGTAGTTGCGACTATCTTTGATACGGTTGTTGTCATCGACATAGATCAGACGCGGTGCGAATTTTTCCAGTTCGATTTCGTTGTACGTTGCATAGGTGGCAATGATTAAAATGTCGCCCGGGTTAGCTTTGTGGGCTGCAGCGCCATTCACCGAGATAATGCCGGAGTTACGTTCCGCGCGGATGGCGTAGGTGGTGAAACGCTCACCATTGGTGACGTTATAAATGTCGATCTGCTGATATTCATGGATATCGGCCGCTTCCAGCAGTAAGTCGTCTATCGCGCACGAACCTTCATAATGTAATTCTGACTGGGTCACGAATACGCGATGCAACTTCGACTTCAACATGGTTCTTTGCATTAATTCGATACTCATCTGGGGGTGGAATAGCCGAGCATTATAAACCGAACCCCCCGGGTTTGCATGGCCAGCTTATGCCTCTTCGCTATCCTCATCATTGTCAGCAGCATCGGTGGCAAGTTCAGGATGGTCCTGTTCAATGATGCCACGTATCAGTTTAAACAAGGCGCGGCTGCTTTTCGGCGGCTGCTGCTGGCTGGCTTCCTTGCGTGCGTTACGGATCAGGTTGCGCAGTTGCTGTACGTCAGCGCTGGGATGGTCGGCAATAAATAGAGTGAGTGCGTTGTCATCTGCGATCAGGCGTGTGCGCCAGTGTTCCATCTGATGAAACACTGCGTTTTCATCACTGTGGTGATTGCGCCATTTTTCCAGTTGTTCGGCAATAGGCTGCGCATCGACAATGCGCATCAAGCGACCGATATATTGCTTCTGCCGGCTTAGTCCGCCGTGCGCAGTGATGCGTTTGGCGGCATCAATTGCGTCGCGCAGGGTTTCAGGCAAGTCGAGTTTGTCGAGCTTGCCTTTTGGTAGTGCTACCAGTTCTTCTCCCAGCTTCTGTAAAGCGGTCATCTGGCGTTTGATTTCGCTCTTGCTGATGACGGGGATTTCGTCTTCAAATTCTTCCATGGTGCTCTGATATAGCCTAAATGTTGCTATGATAACGGTTTTAGCCTTTCTTAGTCTGGAGTTTTCGTGTCTGATCAATTTAGCCATACTAAAAACGAGTTGCAATCCCTGGTGCAGGACATGCTGGATTACGCCAAACAGCAGGGCGCAAGCGCCAGTGCCGCTGAAGCGTCGGAGGGAATGGGGCAGTCGGTGACAGTGCGCAAAGGCGAAGTTGAAACCATAGAATACAACCGTGATAAAGGTATCGGCATAACGGTTTACATCGGCCAGCGTCGCGGCAATGCGTCTACTTCCGATTTCAGCAGACAGGCACTGCTGGATACGGTGGATAAAGCACTGACCATTGCACGTTATACCGCAGAAGATGAATTTGCTGGATTGCCGGATTCGGATCGCTTAGCAACTGAATTTCCTGAGCTGGATCTGTTCCACCCGTGGACGCAGTCGATTGAAGATGCAATTGCGATGGCGGGTGCGTGTGAAGCGGCGGCGCTGGCGGCGGATACACGTATCAGCAATTCGGAAGGCGGCAGCGTCAACACGCAGAATTCCCTGTTTGTGTACGGTAACAGTCTGGGCTTCTCTGCAGGTTATCCGACTTCGCGCCATGGCGTGAGCTGCGCGGTAATTGCGGAGTCCGAGCAGGGCATGCAGCGCGATTACTGGTACACATCGGCGCGGCGGGCGGAAGATTTGTTATCTGCAGAAGAAGTGGGACGCCGTGCCGGCGAGCGCACCGTGCGCCGCCTGGACGGACGTAAAGTGAAAACCTGCCAGGTGCCGGTGCTGTTTGAGGCACCGATAGCGGCTGGTTTAATATCGAGCTTTGTGTCGGCAACCAGCGGTAGCAGTCTGTACCGTAAATCTTCATTTTTACTGGATAGCCTCGGGCAGAGCATATTCCCCGAATGGCTGCAGATCAGTGAACGCCCGCATTTGCTGCGCGGCCTGGCGAGCAGCCCGTTTGATAACGAAGGCGTGGCAACGGTTGATCGGGAAGTCATCAAGGATGGCGTATTGCAAGGTTATTTCCTCGGCAGCTACAGCGCGCGAAAACTGGGTATGCAGACCACCGGCAACGCGGGCGGCAGTCATAATTTGCTGGTGAGCAGTACCGGCGAGGATTTTGCCGGATTGCTGAAGAAAATGGGCACCGGCTTACTGGTGACGGAGTTGCTCGGCCACGGCACCAATATGGTGACTGGCGATTACTCGCGTGGCGCGGCCGGCTTCTGGGTGGAAAATGGCGTGATTCAATATCCGGTGGAAGAAATTACCATCGCCGGTAATCTCAAGCAAATGTTCAAGGACATCGTCGCCATCGGTACGGATACGGAAACCCGTGGTTCCAAGCAGACCGGTTCTATCCTGATTGCACAGATGACCGTGGCCGGGGATTAATTGAACATGCAGGCTTTATGGCGAGTAGCGCAAGGCATTGACGCGCTGAATGAATGGGTGGGGCGCAGCATCAAGTGGCTGGTGCTGCTGGCAACGCTGATTTCGGCGGGTAACGCGCTGGTACGTTACGGCCTGGGTGAAAGCTCGAATGCAGGTCTGGAGATCCAGTGGTATTTGTTCGGTGCGCTGTTTTTATTGGGCGCCGGCTATACGCTGAAACATAACGGCCATGTGCGCATCGATTTCATTCATGGTCGTTTGTCGCCACGGGCGCAGGCATGGCTGGAAATCGTCGGCACTGTGCTGTTTCTATTGCCATTTGCGCTGCTGATTATCTGGTTCGGCTGGCCGATGTTTGTCAGTGCCTGGCTCAGCGGCGAGATGTCGCCGGATGCCGGCGGCTTGTTGCGCTGGCCAGTGAAATTGCTGATCCCGGTCGGATTCGGTTTGCTGGCATTGCAGGGCGTAGCTGAATTGATTAAAAACATTGCTTTCCTCGCCGGTTATGGCCCGGCCAAGGAGCGCACAGCATGAGTATGGAGTGGATGGCCCCCGCCATGTTTGCGGGACTGGTGATCGTGCTGTTGATGGGTTACCCGGTTGCATTTTCGCTGGCGGCGAATGGGCTGCTGTTTGCCATCATTGGTATTCAGTCGGGTTACTTCGATATGAGCCTGATGCAGGCACTGCCAGAGCGCGTGCTCGGCATCATGGCGAATCAGACCTTGCTGGCAATTCCGTTCTTTACCTTCATGGGTCTGATCCTGGAGCGCAGCGGCATGGCCGAGGAGTTGCTCGATAGCGTAGGTCAGTTGTTCGGTGCAATCCGCGGCGGACTGGCTTACGCGGTGATTTTCGTTGGCGCTTTGCTGGCCGCTACCACCGGCGTGGTGGCGGCTTCGGTGATTGCGATGGGGCTGATATCACTGCCTATCATGGTGCGTTACGGTTATGATACGCGGTTGGCGACGGGCGTCATTGCCGCCTCGGGGACACTGGCGCAAATTATCCCGCCTAGTCTGGTGCTGATTGTATTGGCTGATCAGTTAGGCGTGTCGGTGGGTGATTTATACAAGGGCGCACTGGTGCCGAGTCTGGTGCTGACCGGGTTATATGTGTTGTTTGTATTCATGGTTACACTGATCAAACCGGCCGCTGCACCAGCCTTACCACTCTCCGCACGTACTGTGCGTGGCTGGGCATTATGGCGCAGCGCGATGCTGGCGATATTGCCACCGTTGTTGCTGATTTTTCTGGTGCTGGGCACGATATTCCTGGGTTGGGCGACGCCTACCGAGGGTGGCGCCATGGGCGCTGCGGGTGCACTGTTGCTGGCCTGGGTGAAACGCCGTTTGCCGCTGGCTATGTTAAAGCAGGCCATGGATACCACCACGCGCTTATCCAGTTTCGTGCTGTTCATTCTCATCGGCTCTACCGTATTCAGTCTGGTGTTTCGCGGCGTGAATGGTGATCTGTGGGTGGAACATTTGCTGACGGGTCTGCCCGGCGGAGCGCTGGGTTTCCTGATTGTGGTGAATCTGCTGGTGTTCGTACTGGCGTTCTTCCTCGATTTTTTCGAGATTGCCTTTATCATCATTCCGCTACTGGCGCCTGTCGCCCAGAAGCTGGGTATCGATCTGGTCTGGTTCGGCGTGCTCATCGGCATTAATATGCAAACCTCGTTCATGCATCCGCCGTTCGGGTTTGCGCTGTTCTATCTGCGTAGCGTGGCGCCTAAGGAAATTAAAACCACTGATATCTACCGCGGCGCGATTCCGTTTGTGCTGATTCAATTGGCGATGGTGGTGCTGGTGATCGCTTTCCCGGGAATCACAGGTAGCACGGATCAGCAGACGTTAGCCAAAGGCGTAATCGAAGTACCTATGGAGCAGGATAGCTACGGTGATTATTATTTGCCGAAGGAGTGGCGTTAAGGGGTAGGTGCATGCAGCATGTTTTAATTATTCATGAAGTCGAGGATTATCCGGCATGGAAGGCTGTTTTTGATCAGGCGGCAGGGATCAGAAAACAGGCCGGTGAAATCAGCTACCAGTTGTTGCGCTACGATAACGATGCGAACAATATTGTGCACTTTTCCGCATGGACGTCACTGGAGAGTGCCCGAAGTTTCTTTGAGTCACAGGAGTTGGTGGAAATCAGAATAAAGGCCGGCGTGAAAGCGCCAGCCTTTATTTATCTGCAGGAGTTGGAGCGAGGTGTGCTGTAGCTTATGGGCTTGTTACAGCCCCAGTGCTCGCGCACCCTGATAAAACGCAAAGCTTACCACCCATGCCAGTCCCAGCGGCCAGGCTACGGCGATTACAGTAAACCAGTTGCTTTTGGATTCCTGCTTGAGCACGGCGACAGTAGACAGGCAAGGGGTATAAATCAGCGTAAACAGCATGAAGCTGTAGGCTTGTACCCAGTCCAGTTGGCTGGCGATAATGCCTGACAGATTGCTTTGCCCGGCACCATAGATCACGGCAAGTGCTCCGATGACGATTTCCTTGGCGATGAAACCGAATAACAACGCGACGGACAGTAAACGGTCAACACCCAGCGGCGCGAAGATCGGTTCCATCCAGCTCGCCAGTTGTCCGGCCAGTGTGGTCGGGCTGGCAGGGGGTACGTCAAATGGGTAATGCGTTAGCGCCCAGACGATAATAACGCCGGCAATAATGAAGCCGGAAGCGCCGCGGATGAAATGGCCGGACTGTTGCCAGCCTTGTGCCAGCAGTTGCTTGAAGGTGGGGAAGCGGTATGGTGGCAGTTCCAGTAATAGTGGCTCATGGCTGCGGTATTTGCCGCGCCATACCATGGCGGTTAGAAACGCCATCAGGAAGCTCATCAGGTACAGCGAAAACATCACCATTGCGGCAGCGCGCGGCGCGAAGATGGCGGTGGTGAAGAATAAAAATACCTGCAGCCTGGCCGAACACAGCGAAAACGGTATCACCATCATGGTCAGTAGCCGTAACGCGCGTGAACGCATGACGCGAGTCCCCATCAGCGCGGGTACGTTGCAACCAAATCCCATCAGCTGCATTACGAATGAGCGCCCGTCCAGCCCCATTTTGGCCATGATGGCATCCATCAGGTATGCGGCACGGGCCAGATAGCCGCTGTCTTCGATGATCGCCATAAACATGAAAAATACGATGATGATAGGCAGAAAGGTCAGTACCGTGCCGACACCGTCAAACAAGCCCTCAACAATGAAACTCTTGAGGGCTGCAGGCGCGTGGCTTAGCGCAGGGACCAGGATAGCGTTCTTGAATTGGTCCAGCAGCCAGCCAGTAGCGTCCTGCAGCGGTGTGCCGATGCCATACACCAGCTGGAACAGCAAAAATACGGTAATGAAAAACAGCGGCAGGCCCAGCCAGGGGTGCAGTAAAACTTTGTCCAGGCGGCGGCTGAGATCGGGTGGCAGTGTAATGGGTGTAGTAACCGTATCGCTGACGATGCGATCAAGCTCTGCCTCGATATTGTCGTCCTGATTAAAGGCTGCAGTGTTCGCGTGTATGGCCTGCGGCTGCTTGTGTAGCAGTGTTTCAATGGCAGTGCGTACGCTACCAAAACCTTGACCGTACTTCGCGCTTATCATGGTTACAGGTACGCCAAGATCAGCGGAGAGCCGTTCCAGATCAATTTTGACACCCATCTGCTTGGCTTCGTCTGCCATGTTGAGCACCAGGGTCAGTGGCAGTTTGAGTGATTTGAGCTGCAATAGTAGCGCGAGCTGGCGATCGAGCTGGGTGGCGTTGAGGATGACGGCCAGACCGTTCACTGCTTGCGATTCGAGGAAGTGACGCACGACCTGTTCGTCGTCGGAAAAGCCATGCAGGTTGTATATGCCCGGTAAATCGACGATTTCCACCATGCTGCCGGCTAACAGGACTTTGGCAGAGAGTAAATCGACTGTTATGCCTGGCCAGTTACCTACGCGGGCGCCAGCACCTGTCAAGCGATTGAAAAAAGTCGATTTGCCGGTATTGGGCATTCCAAGCAGGGCGATGCGTTTCATGATGGTTTTTTAAGCGCTTAGCTGAATGTTGATTTTAGACGCATCAATGCGACGGATCATGAGCTCGGTATGTCCTACCCGGATTTGCAAGGGGCCTTGCCATGGAGCAATACGTATCACTTCGACGCGACGACCCAGACGTAAGCCCAGGGCTGACATGCGTCTGGTTAATTCCGCTCCGGCTTCAATAGCTGTGATGGTGCCGCTTTGATTGGGGTGCAGATGATCAAGTGAAGTATGCATTTTTTCTTAAATGAGAAAGATTCTTATTTATATCATGCCAAAGTTGAATTCGCAAGTTTGAAATGTGGTTATTTGTAACATATAACTAGGATGATAAGTCTGGCCTGGGTATTGCTTAGTATTAATCACATGCTTAAGTTATTGGGGAAATAGAATGTCCGCTATTCCAGTCAAATCTTCTTACGCTGAACCACTGCCTAATGTGCCGTTGCACCGCCATATTTGTCAACAGTTGCAGCAGCATTATCAAGCGCTGCGTCATCAGCATATGCGCGATATGTTTGCGGAGGATCCGCAGCGCTTTGAGCGCTTCTCTTTGCAAGTGGGGGATTTGTTCCTGGATTACTCCAAAAATCGGATTAACAGTGAAACCATGGCGTTATTGGTTAAGCTGGCAGAGGAAGCCGACATAACCGGTTGGCGTGATCGCATGTTCGGTGGCGAGAAAATCAACAATACCGAAAATCGTGCTGTGTTGCATGTGGCTTTGCGCAATCGCAGTGATCGGCCAGTCTGGGTCGATGGTGTAGATGTGATGCCAGATGTGCGCGCGGTCATTGATAAGATGGCAGCGTTTGCCGAGCAGGTGCGCGAAGGTGCATGGCTTGGATACAGCGGTAAACGCATTACTGACGTCGTCAATATCGGTATCGGTGGATCAGATCTGGGACCGCAGATGGTGTATCAGGCGCTCAAGCCGTATCGTCATCCCGATCTGAAAGTGCATTTCATTTCCAATGTGGATGGAACGCATGCTGAAGAAGCGCTGGAAGCACTCAACCCGGAAACGACGCTGTTCATTATTTCTTCAAAAACCTTCACGACACAGGAAACCATGACTAACGCATTCTTTACGCGGAGCTGGTTTTTGCAACATGCACAATTAGAGTGCCATATTGCGCGCCATTTTGTGGCAGTTTCGACTAACCGGGATGCGGTGGTGGCATTTGGCATCGATGCGGCGCAGATGTTCGAATTCTGGGATTGGGTGGGTGGGCGCTATTCGTTATGGTCGGCCATCGGTTTGTCCATTGTGCTGGCCATCGGTCATGAAAACTTTCTCGCGCTGTTGCAGGGTGCACATGACATGGATGAGCATTTTCAGCATGCACCGCTGGCGCAGAATATGCCGGTGATCATGGCTATGCTGGGTGTCTGGTATAACAATTTTTTCGGGGCTGAGTCGCAGGTGATTTTGCCCTATGACCATTATCTGCGCAGTCTGCCAATGTATCTGGAGCAGGCAGATATGGAAAGTAACGGCAAATCCGTCGACCGTAATGGTCAGGTGGTTGATTATGCGACCGGTGCTATCGTCTGGGGGGCAAGCGGGATTAATGGTCAGCATGCGTTTTATCAGCTGATCCATCAGGGTACGAAATTGATCCCGGCGGATTTTATTGTGTCGATGCAGTCACACAGTAGCCTGCAGTCGCATCATGATATTTTAGTGGCGAATTTCCTGGCGCAAACCGAAGCATTGATGCGCGGTCGTACTCTGGAGGAAACGCAGTCCAGCGTAACTGATCAGGCTTATCTGGCACAAAAAGTCTTTGCCGGGAATCATCCGAGTAATGCCTTGCTGGTGAATCAATTAACCCCTCATGCTCTTGGGATGCTGTTAGCTGCATACGAACATAAAATTTTTGTCCAAGGCGTTATCTGGAACTTGAATTCTTTCGATCAATGGGGCGTAGAATTAGGTAAACAGCTGGCGAAGCAGATATTGCCTGAGCTGAGTCTGCATGATGCGGTAACGTCGCACGATGCATCGACTAACGGGCTGATTAATTACTATCACCGTTGGCGTAAGGCAAGTTAACCATGGGTGGATGATGCAAACTACAGTCCGGTGGGGTGATCCTCATAATTACTTTAAAACAAAAACAGCACACATCATTGCGGGAGATGTCGGCGGGACGAAAAGCTGGCTGGTGTGGTTTACGCAGGCTGCACATCAACCATCGCGAGTATTGTTTGAACAGCGTTACGAAAGTGCGAAATTTGGCAGCGCCAGTGAAATGCTGCGCACGTTCATGGCAGAAGCCGGACGCACACTAGCGCCGGATAGTGTGTGTCTGGCATTGCCGGGGCCGGTCGAGCAGCGTCGCGTGACACTGACCAATCTTGATTGGGTGGTGGATGCGGATGAACTCGGCAAAGATCTGGGAATAGCGGACGTTCGTTTCGTTAATGATTTTCAGGCCGCGGCTGCCGGGGTAGCGACACTGCATAAGCATGATTATGAGGTACTTAATTCCGGTTTGACCCGGTTGGGCGCAACGCGGGTGATTACTGGAGCGGGAACAGGTTTGGGGCTGGCCTGGATGCAAGCGGATCAGCATGGTGAGTATCAAACTTTTGCTACTGAAGGAGGTCATATAGATTTTGCACCCGCCAACGCGCAACAGTGCGAGTTGTTAGCGTGGATGGCAGAACACCTGGACAAACAAAAGGCGGTGCATGTGTCATGGGAGCGGATGTTATCCGGCGCAGGACTGGAAGCATTGTATCAATATCAGCACTGGTCTATTACCGGACAAGTGGAAGTGGTAAAAATGGATGCCGCACGGATTCATAGTGCTGCGCTACAAAATGAGCCAATTGCATTGGCCGCGGTACAGTTATTTACGGATATCTATGCGGCCTGGATAGGAAATCTGGCATTGCTGTATCAACCGCGCGGGGGGCTGTATATCGCGGGGGGAATGGCGATCCATTTGCAAGCGTGGCTCAAAGCTGAGCGATTCTTGCATATAGCAGCGGATAAAGGGCGTATGGCATCACTCGTGTGGCAAACGCCTGTTTATCTGATAACGAACCCGCGCCTTGGCGTTCAGGGGGCGATGAAGATTGCAACTGGTTGATTAGTTGGGTCGTAGCTAAATAATAAGGAGAAGTAGGATGACAATGACGAAACACGAACAAGGCAAACTGTACCGTTATTATACTGAACCTAAAATGGTGACAGAGTTAACGCGCAGAACGTTGGTGCTGGTATTGGCGGGAGGTGAAGGTTCCCGTCTGAAAAATTTGACAGCCTGGCGTGCCAAGCCTGCTGTGCCTTTTGGCGGAAAATATCGCATCATTGATTTTGCCTTATCCAATTGTGTTAATTCCGGTTTACGCCGTATCGGCGTTCTGACCCAGTACAAATCCCATTCTTTAATTCGCCATTTGCAGCGTGCATGGAGTTTTATGCGTGCCGAGATTGGCGAATTTGTGGAAATTCTCCCCGCCCAGCAGCGCACCCATAAAAAAGAATGGTATCAGGGCACTGCTGATGCGTTGTTCCAGAATCTGGATATCGTGCGGCGCCATGATCCGCAGTACGTCATTGTGCTCGGTGGTGATCATATCTATACCATGGACTATTCCGCGATGCTGCTGCGCCATGCTGAAACGGGAGCGGATTTTACTGTAGGTTGCATTGAAGTGCCATGTGAAGAAGCCTCTGAATTTGGTGTGATGTCAGTCGATGAAAACATGCGCATTACCAAGTTTACGGAAAAACCGGCCGAGCCGGAGGAGATACCAGGCAAACCGGGCATCGCGCTGGCTTCAATGGGTATCTATATCTTCTCCACCGAGGCGTTGTTCAAAATTCTGGATGACGATGCAAATAAGCTTGGTTCATCACATGACTTTGGCAAAGATATTATTCCAGCCAATATCCATACTTCACTTGCTGTCGCTTACCCGTTCCGTAATGAAGATGGCGAACCTGGCTATTGGCGCGATGTCGGCACCGTGTTTTCCTACTGGAAAGCCAATATGGAATTATGCGAGATTGATCCCGAGCTGAATTTGTATAACCGCGACTGGCCGATCTGGACTTATCAGCCGCAGTCAGCGCCTGCCAAGTTTATCTTCGATGACGAAGGGCGACGTGGTGAGGCAATAGATTCGCTGATTTCTGCCGGTTGCATTATTTCAGGCGCACGGGTAAAGCGCTCGGTGGTGTTCTTCGGTTGCCGCATTGAGAATTTCAGTCTGGTAAAAGACTGCGTGATCCTGCCTAAAGTCTCCATCGGCAAAAATTGCCGGATTACCCGTGCAGTGATTGATAAGGCCTGTGATGTCCCTGACAACACCGTGATCGGGGAAAATCTGGAAGAGGATGCAAAGCGTTTCCATGTGACCAAGGAAGGTATCATTCTGGTGACACCAGAAATGCTGGGCCAACATTTATATCGTTAAGCGGAGTTGGACATGATAGACAGTCGATTAAATGTGGTGTTGTGCTGGCACATGCATCAGCCCTATTACCGTAAAGGTCTGACAGGCGAATATCAGCTGCCATGGGTGTACCTGCATGGCCTCAAGGATTACAGCGACATGGCAGCGCATCTGGAACGCTATCCGCAGATGCGGGCAGTGGTGAATTTTGCACCCGTATTGCTGGAACAGCTGGATGATTACGCACAGCAGATCGGGCGATTTCTGGAGCAGGGTACGCCTACACAAGATCGACTATTGAATTTACTCGCGGGAATAGAGCCTATTCCGTCTGATATAGAAGCGCGCTGGAAAATTGTACGCGATTGCCAGCGCTGTCATGCACCACGCATGATCCATCCTTATCCTGCCTTCAGCCGCCTGTTGCAGATGATAGGCGCAACGGATGATGTGGGGATGGGCAGTCATGGCATGGAGCATGCACTGAGTTATCTGAATGACCAGTATTTTCTGGATTTGCTGACCTGGTATCACCTGGCCTGGCTGGGGCAGAGTTTACGTGCACAACCCATGGTTCAGGCATTGTTTGCGCAGGGTACCAGCTTTACCGAACAGCGTAGACGCGAGTTGCTGACGGTGATGTTCGAGTGCTTGAGCGGATTGATTCCGCGATATCGGGCATTGTCTGAACGTGGTCAGGTTGAATTGTCGATGACGCCGTATGGTCATCCTATCATTCCGTTGCTGCACAGTTTTGACAATATGCAATGTGCAACACCGGAAGCGCCGCGCCCGTTGGCGTCACATTATCCGGATGGCGATGCGCGAAGTCGCTGGCATATTGAACAGGGGCTTGCGGTATTCGAGCATTATTTCGGCCACAAGCCGCAAGGGGTATGGCTGGCTGAGGGCGGCATCAGTGATGATGCTGTGCGATTGCTGGATGATTACAAGATACGCTGGACAGCATCAGGGGAAGGCGTATGGCGCAATAGCTGTCATTTGGCGGGTAGCGGTGAAGAGGATGTGGATCGCAAGCGTGGTTTGTTTACACCGCGTCAACTCCCGAATAGTGAAACGCGCTTATTTTTCCGTGATGATGGGCTGTCTGATTTGATCGGTTTCCGGTACAGCGACTGGCACGCCGATGATGCTGTTGTGGATTTCGTGCAGCACTTGAATAATATAGCTACGTTTTTAGGGGATAAAGCCAGTCAGTATGTGGTTACCATTATTCTGGATGGTGAAAATGCATGGGAATATTATCCTGAAAATGGTCACCATTTCCTCGATGGTTTGTATGATGCATTGTCGCAGGCGCCGCGGGTAAATACCACGACCTTCTCCTCTGTTGCTGCGACTCTGCCAAGCAAACCGATTCCACGTATCTGTGCCGGAAGCTGGGTGTATGGCTCATTCTCTACCTGGATAGGTTCTACTGACAAGAATCGGGGCTGGGATTATCTGGTGGCAGCCAAGCTGGTGTTTGATAAGGTGATGGCAGAAGGCAAGCTGGACGCGGACCGGCAAAAACTGGCTGCCCGGCAACTGGGTATTTGCGAAGGCTCGGACTGGTTCTGGTGGTTTGGCGATTATAACCCTGCCGGGAGTGTCAGTGACTTTGAGCAACTGTTCCGTGAGCAATTGCGTGAATTATATAGTTTGTTGGGCGTAGCGCCACCTGACCATCTTGGTGTGACCTTGTCGCAAGGTGGTGGCAATGCGGAAAATGCAGGCACCATGCGCAGGAACGTAGAATGAGTACTCTGGCACAGCAACAGCGGCAGGCTGGCGTGTTGCTGCATCCAACGTCGTTGCCGTCCGGGCGGGTGGGAGCCGATGCACGGCGCTGGGTGGATCTGCTGGCGGCGGCTGGCGTGGGTGTGTGGCAGATGTTGCCGCTGGGTGTGCCCTTGGCGGGTGTGTCGCCATATCAATGCGCGTCTGCATTCGCAATCAATCCGAAGTTGTTTCCGGAAGACCTGCCGGCGATTAAAAAGACAGATGCGGCATACGCTGACTGGTATCAACGGCAAAGTCACTGGATCGACAATTACGCGATGTTCATGGAGATAAAGCAGCAACATGATTGCGCGCCATGGGTGGAGTGGCCTGAGCCATTGCGGCAGCGTGATCCGGTCGCGCTGCAGGCATTCAGGCAACAGCATCAGGTCAAGATAAACAAGCATGTCCGCCAGCAATATCAGCTCTATGTGCATTGGCAAAATTTACGCAGTTATGCGGCGGAGCACGGTGTGGCGCTATTCGGAGACATGCCGATTTTTGTTGCGCATGACAGTGCGGATGTGTGGGCCAACCCGGATTGTTTTTTATTGGATGCGGCCGGACAGCCAACGCTGGTGGCAGGTGTACCGCCAGATTATTTTTCCGAAACCGGGCAGCGCTGGGGTAATCCCCAGTACAACTGGGAATCTATGCGATTGTCGGATTTCAGCTGGTGGCGTCAACGTCTGCACTATCATTTTGAACTGTTCGATCTGGTACGAATTGACCATTTTCGTGGTCTGGTAGCGTCGTGGATGATACCAGCAGAGAGCCCGACTGCAATGGAAGGATATTGGCAGGAGGTACCTGGTGCTGCACTATTGCAGTGCATTGAGCAGGATATGGGGTCAATGCCACTGGTTGCAGAAGACCTGGGTGTGATTACACCGGATGTCGAGGCATTGCGGCAGCAATTTAAATTGCCAGGTATGAGTGTGTTGCAGTTCGCATTTGATGCTTTTGAGGATAATCCGCATAAGCCGCAGAATGTGACTGAAGACCGGATTTATTACACGGGTACGCATGATAACGATACGACGCAAGGCTGGTTTGACAGTCTTGATCAGGAGCAGCAAGCTGCTGTTTTGGCAGTTTTAAATTTGACGGATACAACAGAAGTGAATGCCGCCATGATCCGTACTGTGCTGGAGAGTCGAGCGGACATGGCTGTTATTCCTTTGCAGGACTTGCTGGGGCTGGGCAGTGAGGCGCGTATGAATACACCGGGTACAACCGACGGTAATTGGCTATGGCGGTTCCGATGGCATGATATCCCGACTGATTTGGCATTAAATTTGCATGAACAATTACAACAAACACGGCGACTAAAATAATGAATAAAGCCTTACACCGCATACAACAAGGTACACATCATGATCCTTTCGACGTACTGGGCTGGCATCCGCAGCCGGGTGGGGATTGGTTACTCCGTTTATTCATGCCTGCCGCTGAAAGGCTGGCGCTGGTGGATGGCAGCATGTTGGCACGGGTTGAGGGCAGTGACGTATTCGAGCTGCGTGTAGCAGAAAAAATTCAGCAGCATCCGCGCTTGCGCTGGCAGGATAAGGCGAGCGATGCATGGCATGAAACTGTCAGTCCATACACGTTCACCCCGCAAATAGGCGAGCTGGATTTGTATTTGCTGGCGGCTGGCAAGCATCATCATGCCTGGCACGTGCTTGGATCACGCTTGTGCGTGATTGATGGTATTGCGGGTTGCCAGTTTGCGGTTTGGGCGCCCGGCGTGCAGCGGGTAAGTGTTGTCGCGGATTTTAATCAATGGGATGGGCGCAGTCATCCAATGCGCTCACGCGGTGAGAGTGGTATCTGGGAATTATTTGTCCCCGGTTTGCAGGCCGGGCTGGCTTATAAATACGAAATCCTCGGGCGGCATGGTCAGTTGTCCATTAAAGCCGATCCTTATGCGCAGCAGGCGTTCATTCGCCCTGAGACGGCATCATGCATCCCTTCAGTCAGCCAGTATGCCTGGCAAGATACGGACTGGATAACGCGGCGTGCCCAGTTTGACTGGCAGCATCAGCCCATTAGTGTCTATGAGCTGCATGTCGGCTCCTGGCGACGCCATGCGGATGGCTCGTTCTATAGCTGGGCCGAATTGGGCGCGAGTTTGATTCCCTATGTACGCGAGCTGGGGTATACCCATATCGAGTTGCTGCCGATTGCTGAGCATCCGCTGGATGAGTCGTGGGGTTATCAGGTGTCCGGCTATTATGCGCCGACCGCTCGCTACGGTTCTCCTGACGATTTGCGTGCGTTTGTGGATGCCTGTCATCAGGCTAATCTGGGGGTGATTCTGGATTGGGTGCCGGCCCATTTTCCCAAAGATGATTTCGGTCTGGCACGCTTCACTGGCGAGCCCTTGTATGAACATGCCGACCCGCGGCGCGGAGAGCATCAGGACTGGGGTACGCTGATCTTTGATTTCGGGCGTAACGAGGTCAAAAATTTTCTGGTTGCCAATGCGCTGTACTGGATAGATGAATTCCATATCGACGGCTTGCGAGTCGATGCGGTCGCTTCCATGATTTATCTGGATTATTCGCGTAAAGCCGGTGAGTGGGTGCCGAATCAATATGGCGGGCGCGAGAATCTGGAGGCGCTTGCCTTCCTGCGCGAATTGAACACCGTGGTACACGGTGAGTTTGCCGGTGTGCTGACGATTGCAGAAGAGTCCACAGCATGGCCAATGGTATCGCGCCCTGTCGAGTTGGGTGGTTTGGGCTTTTCCATGAAATGGAACATGGGCTGGATGAACGATAATCTGGCCTACATCGAACAGGATCCGGTGCATCGCAAGTATCACCATGATCAACTGACTTTCAGCCAGATTTACGCATATACAGAAAATTTTGTACTGCCGCTGTCACATGATGAAGTTGTGCATCTCAAGGGCAGTATGCTGGATAAAATGCCGGGAGATTACTGGCAGAAATTTGCCAATCTGCGGCTATTTTATGCCTGGCAGTATGCGCATCCCGGCAAGAAACTGTTATTCATGGGCTGCGAGTTCGGGCAGTGGAATGAATGGAGTGACCGCGGGGAGCTGGACTGGACCTTGCAGCAGTTCCCTGTTCACGATGGAGTTCGGCATCTGGTACAGGATTTGAACCGGCTTTACACCACCCAGCCAGCGCTGCATCAATACGATTTCGAATCGCGTGGTTTTGCCTGGATTGATTGTCACGATAGCGATCAGTCGGTATTAAGCCTGATGCGCAAAAGTGATACCGAACAAATTATTGTGCTACTGAATTTTACGCCTGTTCCACGCATGGCTTATCGTATTGGTGTGCCGCAGGGTGGCGTGTATGTAGAAATGCTTAATACCGACTCGGCTTATTACGGCGGCAGCAATAGTGGCAACGCGGGGGAATTGCATAGCGAAGCGTTGCCGTGGATGGGATTCACTCAATCGCTGGTCTTGACCTTGCCGCCATTGGCAGCGGTGTATCTGAAACTAAAAACGGAATAAAAAATGACTGTATCAATACGGGTCCTGTTTGCCGCAAGCGAGGTTTACCCTTTAGTTAAAACCGGCGGGCTGGGTGATGTGGGGTATAGCTTGCCTCATGCATTACATCGTGCAGGTGCTGACGTGCGTCTGGTGTTGCCGGCCTACCGTACGGTGCTGGCTCAGGTCGAAAACATTCGCATACTGGGCTGGCTGGAAGTGCGTGGCGCAAAGCGCACACATTCGGTGCGTATTCTGGAAGTACGCCACCCTGATTTTGCATTCCCGCTCTGGCTGGTGGATTGCCAGGTGCTGTTTGATCGTCCAGGCAATCCTTATGTGCGCGCAGATGGCCAGGACTGGCCAGATAATGCTGAGCGATTCACCGTATTTGCGAGAGCTGTCACAGATTTGGCACGCGACGTGCTAGGTATTCATTGGCAGGCGGATGTGGTGCATGCTAACGATTGGCAAACGGGTTTGGTGCCGGCATTGTTAGGTGAGTTCCCCCACCCGCCCAAGCGTATATTTACGATTCATAACATGGCATACGGTGGGCATTTCAGTCTGGCTGATTTCAACCGTCTGGCATTGCCGCTCCATTGGTGGACACATGAAGGTGTCGAATTTTACGGTGGATTTTCCATGTTAAAAGCAGGCATAGTCTATGCGGATGAAGTGACGACAGTCAGCCCTACTTATGCACGTGAAATCTGCACTTCGGAATTTGGCTATGGTTTACATGGTGTGCTGCAAGTGTATCGGCACAAGCTGCACGGCATTCTCAACGGTATTGATGAAGCGGTCTGGGATCCGGCGACAGACGCTTATTTGCCCGCGCATTATTCTGCCAATCGTCGCCAGCCGGGCAAAGCGTTAAACAAACAGGCGTTGCTGGCCCGCTTCGGAATGGCGACGGATGACCTGGCGATGCAGGTGCCCCTGTTCGGCATGGTAAGTCGCCTGGTTCAGCAAAAAGGCCTGGATCTGGTGCTCGCCGCTTTACCGCATTGGCTGGCGCATACGGATGCGCGCTTCGTGTTTGTCGGTAGCGGCGATAGTAAATATGAAGCCAGTCTGTGTGAGTTTGCTGTGGGCTACCCACACCGCATTGGCGTGTGTATCGGGTATGACGAAGCACTGGCGCATCTGGTAGAGGCGGGGTCAGATTTGTTCCTGATGCCGTCGCAGTTTGAGCCTTGTGGCCTGAATCAAATGTATAGCCTGCGTTATGGAACCCCCCCCGTTGTTTACCGTACCGGAGGATTGGCCGATACGGTAATTGATGCGAGTATGGAACATCAGACGCAGGGGATAGCTAATGGATTTGTATTTGATAAATTTGACGTTGAAACCCTGATTGCTACCGTTGAACGGGCGATAGCCTGTTATGACCAACCACGCCTTTGGCAGGCATTGTTAAGAACCGGCATGAAGCATTCGTTTGGCTGGGAGCATAGTGCGCAATCGTATTTGGCTTTATATAGAGCGACATCCAGTAAATGAAAAACTGAGGGAGATGAATAATGACCATTAAGCCATATACACCGTATTATTATCGACCATTTACGTTGGAACCATTGGGGTGTGATGCTGTTACATTAGGACACAATTTTAAGCATTATTTGTCCTATCATCTGGGTCGGTTTCATGGTTGTGCGCCGAATTATATTTACGAGGCCCTCGCCTACACCGTGCGAGACAGACTGATGGTGGATTGGCGCAATACCTGGAACACCCAGCTGGAACAAGGTACGCGGCGTGGTCATTATATGTCCCTGGAATTCCTTATTGGTCGTGCAATGGGTAATCACTTGCTCAATATGGGGATCAAAACAGCTGCAGATCAGGCGATGCTGGATTACAGCCATAAACTGGAAGAAGTGATAGAGGAAGAGCCTGACGCCGGATTGGGTAACGGTGGTCTAGGTCGGCTGGCAGCCTGCTTTATGGATAGTTGTGCCTCATTACGGCTGCCGGTAATGGGGTACGGTATCCGTTATGAATATGGCATGTTCCGTCAATATATTGAAAACGGTTATCAGAAGGAAGCGGCCGATCACTGGCTGCAAAACGGTAATCCGTGGGAAATAGAACGTATTGAGTATGCGCAGCATATCCAGTTCGGCGGGCATACCGAGCATTATATTGATAATAATGGCAGAGCTCGTGCGCGCTGGGTCGGAACGGAAGACATTCTGGCGATTCCGTTTGATATGCCGGTCTCGGGTTATCGCAATCAGACCGTTAATACATTGCGGTTATGGAAAGCAGCGGCTACCGAAGAGTTTAATCTTGATGAATTTAATGCGGGCAGTTACACGGAAGCCGTGCAGGCCAAAAATCAGGCAGAGCATATTTCCATGGTGTTGTACCCGAATGACAGCAGTGAGAACGGTAAGGAATTGCGATTGCGTCAGCAATATTTCCTGGCTTCTGCCAGTCTGAAAGATGCGATTCGTATCTGGGTCAAACATGGTGAATTTGATTACCAGCGTTTTGCGGCGGAAAATGTGTTCCAGATGAATGACACTCATCCCACCATTGCGGTTGCCGAACTGATGCGGATATTGCTGGACGACAATGGCGTGGAATGGGATGAGGCTTGGGCGATTACTTCGCAATGCATGGCTTATACCAATCATACCTTGTTGCCGGAAGCGCTGGAAAAATGGCCGGTTAGCCTGTTTGAACGGTTGTTGCCGCGATTGCTGGAAATTATTTATGAAATCAATGCGCATTTTCTGCGTGTTGTGTCGATGAAATGGCCGGGTGATACCGACCGCCAGCGTCGCATGTCTATCATAGAAGAAGGACCGGTGCGGCACGTGCGCATGGCTTGGTTAGCCATAGTCGGCAGTTTTTCTGTTAATGGGGTGGCTGCGCTGCATTCCCAGTTATTGCGCGATGGCTTGTTCCATGATTTCTATCAATTGTGGCCAGAGAAGTTCAACAATAAAACCAATGGCGTCACGCCGCGACGCTGGGTAGCGCATGCGAATCCAGGCATGACCGCATTGATTAGTGAGCATATCGGTGACGAGTGGATAGCTGATTTAAGTCTGATCGAGCGGCTTAAATCTATGGTGCCAATGGAAAACAAAGTGTTTCATGCAAACTGGCATGCTGTGAAAATGGCCAATAAACAACGTCTGGCCGCGTTGGTTAAATCGGACTGCCATGTGGATTTTGATCCTGCTGCATTGTTTGATGTGCAGGTGAAACGCATCCATGAATATAAGCGGCAGTTGCTCAATGTGTTGCATGTCGTGCATCTGTATCTGCGCATCAAACATGGCCATTTGGATAACTGGGTGAATCGCTGCGTGCTGATTGGAGGCAAGGCGGCGCCAGGTTATTACATGGCAAAGTCCATCATCAAGCTGATAAATAGTGTGGCGGATGTGGTTAACAATGACCCGGATGTGAATGGGCGTTTGAAGCTCGCATTTCTGCCAAATTACCGCGTGTCGGCCATGGAGATCATTGCACCTGCAACAGATTTATCTGAGCAGATTTCCACCGCAGGTAAAGAGGCATCCGGAACAGGTAATATGAAGTTCATGATGAATGGCGCACTGACTATCGGTACCTATGACGGTGCTAATATTGAAATCATGGATGCTGTGGGAGCGGAAAACTTCTTCCTGTTTGGATTGCGTGCCGAGCAGGTCGAAGTGCTACGACATGATTACCGTCCGTGGCAGTATGTTGAGCAGGATCAGGATCTACGAGAAGTGATTGATTTGATTCGCTGTGGCCATTTTAATCCATCCGAGCCGGGGATATTTGATAGTATCCTCGATGGAATGCTGAGCCCATCAGATCCATGGATGACTTTAGCTGATTTCCGTGGCTATGTTGAGGCGCAACAAGCTGTATCTACCGCTTGGCAGGATACGGAGAAATGGACGCAAATGAGTATCATGAATACGGCTTGCAGCGGCTTCTTCTCTACGGACCGCACTATGATGGAATATAACCGTGATATCTGGAAACTGACTCAGGCTGAATCTGCCTGAGTGATGGGCAAAGAAGGGCGCTGTCCCCACACTGGCGGGGACGGTGTTCAGGCTTGTTTCAGCCAGCTTTCTGCAGGCTCAAGCGTATCGAATACCATAATGTCGGCTTCGACAAACAACTGATTGATCCACGCACTCCAGCTAATCCACTCGCTGCTGGTGATAATGGCAATTTTGCCAAAATCATTGGCGTGTACGCGACTAAAGCGTAATTCTTCCCAGGCAACATCGATGGTGAAGTCTAGCATGTCGCGTAAATCGATTTGCAGATTCACGGTGCCCTGAAATTTGATGCCGTGCAGTATGGTTTCTTCAAATTCATGAAAGTCGGCAATCGTGAATTCGCCTAACGCTGCTGCACGTACGATATTGTTTTCAGTCGTTATATTGATCATGGTTGTCCCTTTATTAATAGATTAATGGCTGCCTGATTGCTGGGCGAAAAGCATTTGTCGGCAGCAAGTTGTGCTGATAACCAAATATAGCGCAGATGTTCACGTGGCGCGAGTGTGATGTTGAGTTTTTTCGGGACGACCAAGCCGAATACATGCTCGGTATTGTGAGTAACGCCGGGGGCATAGCGATGGCGGAAACAATCGTATATTTCATACTGATTGCTGTAGCCCCAGTCTTGCAACTGAAATTGCGTAGCGTCTAGACCAGTTTCTTCAAGGATTTCACGAACTGCGGTTTGTTCTGGCAGTTCGCCAGATTCCATGCTGCCGGTGACGGATTGCCACCAGTCAGGATGGTCAGCTCGTTCCATCAATAAAACCTGCTGATCGGGAGTGTGAATAACGACGAGGACAGATTCGGGTGTTTTGTAATGCATCGTACATGTATGAAGTGGTGATGCTTACTTTATACCATATCTGGTGACATTAATACGCGTAATACATTTTGCTGGGTAGTCTGGCGGACGCGGTTGCTGATCCACACCACGCCACCTTTTTTGATCGACATCTCGGTCTCTATACCTGCCAGCAAAAGCATGGCGGCACGCCCGAAGCCGGGTTGGTGACCAACCAGCAGCACCGTGCCGCCCGCATCCGGCCAGCCAGCAGCAAGCAATAAAGCCATGGCGTCTGCTTCAGGTGCTATGGCCTTGTCTGTTGTATAGGGGCGTTCAAGCGCGGCTACAGTCTGTTGTGCGCGGATAGCCGGACTCACTAAAACACGGGTATCTTCAGGCAGTCTGCTATTCAGCCAGCCTGCCATAAGCTGAGCCTGTTTAATGCCTTTTGGCGTCAATTCGCGTTGCATGTCAGGGATGCCGTCAACAGCATCCGCATGCCGCCATAAAATCAAATCCATGGTTTTGCCTAAATCCGCCATAATAGTGTGGGTATGTGACAAAATGATGTTATCCGGCTGAGGAATCGGTTGGCGCTTGATATAGTGCATAGCCACGCTGTGCTTTGCTGATGGAGTCGGGTGTCAGGGTAATTTGCTGTGAAAAAATCCGGGCAAGTTCGGTTAGCGCATCCACCTGTCCTGATTTCAGTTCCAGTTCTACTTCGCAGATCGGAGCGCTGTGCCCCTTACTACTGACTTCACCCTGGTCAAGCGCGACTTCGATATGGCTGCCTTGAAAGTTGATGAGCCAGGCGCTGCGCCAGAATTCAGTTTGAAAAACCGGGTGCAGTTGTTTGATAATATCCGCTGTGAGTACTGTGTGCACGGATGGTTCGGTGAACAGTTCAGGATGTGGCTGGTCATCCGGTACCGGTGTTTCCCATTCCGGTCGGGAATGCAGGCCATTGATTACAGTGCCGCCGATCTTGATGGTTTGCACCCATTGCTGGCCGATGCTGCGTACGCGCAAGGCGGCACGCTGTTTCATCAAATCCAGCGCGGGTGTGTCAAAATAGCGGCTTAATAATAATTTGCGTTGCGGATTTCCGGCAGCGACTAAAATGGGGAGTTGCAGGAACGCTGTTACTGCATCCGGTGCGAGTGCGAGTTTCAGTTCGATTTCGGCTGTCATGGCGTTGTCACACAATTGTCATATCATGGTGTTGTATTTTAGCCTGTTTATACTGGATATATGAATTCATTACATACTACCGATCAATTTCTTAACCGTGAATTAAGTTTGCTTGCGTTCAATGAGCGCGTCCTGGCCCAGGCTCAGGATGTACAAATGCCGCTACTGGAGCGATTAAAATTCATCTGTATCGTCAGCAGCAATCTGGATGAGTTTTTTGAAGTGCGCGTAGCCGGGTTGAAGGAACGTGCCGCGATGACTCCCCATTACCAGTCACCTGATGGGCACACAGCAAAGCAGACGTTGCAGGAGTTGGAACCACGGGTGCGTGCTCTGGTTGATCGCCAGTATGAAGTGCTGAATCGCGACATCCTGCCGCAATTGAGTGAGCGGGGTATACGCTTTCTGCGGCGTAATCACTGGAATGATGCGCAGGCAGCCTGGGTGCGCGACTATTTTTTCCGTGAACTGATGCCGGTGCTGACGCCGATTGGTCTGGATCCGGCTCACCCATTTCCACGCGTCCTGAATAAGAGCTTGAATTTTGCGGTTGAGTTGTCCGGGCGCGATGCTTTTGGTAGAAGTTCAGGTGCTGCCGTAGTGCAGGCGCCACGATCGTTACCCCGTGTAATTCTGATGCCGTCGGAGATTGCCGGTTGCGAGTATGGTTTTGTGTTCCTGTCATCTATCTTGCATGCTCACGTCAATGAGCTGTTTTCCGGCATGAAGGTGGAAGGTTGTTACCAGTTCCGCGTTACCCGTAATTCCGAACTGTTTGTGGATGAGGAAGAAATCAAGAATTTGCGCGATGCGTTGCAGGGTGAGTTGTCGCAGCGCAATTTTGGTGATGCTGTCAGGCTGGAAGTTGCGGATAATTGTTCAGTGGAAATGGCAAACTTTCTGCTCAGTCAGTTCAATCTAAAGCAAGAAGATTTGTACCAGGTGAATGGCCTGGTGAATCTGGTGCGGTTAATGCAGATTCCCGGTCAGGTGGATAGGCCGGATCTGAAGTTCCCTGAGTTTGTGCCTGGTTTTCCGGCTGCGCTGGGCAAATCCGATGATATGTTCAGCGTGATTCGCAAAGGCGATGTGCTGCTGCATCACCCCTTCCAGAGTTTTCAGCCGGTAATTGATTTTATCCGGCAGGCAGCGGATGACCCGAATGTGCTGGCAATACGGCAAACCGTATATCGCACTGGTACCGACTCGATGCTGATGGAGGCGCTTATTCGTGCGGCTCAGGCTGGTAAGGAGGTGACCGTCGTGGTCGAGTTGATGGCACGCTTTGATGAAGAAGCCAATATCAACTGGTCGGCCAAGCTTGAGCAGGCGGGTGCTCATGTGGTGTACGGCGTGGTAGGGCATAAAACTCATGCCAAGATGGCGCTGGTGGTCAGGCGTGAGCAGAATCAGCTACGTCGTTACGCCCACTTGGGTACGGGAAATTATCATGCGCGTACCGCCAGGCTCTATACCGATTTTGGTTTACTGACGTGCCATGATGTCATCTGCAATGATGTCAACGAAGTGTTTACCCAACTGACTGGTCTTGGCAGTGCTTCGCATTTGAAACATTTGTGGCAGTCGCCGTTCAGCTTGCATAGTCAGGCCATTCTGGCGATCAAGCGGGAGACGGAACATGCACGTGCCGGCCGCCCTGCCTCGGTATTCGTCAAGATGAATGCGTTGCTGGAGCCGCAGGTCATTCTGGCGCTGTATGAAGCCTCGCAGGCGGGGGTGCAGGTTGATCTGGTCATCCGTGGTGCCTGTGCACTTAAGCCTGGTCATCCCGGGCTGTCAGACAATATTCGTGTGCGTTCAGTGATCGGACGCTTTCTGGAACATACTCGTATCCTGTATTTCCGTAATGATGGTGCTGATGATATTTATTTATCGAGTGCGGACTGGATGGACCGGAATTTCTTCCGCCGTATCGAGGTGGCATTCCCGATTCTGGATCCAAAACTGAAAAAGAGGGTGTTGGCCGAAGGCATCAAGCCCTATCTCAAGGATAATTCACAGGCGTGGGAAATGGAGTCTAACGGCAATTATCGCCAGCGCCATTCACGGCGTGCCAAACCAATCTGTGCTCAGGAACAACTGTTGTTGAGCATGGCAAAAGTAGTGTAGTGCAGGCGCACGTGAAGAGGTAACCAGCCCCCTGGTTGACTGCTGTCAAGAGGGGGCTGTTGGCAGAGCTTGGCTGTATCAACCTGATGTGGCTGCGATTATGTGTCTTTTTGCTGTTTTACTATACTCATCGCACTGGCAACCAGGCTGCCCATATTCGATAAATCACCCGGCAAAATAAGTGTGTTGCCCTGTTTCGCAATATTGCCGAAGGCTTCAACGTATTTCTCGGCTACTTTCAGGTTAACCGCTTCCATCCCGCCCGGTTCACTGAGTGCTGCTGCGACTTTGCGGATAGCTTCCGCTGTCGCAGTGGCTGTGACCAGAATGGCTTGAGCCTGACCATGGGCGATATTGATTGCCGCCTGTTTCTGGCCTTCCGATTCACGGATGGCTGCGGTCATGGCACCTTCTGCGAGGTTGATTTCTTCCTGGCGTTTGCCCTCGGATTGGGCTACCAGAGCCCGTTTTTCCCGCTCTGCAGTGATTTGTGTTTGCATGGAGCGCAACACGGCATCCGGCGGGGTGATGTCTTTGATTTCGTAACGCAGGACCTTTACGCCCCAGTTAGGGCTGGCCTCGTCCAGTGCCGCAATCACAGCCCGGTTTATATCGTTGCGCTCTTCCAGCAAACGATCCAACTCCCGCTTGCCGCACTCCGAACGTAAGCTGGTCTGAGCAAGTTGCACGATAGCCATCTGGAAATTAGCCGTGCCGTAGCTGGCCAAACGCGGGTCGGTGACCTGAAAGAAAATCACGCCATCAATTTGCACTTGGGTGTTGTCTTTGGTAATGCATATCTGTGGTTGTACATCCAGCGGTACTTCTTTCAGCAGGTGTTTATAGGCAATGCGGTCTATAAACGGAATGACAATGTTCAAACCGGGTTGCAGACTGGCATGGTAGCGGCCAAGACGTTCCACTACCCAGGCATTTTGTTGCGGGACAATTTTGATGGCGCTGGCAGCAAATACACCTGCGGCAATCAGTAAAAATAATGCCATTTCCATGCTTAACTCCTGTTATTTAGCGGGGGAGAGAATCAGGGTGTTGCCTTGCATAGCGTGTATTACGCATTGGCTGGGCTGGCCTGTGACGCCCTCTGCGAGGCGGGCATCCCATTCCGTCCCACGGTAGCGCACGCGTGCTGTGCCGTCCTTGCCCCAGGCGATGATTTCAACAGGCTGGGAAATATCCAGATCATCTGTATCAGGCGATTGGGTAGCAGGATGAGAGCGTAACCATTGCACGCCAGCCACTGAAAATACGGCGGCGACAATGAGCTGAATGCTGAGTGTATAGCCGTAAAAGGCTGCGAACGCGGCGGCACCTGCTGCAGCACCAAAAATAAGCAGATAAAAGGTGCCGGTAAATATTTCGAAAATAACTAAAATGCTGGCGAGAATAAACCAGAGGGTGGAGGCTTGCATTATTGCTCCAGATTAAATTAATGCTTTAATTGTATAGCTTTCTCGCCAGCAGGTTTAGTCTTTCTTACGCTGCTTGCCGTACATTTTACGGCCCTGACGGCGTTTGCGATGGGCTGCTTTTTCTTCTGCGGGTGTCAGGGCGGCAGGCTTCCTGTCGGCGAATGGGTTCTTGCCGACATTAAACTGCACTCTGACTGGCGTGCCTTGCAATTTGAAAGCCTGAATAAAGGTTTTTTCCAGATAGCGTTTGTAGCTGTCGCTGATTTTGTCCAGCGCACTGCCGTGGACAACAATGAGCGGCGGATTCATACCACCCTGGTGGGCATAGCGCGGTTTGGGGCGGAATGGCCCCGTTTTTGGTGGTTGGTGAGCAGCAACAGCGTCCATCAGGATGCGCGTTAACTGCGGGGTAGACAGCTTGGCCATCGCTGCAGCATAGGCAGCATCTACGGAAACCAGTAACGGGTTGAGTCCGGTGCCTTGTAATGCTGAAATATAGTGGAATTTGGCAAATTCCAGGAACTGCAGTTTACGCGCGATTTCACGTTTAACGCAGTCGCGCTGATATTCGCTCAAGCCATCCCATTTGTTGACCGCTACCACCAGCGCACGTCCGGCTTCAAGTATGAAGCCAGCCAAGTGCGCATCCTGTTCGGAAATGTCGGTTTGCGCATCCAGCACCAGCACCACCACGTTGGCATCTTCAATGGCTTGCAAGGTCTTGATCACCGAGAATTTCTCGATAGCTTCGAACACTTTGCCGCGGCGGCGTACACCTGCTGTGTCGATCAATGTGTATTTCTTGTTGTTGCGTTCAAAATCGATGTAAATGCTATCGCGGGTAGTTCCCGGCTGATCAAATGCGATAACCCGCTCTTCACCCAGGAAGCTATTGACCAGTGTGGATTTGCCCACGTTAGGACGACCGATCAATGCAATTTTCGGATGGTCATCTTCCACTTCCTCGGTGGCGTCAGGGATGTGTTCCAGTGCAATTTCTACCAGCTCGGGCACGCCTTCGCCATGACTGGCGGAGATGGCCATAGGATCGCCCAGTGCGAGTTCGTAAAACTCGGCAGTCACGACTTCGCGGCGCATGCCTTCGGTCTTGTTGACCACCAGATGCACTGGACGTCCGCTCATGCGTAACCGGTCGGCAATGACCTTGTCTTGCGCGGTACAGCCTGTTCGCACATCGACCATGAACAGGATGACATCAGCTTCATCGATGGCTTGCAGAGTCTGGCGCGCCATCTCGTGCATGATGCCATCTTTGACAACGGGCTCGAAACCGCCGGTATCGACAACCAGATAGGGTTTGCTGCCGATCTTGCCGTGACCGTAATGGCGGTCGCGGGTCAGACCGGGTATATCGGCAACGATGGCGTCGCGGGTTTTCGTCAGGCGATTGAATAAAGTGGATTTGCCGACGTTGGGGCGACCGACCAGTACGATAGTGGGTTTCATGTGGGTGAACCTTAAATGCTAAATAGAAAAGCAGGATATGAATATCATATCCTGCTGTTAGTGGTGCTGCAGCTAATTGTTTACTGCGCGGTCAGCGAGTAAACGCCGCCTTTTGCCGTTTGCACAATCAAGCTGTTGTTGCGTTCCTGTGGCTGGCTGATGATGGCTGAACCATCAGTCGCGGTACGGCCAACGAAGTGACCGTCATCCAGTGCCAGCAAATGTATATAACCTTCCAGATCGCCTACTGCCAGGTAGTCACCAATGCGGCGTGGTGTGCTCAGGCGTCGGCCACGCAACTGATCCTGTTTCCAGACACTGGCGCCACGGGTTTTATCCAGTGCAACAACGGCGCCTTTATCATCGCTGACATAGAGGTTGTTGTCATCCATGGTCAGGCCAGCGGTGCTGGAGATGTCCTTGGCCCAGATCAGGTTGCCGGTACGGATTTCAAAACAGGCAACGCGACCTTGGTACGCTGCTGCGCATACTTGCTTTTCATCAATCACCGGCATGCTGGTCACATCGCTGACACGTTCGATTTCAGATGCACCACGCGGTTGGGCAACATTGACTTCCCAGCCTACGTTACCGGTATCAAGTGACAGTGCAACCAGCTTGCCGCCTGGATAACCGGCAAATATGGCACCTTTTGTGATCAGCAGGCTGGCCTGGCTACGTAGGATCAGTGCAGGCAGCACGCGCTGATACATCCATTTCTGTTTGCCATCTTCTGCGTTCAGGGCGTAGATGTGGCCATCTTCGGTACGTACCACAACAGTACCCTCGGCAGCTTTGGGTACACCTAATACTGTGCTGGATAATTGTGTGGCCCAGCGTTTTTTGCCAGCTTCATCAAAAGCGATGACTTGGCCCTTGGCTGTGCCGACATATTCGCTGTCTATGCTGGCGCCTACACCGGCAGATAGCGGAACACCGGCGGCTACTTGCCATTCGGTTTTGCCGGTAAGTGCGCTAAGTTTGGTCAGTTGGCCACTGGCATTCGCGGTATACACAGTGTCAAGGACAATAGCGGGTGCGAAAGCTATGTCTTTGCTCGCGCCTACGCTTGATTGCCAATTGGTTTTGAAATTAACAACGGGCTTGAAATTTACCAGTTGTGCTGGTTTTTCAGCCGTTGAGCTACTGCCAAACCAATTCATCGGGTTAAGCGCGGCACAGCCGCTCAAGCTGGTGACGAGGGCGATTGATAAGATGCTTAAACGAACATTCATTTGGTTGAGACTCCAGCGATGGCATTGAGTTTGATCTCGATTACTTTGCGGTACGGGCTGCCAGCAGGCAGTTTTTCCAAGGCGATTTTATATGCTTTGCGAGCCTCGCCCTGTTTGTTTTGCATGACTAATGCGTCACCTTTACGGTCGCTAAACAAATCTGCGAAAGCTTCTTCATGGGGTGCATCCAGCAAGGCTAAGGCTGCGCTCGGGTTGTTTTCATCCAGTAGTATTCCCGCCATCTGCAAGGTGGCCAAGGCCTTAATGCCATCTTCTTTGCTGTTATCTATTACCCATTGTAATTCGGCTTTGGCTGTCTTGACGTCATTGGCTTGAACGTTGCTGGCAGCGGCGATCAGAGCGCCGCGGGCAGCATAGGCAGTACTGGCATATTGTCCGGTAAGGGTTTTCGCTGTGTCAGTAACAATCTGGGTCTGGTTGGTTTTTTGCGCATTTTGCAGCGCAGTGAATAAAGCCGATGCTTCTGCGGATTTTTGTTGCTGGTTATGTTGCCACCATTGCACACCGGCAAAGGTGATTGCGACGGCAGCAAGTGCGCCAACTACCAGATTGCCATAGCTGTTCCAGTAATCTTTTAAGGTGTCGAGTTTTTCTTGTTCTTCCAGATCTAAAGACATGTTAGTTCCCTGATTTTAATAAGCTTACAGCTTGTTCTGTGGTGCAGCGTGTCTGTTCCATGGTGGCGCGCAATGATTTCAGGCTGATCTGTTCCAGTGCAGCTTCATCGTCGCCAATGATACAGGCAAAAGCAGCACCGCTGGCATCGGCTTTCTTCATTTGCGATTTAAAACTGCCACCACCACAATGCATAATGATGTTTAATCCGGCCTGACGTAGCGTATTGGCAACTTGCCAGGCAAAAGTGCTAGCTGCGTCGCCAACATGGACTATGTACGCGTCCAGAGTGCTGTCAGGCAATGCGATGCCTGCTACTTCGATCAGCGCCAGCAGGCGTTCTATCCCCATGGCATAGCCGCAGGCGGGTGCAGATTTGCCGCCTATCTGTTCGATCAGGCTGTCATAGCGCCCGCCGGCACACACGGTACCCTGGGTGCCGAGCTGGTCGGTTACCCATTCAAATACCGTGTAATTGTAGTAATCCAGACCGCGTACCAGGCGCGGATTGATGCGGTATTCGATGTTGTGTGCGCGCAAGATGGTTTGTACAGCTTCAAAGTGCGCCAGTGCGTTTTCATCCAGGTCATCATAAAGTCTCGGCGCAGCATCTACCAGTTCCTGCATGGCCGGATTCTTGGTGTCGAGTATGCGCAACGGATTGGTATGCAGGCGACGTTTGGCATCTTCATCGAGCTGCTCGATATGTGCTTCAAGGTAGCTGATAAGTCGGCTGCGATGCCGGTTGCGTGCTGCTGCATCGCCCAAGGTGTTGATTTCCAGTGTGATATTGGATAGCCCCAGACGCCGCCACAGGTCGGCAGTCATGATGATGTGTTCGGCATCCATGTCAGCATCGGCATAACCCAATGATTCAACGCCGATTTGATGGAACTGACGATAGCGGCCCTTTTGCGGGCGTTCATGCCGAAACATCGGGCCGGCATACCAGAGCCGCTGCGGTGCGTTATAGAGCAGGTTATGCTGGATAACTGCGCGCACACATGCCGCCGTGCCTTCAGGACGCAGCGATAACTGCTCACCATTGAGCGCATCTTCAAACGAATACATTTCTTTTTCTACGATATCAGTCACTTCACCGATAGCGCGTTTGAACAGACTGGTTTGTTCGACGATGGGCGTGCGGATTTCGCGGTAGCCGTAGGCCTTGAGCCAGTCATGCACGATAGCTTCAAACTGTTGCCAGCGTGGTGTCTGTTCAGGCAGGATGTCATTCATCCCGCGTATGGCTTGTATGGTATTACTCATAATTTTAAGAAGCTGGGTGTATGGTTATTGTTTTATTGCGCGCAGGTGCTTGTGCAGACCCATAATGACTTTGCACATATTCTTCAACGATGGCCTGAAACTCCTCGGCGATGCGCTCGCCTTTGAGGGTTACGGTTTTTTCACCATCCACGTACACGGGCGCAACGGGTACTTCGCCGGTGCCAGGTAAGCTGATGCCGATATTGGCATGTTTGGACTCGCCCGGTCCATTCACTACACAGCCCATTACGGCTACGTTCATTTCCTCTACACCAGGATAGTGATTGCGCCACACTGGCATCTGATCGCGCAAGTAGCGTTGTATGTCCTGCGCCAGATGCTGGAACACGGTGCTGGTGGTGCGGCCACAGCCAGGGCAGGCGACTACCATGGGAGTGAATGAGCGCAAACCCATGGTTTGCAGAATTTCCTGGGCTACGACTACTTCCTGGGTACGGTCACCACCCGGTTCGGGGGTCAGGGAAATACGGATCGTGTCACCGATGCCTTGTTGCAGCAGAATGGATAGCGCGGCAGTAGAGGCGACAATGCCTTTGGAGCCCATGCCGGCTTCGGTCAAACCCAGGTGCAACGGATAATCACAACGAGAAGCCAGTTCCTGATAGGTGCTGATTAAATCCTGAACGCCGGACAGCTTGCAGGACAGGATGATTTTGTCACGCGCTAAGCCGATTTCTTCAGCTTTACGTGCAGATTCGAGTGCAGATGTGATCAAAGCTTCGCGCATTACCCAGTCAGGTTCGCGCGGTTCTGCCAGTTGTGCATTCTCATCCATCATCCGTGCCAAGTGGGCCTGATCAAGGCTGCCCCAGTTGACGCCAATGCGCACGGGTTTGTTGTAACGCACTGCCGTTTCTATCATCGCGGCATATTGCTCGTCACGTTTACTGCCTTTGCCGACGTTGCCGGGGTTGATGCGGTATTTCGCCAGTGCTTCTGCGCATGCCGGTACGCTGGTGAGCAGTTTATGTCCGTTAAAATGGAAATCGCCAATCAACGGTACGTTGCACCCGCGTTTTGCTAGTGCATCACGGATATACGGCACGGCCTCTGCGGCTTCCATGGTGTTGACGGTAATGCGCACCATCTCTGAGCCGGCACGCCAAAGCGCGTAAGTCTGTTCGACGGTGCCTTCGATATCAGCAGTGTCAGTGTTGGTCATCGACTGCACAGCGACAGGCGCATCGCCACCTACGGCTATGTCGCCTATCCAGACTTTGCGTGTGAGGTGTCGGGGGAGTTCGATTTTAAACATGATGCACTCTATTGTAGGGTGAGTTTGGCAACGGTAACTGCTGTGTGCGGTGCTAGGTCCACTGTCTGGTCGTTGTACTTGAGGGTGACGTGCGCTGCATTACCAATTATCAGCGAAAGAGGAGGCGTGCCAGATACCTCGGCAGTTTCGCCCGCACGGTACAAGTGTGATAACACGGCATGTTGTTTACTGTCGCGGATTTCTACCCAGGAATCCTGGCTAAACTGGAATTGCAGACGCCCTGCTGCCGGGGTGTCGGTATTTGCTGTAGTGCTCGGCACAGTCTCGGGAGGAGTACCCGGAACTGGTAACGGGGTGGTCGCAGGTGTTGCAACGGTGGCCGGAACGACTGGAGCAGCAGGCTGTTTTGCTGGTGCGGGTGCAGTTACTGAGGGCTTGGGCGTGAGGGCTAGTTTGATAGGCGTGTCATCTGCGGAAAGCCAGTGATATACCAATAATGGCACCCCAATAACTATGGTTAATGCAAGACCGGCCATGATTAACCAGTATTTGGATAAACCACTGGTCAATGGAATATGCTCATCATGTACGCTGAGTGGTTCAGTTTTGTTGCGCAGTGTGCTGGACATTTCGGCAACCAGTGCATTGCCATCGAGCCCGACCAGGCGGGCATAGTTGCGCACAAATCCGCGGCTGAATACCAGTCCTAATTCGTCGAATCCATTGCTTTCAATGGTGTCAATCTGCTTTGGTGTCAGTTTGATGTGCTGTGCTATGTCATTAACGCTCAAGCCTGCGGTCTGCCGTGCTGAACGCAACCGCGTTCCGACGGATAAAACGGGTTCCTGGTTATCCGCCATGTCCATTAGTCGTACTTTCCTTGCAGTAATAACTGGGTTTCTGGTGCATCGGCAAACTGGCGGCGTAGTTGCAAGCCATAACTGGCTTCAGCATCCTTGTTGCTCTGTTTGCGTGCTAAACGTACGCCTAACCAGAGTGCTTCGGCCGTTGGCTGGTTATTTGCAAAGAAGCGTTCTATCAATGTGCGTGCTTCGAACAAGCGACCCTGTTGAAAGTATATCTGGGCTAACTTGGTCAGCGCCTGAGCCTGATTGGGTTGGAATTTGAGCGATTTCTCCAGATATCCTTGAGCATCGTCAGGTTTGTTTGCTTGCAGTAAACAAATGCCGGCATTGGTCAGGGCGCGTTCAGGTGTGGGGTAGAGAGGGTTGCCAAGTGCAATATTGAATTGTTTAATGGCTTCATCGAAGCGGTTACGGGTGCACAGAAACCAGCCGTAATTGTTATGTATTTCGGATTCGCCGGGTGCCAAATCCATTGCGCGCTGGAAGTTTTCTTCAGCAGGTTTGTCTTCTTTCAGCTCCATGTATACCAGACCCATAACGCCATAGGCAGGGGCATAGCGATTATCTGCTGAAAGCGCGTCGCGCAGTTCTTCCAGTGCTACAGCATATTGACCACGACTGAAGTAGCCGGCCCCTAGTTCTGTGTGGATACGGGCACGCGTTTGTTCGTTAGTCTGGTTGGCATTCGATGTTGGCTGGCTTGATTCTGCAAATGCAGGATAGGCCGTAGTGAAGGTGGTGACGCTGAGTAGAACCGTGAGCAAGTGCTTAACTTTATTCATTGAATCACCTCAATTCGACGTAGTGTGCGTTTGGTTTTGTCTTGAACTTGCCCGGCAAGTTGCCCGCAAGCAGCGTCAATGTCTTCGCCCCGCGTTTTGCGTGTGGTAACGACAAGGCCGGCTTGCATTAAAATATCGCGGAAACGGCGGATGGATTCAGGTCTGGAACAGCGATAGCCTGAATTCGGAAAAGGGTTGAATGGAATAAGGTTAAATTTGCAGGGTACATCGCGCACCAGGGCAAGTAATTGCCGTGCATGTTCTGGCTGGTCATTTACGCCTTCGAGCATGACGTATTCAAATGTGACAAAGTCACGCGGCGCTTTTTCCAGATAGCGCTGACAAGCGGCCATGAGTTCTGCTAATGGGTATTTCTTGTTGATAGGTACGATTTCGTCGCGCAGTTTATCGTTAGGGGCGTGTAATGACACAGCCAATGCGACCGGGCAGTCTTCGCGCAGTCTGTCCATGGCTGGCACCAGGCCAGATGTGCTCACGGTTACGCGACGGCGCGATAAGCCGTAGGCGTTATCGTCCAGCATCAGATTGAGCGCAGTAACAACGTTGGTGTAATTGGCAAGTGGTTCGCCCATGCCCATCATCACCACATTGGTGATGATGCGATTGCCTTTGGGGTCATGTCCTAATGCGCGGTTTGCCCACCATAATTGGCCGATGATTTCGGCAACGCTCAAGTTGCGGTTGAATCCTTGGCGGCCGGTGGAGCAGAAAGTGCACTCCAGGGCGCAGCCGACTTGGGACGATATGCACAGCGTGCCGCGCGTATCGTCAGGTATGTATACGGTTTCGACTCCGTTCATGCTGCCAACGTCAAGCAGCCATTTGCGCGTGCCATCACTGGATGCCTGTTCGGCCATTATTTTCGGTGGCGTCACTGTAGCGATCTGCAGTAGCTTTTCGCGCAGGGACTTGGCAAGGTCACTCATTTGCTCGAAATCGGATACGCCTGAATGGTGTATCCAGCGCAGCACCTGCTTGGCACGAAAAGGTTTTTCGCCTAGTTCAGCGAAATAACCAGTTAATCCAGGCAGGTCGTAATCGAGTAAATTTATGGGCATGAAGGTCGTTTGATCAGAAACCGTATTGGATAGTTTAACGAGTGTAAACGTTCAATGCAGGGAAGAAATAAGCGATTTCAATAGCCGCGTTCTCAACAGAGTCTGAACCGTGTACAGCGTTGGCATCGATACTGTCAGCAAAATCAGCACGAATTGTACCTGCATCTGCTTTCTTAGGATCGGTTGCGCCCATCAGGTCACGGTTAGTCTGCATGGCGTTTTCGCCTTCCAGAACTTGTACCATTACCGGACCGGAGATCATGAAATCAACCAGGTCTTTGAAAAATGGACGTGCGCTATGAACAGCATAAAAGCCTTCAGCGTCTGCGCGGGATAATTGAATCATGCGTGAAGCAGCTATTTTTAAGCCAGCATCTTCAAAACGTTGGTAGATTTTACCGATTACATTTTTAGCTACGGCATCAGGTTTGATAATCGACAGGGTGCGTTCAACAGCCATGGTGGTACTCCATTAGTTATGGTTAAAAAATCTTGGTTAAAATATCACGAAACAGCGATAAAATAAAGGGTTGGCGGGTGCTTCTTGGAAAAAGCAAAAAGGTGGAACCGCTCGCACGATTCCACCTTGTTGAGCTTGTTGCAACTGATTTTAACGATTGCGTTTGCGTTCGTTTTCGGTCAGGTAACGCTTGCGAATACGGATAGACTGGGGCGTGATTTCTACCAGTTCATCATCTTCGATAAATTCGACGGCGGATTCCAGTGTCATTTTCATCGCAGGGGTTAGGCGAACTGCTTCATCCGTACCTGACGCGCGAACGTTGGTCAGTTGTTTACCCTTGATTGGGTTAACCACTAAGTCATTGTCGCGGCTATGAATACCAATGATGATGCCTTCGTACAGTTTGTCACCAGGGGACACAAACATACGACCGCGATCTTCCAGTTTCCACAATGCATAAGCAACTGCATCGCCTTGCTCTTGTGAAATCAGAACCCCGTTACGACGGGTAGGCATGTCAGCTTTCATCGGGCCGTAATCATCGAATACGTGCGCCATGATGCCTGTGCCACGTGTCAGCGTCATGAATTCTGATTGGAAGCCAATCAAACCGCGGGCTGGGATCAGGTACTCTAAACGTACACGACCTTGACCATCGGGTGACATGTCTTGCAAATCACCGCGACGACGACCAAGTTCTTCCATGATCGCGCCCTGGTTGGCTTCTTCTACGTCGATGGTGAGTGCTTCATAAGGTTCGCATTTAGCACCGTCGATTTCCTTGAATACAACGCGAGGCTTGGAAACCGCGATTTCAAAGCCTTCACGACGCATATTTTCTAGCAGAATGGTCAAATGCAATTCGCCACGACCTGATACCAGGAAGGTATCTGCATCGTCCGTGTCTTCAACTTTCAGCGCAACGTTGGTGAGCAATTCCTTGTTCAGGCGTTCACGAATTTGACGGCTGGAAACGAATTTGCCTTCTGTGCCGGCCAAAGGTGAGCTGTTGACCTGGAAAGTCATGGTCAGGGTCGGTTCATCCACCTTGAGCATATCTAATGGTTGCGGATTTTCTTTGTCGCAAATGGTTACGCCGATACCGATGTCTTCAATACCGTTAATGATAACGATATCGCCTGCTTCAGCTTCGTCAACGAGAACGCGGTTCAGACCCTGGAAACCCAAGACCTGGTTGATACGACCTGTTTTAGGTGTGCCATCAGGGCCGGCCATGACGACGACGCTTTGACCTGGTTTGATGCGACCATTGCTGATGCGGCCAATACCAATGCGACCAACGAAGCTGGAATAATCCAGTGCGGTAATCTGCAATTGTAATGGTGCTTCAGGGTCTCCAGGAGGAGGTGGTACGTGACTAAGAATGGTTTCGAACAATGCGCGCATGTTGTCGCTGGTTTCACTCATGCTCATCATGGCGAAGCCGTTCAGTGCTGAAGCGTAAACTACCGGGAAATCCAGTTGTTCTTCGGTAGCGCCCAGTTTGTCGAACAAATCAAAAGTCGCATTAACAGCGAAATCAGGACGCGCACCCGGGCGGTCGACTTTGTTTACAACAACGATAGGCTTTAAACCTAATGCCAAAGCCTTACGGGTAACGAAACGGGTTTGCGGCATAGGGCCGTCAACCGCATCGATTAGCAGCAATACACCGTCAACCATGGATAATACGCGCTCAACTTCACCACCGAAATCGGCGTGGCCTGGGGTATCAACGATGTTGATGTGGTTGCCTTCGTATTCCAGGGCGGTGTTTTTAGCGGTAATGGTAATGCCGCGTTCTTTTTCCAGATCGTTACTGTCCATTACGCGCTCAGTCACTGACTGGTGAGCGGCGAATGTGCCTGATTGCTGGAGGAGTTTGTCCACTAAGGTGGTTTTGCCATGGTCAACGTGAGCGATGATGGCGATATTACGGAGCGCGCGGGACATGTGTGATTGTTTCCGGATCTGATAAACCGAAAATTATAGCATGTTAAATATGTATTTTTTATTAAAATATTAGTATTTGCTTGTTTTATTATGATATTGCTGTACAATGCGGCTTCTCCAGTCAAGTTCTACGATTGATTGGACGCGTGTTTTTTAACACGCCATCGATCCCTGACCTTATAGCGTTTCAGCAGTTTTTTCTGAAGGCGCAGCTCCACCCGGTTAGCGACGATGTTCCCGCGCCGGCAGTGGATGGCTTATAAGCATAGCCTACCCCCCGTTGGCCTATGCTTTGCGTTTTTTTAAGGAAAAATCTGTGTCTTTCGAAACCCTAGGTCTCAATGAATCCCTCGTCCAAGCACTTGCTGATTCAGGTTACACCCAAGCAACTCCTATCCAATTAGAAGCCATCCCGTTGATTCTGGAAGGTCATGATGTTCTGGCATCCGCACAAACAGGTACCGGCAAAACGGCTGCGTTCATGTTGCCTGCGCTGGAAAAGCTTTCTACCCCTAGCCCTGTGGCTGGTCGTGGTCCGCGTATCCTGGTATTGACTCCAACACGTGAGCTTGCATTGCAAGTTACTGCCGCTGCTGAGAAATACAGCAAGCATTTACGTCGCGTTAAAGTGGTCAGTATTCTGGGTGGTATGCCTTACCCAATTCAAAACAAAATGTTGTCACAGCCGTTTGAAGTGCTGGTAGCAACGCCTGGTCGTCTGATCGATCATATCGAACGCGGCCGTATCGACTTTTCCCGTCTGGAAATGCTGATTCTTGATGAAGCTGACCGTATGCTGGATATGGGTTTCTTTGATGACGTAGAGCGTATTGCGATGGCGACTCCTGCGACACGTCAAACCGTGATGTTCTCCGCAACGTTTGAAGGCAATATTGCCCGACTGGCTACCCAGTTGCTGAAAACCCCGAAACGTATCGAAATTGCACATCAGCAGGCTCGCCACGAAAACATCACTCAGCATATGCATTATGTTGACGATTTGTCACACAAGAATCGCGTGTTAACGCATCTGGTTAATGATGTGGATATCAATCAGGCAATTATCTTCACTGCTACCAAGCGTGATGCGGATAGCCTGGCCGATGATTTGCAAGCAGCGGGTCATAAAGTTGCTGCATTGCACGGTGATATGCATCAAGGTGCACGTACCCGTACTATCACTCAAATGCGTCACGGTTCGATCCGTTTGCTGGTTGCGACTGACGTAGCTGCGCGTGGTCTGGATGTGCCGGGTATTACTCACGTGATTAACTACGATTTGCCTAAGAATCCGGAAGATTACGTTCACCGTATCGGTCGTACCGGCCGTGCAGGTGCGACGGGTATTGCTGTGTCGTTGGCTAGCCCGCGTGATTCCATGCAGTTGAAGCGCATTGAGCGTTTTACTGGCCAATTGATTCCTGCGCAGGTAATTGAGGGTCTTGAGCCTAAGCTCAAACCACGCACTGGTGCGCCGAGTGGCGGCCGTCCTAGCACGGGTGGTCGTGGTCGTCCATCAGGTCAGGGTGAGCAGCGTCGTAGCGGTAGTGGTTATGGCAACGGCGGCAATGCTAACAGCAGCGGTTATGGCAATGGTGGAAATGGTGGGAACAGCAATGGTTATGCTAACAGCAGCAATGCTGGTGCCGGTAATCGTAGCGGCAATACCAGCGCAAATGGTAATAGCTGGGGTCAACCGGCTAACACGACTGGTGCTGCACCACGTCGTGACAGCGCTCCACGTCCTGCTGGTTCAGGTGGCGCACGTCGTGATGGTCAAGGTGCTGGTGGCGGTTTCAAGAGCGGTACCAGCGGTAACCGCAGTAACGGCAATCGTTCCTGGAGCTAATGCTTTAGGTAACTAACAATAAAAAAGGCGCCTTTGGCGCCTTTTTTATTGTCTGGAAGTTACAAGTTCTCATTATATTAGTAACAATCGGGTAACGTTTTGACGATTATTTATATGCTGTCGATACCAAAATTATGAGATTTTTATGATGCTGAATGTTCAGTGTGTTTGCGTTGGTAGATGACGAAGCTGTACGCATATCCGTTGATTTCATCATAGTGAGGTTCGCGCTGGATTTGCTCCCAGTCATTGAGGTCGAATTCCGGGAACCATGCATCGCCTTCAAGTTCCGTGTCGATTTCTGTTATGTATAAACGGTCTGCAATAGGCAGTGCTTGCCGGTACAGTTGCTCACCGCCAATAAAAAATGCTTCTTCATTATCCGGGCATAGTGCAATAGCTGACGATATGGAATTGGCTACCTTGCACGCGGCAGGGGCCGCGAAGTCGGTGCGTGAAATGATGATGTTGGTGCGGCCTGGCAGGGGTCGGCCGATCGATTCATAGGTTTTTCGTCCCATAATGATGGGATGGCCTAACGTAAGTTTTTTAAAATGCTGTAAATCAGCTGGCAGTTGCCAGGGTAGTGTATTACGGATGCCGATAACGCGATTTTTTGTCATCGCGGCGATAAGTGAAATGATGGGGCGCATATAAATTCTCCTCAACGCTATTATAGCTTTTGCAGTTTCTGGACGTTGAATTCTTTAGTGTAAATACTGTAGTTGCTTTAAAGTTGGCTTATGTTGTCAGAATAATTATGGAGGTGTCATGGTGCGTACGGTGATCAAGGCGGTGTTGCGCTGGATATGTCGTATTTTGTTTCGTGTCAGGGTAGAGGGAGATTTGCAGGCATTTGATCATCCGCGCTCGTTGATTGTGGCTAATCATGAATCCTTTCTGGATGGTGTTTTGCTGGGTTTGTTCTTACCGGTAGAGCCGGTATTTATTGTGCATAGTTGGGTAGCGGAACATCCAATTCTGCGGCAGTTGTTGCGGTTGGTGGAGTATCTTGCGGTCGATCCTACCCAACCGATGGCGGTGAAGAAAATATTGAGGCTTGTGGAAAGCGGTCGTCCGGTGGTTATTTTCCCTGAAGGCCGGATTACGCTGACCGGAAGTCTGATGAAGGTATACGACGGCCCAGCGTTCATCGCTGCCAAGACTGGCGCTGCAGTGATACCTGTGCGGCTGGATGGCCCGGCGCGTTCCTATTTTAGCCGGCTGACCGGCGATTATCCGCATCATTTATTCCCCGCAATCCGCATTAGCGTGCAACCGGCTGTTGAAATTGCCATGCCGCAGTTACCGAGTGCCAAAATGCGCCGTAAGCAATCAGGGGAAGCGTTGCGTGTGATTATGCAAAATATGTTGTTTCATTCGCGGCCGCGCCAGACCTTGTGGCAGGCATTGATCGAGACTATGGGGATATATGGCAGCAAGCGCAAGATGATTGAAGATATGCGTCAGACTCCCATGAGCTATCGTACTTTGTGGAAACTGTCGCTGGCGATAGCGCGGGTGCTGGAGCGTGAGACCGCAACCGGGGAGCGTGTTGGCGTGCTGTTGCCGAATCTGGCTGCAACGGTTGGCGTAATTTTTGGTTTGTCTGCACTTAATCGTGTTGCTGCAATGATAAATTACACGTCCGGGCGGGATGGTATGACGAACGCCTGTATCGCTGCAGAAGTACGGCTGATATTGACTTCACGTGCATTCCTGGAAAAGGCGGGCTTAACGGAGGTCGTGCAGGGATTGGCTGGTATTAAGCTATTTTATCTGGAAGACGTGCGGGAAAGTTTGCGCTGGACGGATAAGGTGTGGCTGGTGCTTGGTACATATTACCCGCGATTAATATTGCATGCTGGGAATCCCGAGTCTGCTGCCGTTGTATTGTTTACTTCGGGTTCCGAAGGGAAGCCTAAGGGAGTGGTGCTGTCGCATCGGGCATTGCTGTCGAATGTCGCTCAGGTGCGTGCCGTAATTGATATGCAGCCCACTGACAAGGTATTTAATGCGCTGCCTATGTTCCATTCGTTCGGGCTGACTGGCGGGACATTGATGCCTATTCTCACTGGCATGAATGTGTTCTTGTATCCCAGCCCGTTACATTACCGCATTATCCCCGAATTGGTGTACGACAAAAGCTGCACGATACTGTTCGGCACCGGCACGTTTCTGGGTAATTATGCAAAGTATGCTCACCCTTATGATTTTTATCGGCTGAGATATGTAGTGGCTGGGGCGGAAAAGGTAAGCGATAGTGTTCGCGACATGTGGTTCGAGAAATTCGGAATTCGCATCCTGGAGGGCTATGGCGCAACAGAAACTGCACCGGTGCTGGCTGTGAATACGCCTATGGCGTATAAAAAAAATTCGGTGGGGCAGCTATTGCCGGGTATCGACTCAAAAATACTACCAGTGCCGGGAATCGGGGTGGGTGGAATGTTGTATGTGAGTGGTCCGAATCTGATGTCCGGCTACTTGCGTGCGGAGCATCCCGGGGTATTGGAGCGACCTAAGTCTGCTTTGGGTGAGGGGTGGTATGAAACAGGTGATATTGTTGAAAAAGACGAGCAGGGATTTATTCACATCATAGGGCGCGTAAAACGCTTCGCAAAAGTAGCGGGTGAAATGGTGTCGCTCGAAGTAGTAGAGAATATCGCAGCTCTTGCGTCGCCGCTATACCAGCATGCAGCAACTACCCAAGCTGATGCCCAGCGTGGTGAGGCGATTCTGCTTTATAGCGTAGATAAGGAGATGACGCGGGAGCGTTTGCAGCAAACAGCCAAAGAAAACGGTTTTCCTGAAGTTCTGGTGCCGCGTAAAGTGATTCATGTAGATGTGCTGCCGTTACTCGGTACGGGCAAGGTCGATTATGTAACATTAAACATAATGGGGGGTGGGGTGTGAAGCAGCAGGCGTTAAATATCAAGTTTAGCGATATGCCCATGCTCGCATTGCTCGGAGCACAATTTTTATCGGCGCTGGCAGATAATGCGTTGCTGATTGCGGCCATAGCTATGATGAAAGCAAGTGGGCAGCCGGAACATATCAGCTGGATTCAGGTGGGATTTGTGTTGCCATTTATCGTGTTGGCGCCCATGGTGGGTGCGTTAGCGGATGCTCTGCCCAAAGGCAGGGTGCTGTTGATAGGTAATGCAATCAAATTGCTGGGAACCTGTCTGATGTTGCTTGGCGCTGGCCCCATAGGGTCGTATTTGCTGGTAGGGGTCGGCGCTGCGATATATTCACCAGCCAAGTATGGCATTCTCGGACAATTCTTTAGTGCTGAAAAGCTTGTCAAGGCGAATGGCTGGCTGGAGGGTTCTACAATAGCTGCAATTTTGCTTGGGGTTCTGCTGGGCGGGATATTGGCAGACAGGTCTATTGTCGTGGCGTTGCTCAGCGTGCTCGTCATATATGCAATAGCAGCAGCAATCAATTTATTAATACCACGGATAAGTCCGGAACATGACATATCTAAATGGGATATTCCGGGGCTGTTCAAAGAATTTTGGCAAGGAAGTGTGACGTTGATGCGCGATCCGGCCGCGCGTATGTGTCTGCTTGGGACGAGTTTGTTCTGGGGTTGTGGCGCCACATTAAGGTTGATGTTGTTTGCCTGGGTGCCGTTGGCGTTAGGTATAACTAATAATCAAACACCCGCAGAATTAATGGGAGTGTTATCGATAGGAATTGTGATTGGGGCAGCTATCGCGGCGCTCTGGGTTGGTCTGGAAAATGTACGTCGGGCATACTTGGGAGGGTTGATAATAGGGCCGGTTATAGTGGTGATGGCTGCGCAGACCAATCTGATGCCGGTAGCGTTGCTATTATTATTGCTGGGAATGGGGGGCGGATTGTTTGTCGTTCCTCTTAACGCCTTGTTGCAGCAGCGCGGTCACCAGAGCGTAGGGGCGGGGCGTGCGTTGGCGGTGCAGAATCTGTTTGAAAACATAGCTATGCTGGTTTTGGTTAGCGGCTATGGTTTGGCGGAAAAATTGCCGGTGACATCTACTGTGGCAGGGTTTGGAGTGATGCTGTTTGCGGGTATGGCAATGCTCGCGTGGACCTCAAAGCGAAATAAAGTATTTTTAGCTAATAAAAGCGCTTGACGGCAGCATTGCAGGCTGTATAATTCGCGCTCGTTGAGCGCAACTGGTAACGAGTTACCGGAAGAATTCAGCAATATAATCAGATAATTAAAAGTGTAGTTTAAAGTTAATTATCTGGTTATGTAAATAAAGCTTTACAAATGATTTTAGGTGAGTATAATTCGCACCTCGTTGTTAGCGCAGCGAAGCAAGCATAACCGAAAGGTGGTGCGTAAAACGAAGCGCTGGCAACCAAGCAACATCGCTCTTTAACAACTAAACAATCGATAAGTGTGGGTATTTACAGTAGCGGTTTTGAGATGCTGGTCTGGGCAACCGGGACGGTATTTTAAGACGAAAAATATTGTTGTAAATACGCATACTTGGAATAGTAATATTTTGAGTATTGCGACAGCGAAAGCGATTGCCTCAGGGTAATGGTGAGTAGCGAAACAGGAATTAAACTGAAGAGTTTGATCCTGGCTCAGATTGAACGCTGGCGGAA